>JAXDLV010000224.1:0-39871 GCA_034666445.1 Chloroflexota bacterium | reverse complement strand
CCTCTACACCTCCCTCGCCCGCTCACTCTGGCAGCCGCTGGCGGGGGGACACCCGGGCGCCTTCGTGCGCGCGTTCCTGGCGACGGGGCAGGACGCCCCGGTCCTCCCCACGCTGGCGGCGCCCCTGTCCGGCTTTGGGCCGGACGTTGCCGTGCTGGTGCAGCTGCCCATCCTGCTGGCGCTGTGCCTGGTGACCTACCTGCTGGCACGAAGGTTTGCCAGCCCCGGGGTGGCGGCCGGCGCGGCCGCTGTCGTCTGCCTTGCGCCGCCAGTCCTGGCCTGGTCGCTGATGGTGCACATGGCGCTGCTGGCCACGCTGGCCGCGATGGCCTTTGTGCTGCTGCTGCTGCAGTCGGGGTGGTTCGAGCGGACGGGCGTGAGCGCCCTGGTCGGGGTCTGTGCCGGGATGCTGGCGCTGAGCCGCTCGATGGCGCCGGTGTACGTGGCCGGGCTGGCGGCCGGCGTCGTGGTGGTCAGCCTCACGAGCCGGGGACCCCGGCTCACCCGCCGCCGCGCCCGCAACATGGCGATCGCCGCCGCCGCCGCGCTGCTGGTGGCCGGGCCGTGGTGGGTGGTCAGCGGCCCGGCCGCCTGGCAATGGCTGTCGACGGTCAAGGAGTTCGGCGTGGGGCCCGTCGCCCGCAAGGGCATCCCCGGGATGGACCGGCTGGCGTGGTCGCTGAAGGAGGCGGGACCGGCGACGGTCCTGTTCCTCGCCGTCGTGGTCGGGACCTGGGCCGTTGGAGGGGTCCGGCGGCGACCAGGCCGGCCAGGCCCGGGAGCGGCCGGGTGGGGGGAGCTTGGCGGGGTCGTCGTGATCTCGTTCGCGGCGGTGTTAGTGGTCCTCGGCGCGGTGGCGTCGCACGGCACCGCCTTTGACCTGCCGGTCCTGGTCCCCGCAATGCTGGTCCTCATCCTGGCGGCGGCCCGGGCGGCGGGTGGACGGCGGGTGGTGGCGGTCGGCGGCGGGCTTCTGATCGCCGCGAGCGTCCTGGCGATGGCGTTGCCGGCGGGCGTACGCCCGGCGCAGCTGGCCACCTTCGTCGGGGTCCCGCCGTACGAGAACGACGCCACGCTGGCGGCCCGCGGCGTCCCGCTACCGCAGGATCGCTCGAGCGCCCTGCTCGCGGCGCTGGTCGATGCGATGCAGGGCAACTCGGTGGTGGTGTTCCGCGACGACCCGCTGGTCAACGCCAACGGGGTGAACCATGAGCTGGCCGTGCGCCACCGGTCGGCGACGGTGAACGTGCCAACGTACGCGGTCAACGTCCGGCTGACCTCGCTCGACAGCAGGCCCGCTGCCGTCATCACGGGGACGTCGTGCTACCCGTACCACGTCAACGTCGATAACGACGCACTCGAGTCGAGCCTCCGCGGGGCGGGCTACGGCCTCGTCTGGGAGCGTCGTGTCAGCGACTGCAACGTCGTCCGCCTCTGGGACGCGCGGCCCGGGGGTTAGCTCTTGGTGGGGATCCCGATGTAGCGAGCGAGGAGCTCGTCCCGCGCCCGGTCCGGCAGCCGGCCGACGACCGACTGGGCCTTCGCGTCGGCGCCGACCAGGTACCGCGCGCGGGGCCGGGGCGCGCTGAGCGCCTCCTGGACCACCTCGGCGACGCGCGAGGCGGGGATGCCGCGGCGGGCGATCTCCTTCGTGATCTCCTGCATCCGGCCGGTGAACGGCCCGTAGTACTCCAGCGCCTCCGGGGGCATCTTTGCCATCGCCGCCTGGAACTCCTCCAGGCCCTTGTCCCAGATCGGGGTGGCGATCGAGCCGGGCTCGATGCAGATGACCTTGATGCCCCACGGCCGCAGCTCCAGGCGGAGCGAATGGCAGAGCGCGGTGACCGCCGACTTGCTGGCCGAGTACACCGCCACGAACGGCGTCGCCACCCGGCCGCCGATCGAGCTGATGCACACCACCCGGCCGCCCCCGCGGCGGATCAGCGGCATGAACGCCTGCGTGGTCTCGATCAGGCCGACCACGTTGACGTTGATCATCGAGCGGACCTCGTCCATGTCCTGGAACTCCAGCGGCGCGCCCAGCGACAGTCCCGCGTTGTTGACCAGGCCGGCGATCCCGGCGTCGCCGACGGCTGCCTCGACATCGGCGGCGGCAGCCTTGATCGAGGCGCTGTCGGCCACGTCGATCATCAGTGGCCGCAGGTTGGGCAGGCTGGCGCTGGCCAGGCGGTCGGCGTCCGCCTGCTTGCGCACCCCCGCGAAAACCAGGTGCCCGGCCGCCGCCAGCCTGGTTGCGCTGGCCTCGCCGATGCCCGTGGAGGCGCCGGTGATGACAACCGCCCCCCGCCCCTGCATCAGCCCCTCGAAGGCCTAGTAGTTGTCGTCGCTGTCGGAGTCGTCGTCGCTCTCATCGCTGGCGTCCTCCAGCCCCGGGATCACCGGGTGGAGGCCGTCGAGCTCTTCCGCGTCGTCGCCGTCCGCGTCGTCGCCGTCATCCAGGCTGTCGCCGTCGGCGTCGCGCAGGAGCGAGTCCTTGGCGTAGGCGCGGAAGTCCTGGCCCTTGCGGACAGGGAAGGAGGGCACGCCGGCGAACTCCGGCGCCTGCTTGGTCTCGCGGATGATGATCCGCACGCTCTTGCTGTCGCTGGTGGCCACCGCGGCGGTGTACTCGTTGCCACCCTCGATGAACTTGAGCACCCGCCGCGCCAGCTTGGCCTCCACGTGCCCGATCGCGGCACCGGAGGCGGTGGCCACCTTCAGCGTCTCGCCCGCGGCGACCAGCTTGACCACGTCGCCCGCCGCCAGGATGTCGGCGTCGAAGCCCTTGTCAAGGACCACCGCCGCGAGGGTCGTCTTGCCCATCTCCTCGACGAACAGCCCGACGTCGACGGCCGACTGCGCCTTGGGCAGGTCGGCCTTCTCCTCGATCAGGGACTCCAGGCGGTTCACGTTCTTGATCGCGATCCCGTTGAGGGGGTTCAGCTCGAGGGTGGCCTTGTACGAGGTCAGCGCGTCGTCCATCTTGCCCATCTCGGTGTGGACCTTGCCCAGGCGGTTGTGGGTCTCCTCGTCGACACCGAAGCGTTCAACGATCTCCTCGTTGAGCTCCAGGGCCTTTGGCCACTCCCGCTCGAGGGCGGCGTTGATGGCCTCCTCGACCAGCTGGGTGCGGGTTTTCACCCTCTCGGGGATCTCGGCCAAGGGGCTCCCTCCACTGATTGATGGCGCGCGGGCGCCGCCAGTCCGCGCCAGAGCGACAGCAAGTATACGCACGGGGGTAGACCCCCCGTGTACCCCCCCAGCGGTTGCCCCGCCAATATGGCGTCGAACTCGGGGGACTCGCAGCCCTCCGCTGGCCCGACATCTTGCAGCCGTGATACAAAAGGGGCTGCTGATCGCCTGTTCGGGGTGATAGCCACGGAGGATGAGGTTTATGCATCTACGAAAAGGGCTGGCTCTTGCGGCCGGCGCGGTTGTCGGCCTGGCGGCCTGCGGGTCGTCCAGCAGTGCTGGCACGACAGGCTGCACCAATCTGAATGCGACAGCGCTCGGGGGCTCAGTTGGCGCTCCCAGCCTGGCGAACGCCGCCGACATGGTGGCGGCTCCCGCAACCGTGGGCGGGGCGGTCGTCAAGATCGGTTTCCAGGGCATGCTCGCCGGAAGCTCGAAGAACTACGGGATTGACGCCAAGAACGGCGTGCAGATGGCTATCGACGACGCGGGCGGGGGCTTCACCTTCAATGGCACGCCATACACCCTGGAGGTCGACGCCCAGGACGACGTTGATGCCACCGCGGCTGGTGCACAGACCGCCGCACAGAAGCTGGCGGACGACAAGGTCGTGGCCGTCGTCGGCGGCATCTTCTCCACCGCGAGCATCGCGGCTCAGAAGATCTACCACGACAACGGCATCGCCCAGATCTCGCCTTCAGCCACCAACCCCAAGTACACGGACCAGCAGCCCACGCCGATCTCCTCATTCCGCGTCATCGGACGTGACGACCAGCAGGGTCCGATCGGAGCCGACCTTCTCGTCAAGACGCTGGGCTGCAAGAACATAGCGGTGGTCGACGACAAGAGCACGTACGGTGCGGGTCTTGCGGCTGCCGCGGCCACTCAGATCCCTGTGGACGGTGGCACGGTGGTGGCCACCGAGCACGTCACCGCCGGCCCGGGCGGTGACTTCAAGTCGCAGCTGACGACGATCAAGGGCAAGAACCCGGACGCCATCTACTACGGCGGGTACTCGCAGGAGGCCGGCCCATTCGCGAAGCAGGCCAAGGACCTTGGCCTGAACATCCCGATCGCGGGCGGCGACGGCTGGCAGAACTCCGATTTCAAGGACCTGGCAGGGGCATCCGGTGACGGAGCCTTCGCCTCCAACGGAGGCCCTGCTGTCAGCTCGCTCACCGACTTCCAGGCCAAGTACAAGGCGAAGTTCAACCAGGACGTGTTCCAGTACGCGCCCCAGGCCTACGACGCCACGAACATCATCATCGCCGCGCTCAAGAAGGACGGCCCCGACAAGGCCAAGATCATCGCTGACATCGGCGCCACCAAGGACTACAAGGGCATCAGCGGAACGATCTCCTTCAACAGCAAGGGCGACGTCATCGACACCGTTTTCACGATTTGGAAGTTCACTGGCGGCGACTGGAAGCCGTTCAAGCCGGTGACCACGCACAACCCCACAAGCTAGACAGACCGGGCAGAATCATGAGATGGGCAGGCCGCGCGGCCTGTCCATCTCCTTAGTTGGGTGGTGAATGGAGCACTGCTTCGATCTACTGACGTCGGGCATCACCCCCGAGGGGGTGCTGCAGCAACTCATTAACGGCATCGCCCTGGGCAGCATCTACGCTCTCATCGCCCTCGGCTACAGCATGGTCTATGGCGTGCTGGAGCTGATCAACTTCGCGCACGGCGACGTGTTCATGATCGGCACGTTCATCATCTTCGGCGTCGTCCAGGCCACCCACGCCGGCCCTGAGATGACCTTCCCACTCCTGCTGGCGGTCCTGCTCCTGGGGACGGTACTGGCCATGGTGGCGTGTGCGGCGCTGGGGTTCGCGATCGAGAAGATCGCCTACCGCCCGCTGCGAAACGCACCCCGGCTGGCGCCGCTGATCAGCGCCATCGGCGTGAGCTTCGTCCTCGAGGCCTGGGTGACGACATATGTCAGCGACCGCAACCACGCGCTGCCGACGCTCATCCGCGGCGAGTGGCCGATCTATGGCTATGTCAGCGTCACCAACGTGCAGGTTTTGATGGTCATTTCGTCAATCCTGATGATGGTGGGCCTTCAGTTCCTGGTGCGGCGCACCCGGCTGGGGCGCGGCATGCGCGCGGTGGCCCAGAACCGCGAGGCGGCGGCATTGATGGGCGTGAATCTTGACAGCGTGATCTCCTTCACTTTTGTTATCGGCTCGGCGCTGGCGGGCGCCGCCGGCCTGCTCTGGGTGCTCAACTACTCGACCAGCAACTCGATCGGCTTCCTGCTCGGCCTCAAGGCGTTCACCGCGGCAGTCATCGGCGGGATCGGGAACATCCCGGGGGCGATGCTGGGAGGCTTCTTCCTGGGACTCGCCGAGGCGCTGGGCGCGGCCTACATCAGCAACATAAGCTGCGGCTTCTTCTCGTCCTCGTATCAGAGCGTGTTCGCATTCGCACTCCTGATCCTGATCCTGGTCTTCCGCCCGTCCGGCATCCTCAGGGAGCGGGTGAGTGAGCGAGCATGAACGTGCTGAAGGCACTCGAGTTTCTGCTGCACGGCCCCTTCGGCGACTACCCCGTGGGCGGGCTCAATTTCGGCTCCCTGCTCGTCCTCTGCTGGCAGGTGGCCGTCTTTGGCGGCCTTTACCTGGCCATCCGGATCCTGGCCAAGAGGGGCTTACGGGTCTCGATTCCGCACGTGAGGTTGCCTGGACTCGCCGGGCGCCGGCCCTTGAGGGACGTGCGGGTCCTGCTTGCCATCGCATTGATTCTGCCCCTGGTCGAAATGCTCACCGGGGGCTACTACCTGACAGTCACATACAACGTGGAGCTGTATGTCCTGCTGGCGATCGGCCTCAATATCGTCGTTGGCTACACCGGGCTACTCGACCTGGGGTATGTTGCATTCTTCGCCGTCGGCGCCTACGTATACGGCATATTCGCCTCGCCCCAGCTGGGCGAAACGCTGCACGCCACCTTCCATTTCCTGGTCCCGGCAACCGTGGGCTCCGGGGTCCACATCTCGATGCTGGTCATGCTTCCCATCGCCGGCCTGGCGGCTGCCGGCTTCGGCGTCTTGATCGGCATTCCGACGCTTCGCCTGCGCGGCGACTACCTGGCGATCGTCACGCTGGGGTTCGGCGAGATCACACGCATCTTTGCGCAGAACCTGGATACCCCGGTCAACATCACCAATGGCCCCAACGGGGTGGTGCGGATCGATGACATGTTCATCGGCGGATACAGCTTCGGCGACATCGCCAACCACATAGGGCCGATCTCCATACCGCCCTTCCTGAATTACTACTACCTGGTCCTGCTGCTGATCGTGATCACCGTGTTCTTCGTCGCCCGGCTGGCGACGTCGCGTGTGGGCCGAGCCTGGACCGCCATCCGCGAAGACGAGGTTGCGGCCGAGGTGGCTGGTATCCACACCCGCAATCTCAAACTCCTGGCCTATGCGTCGGGTGGGTTCTTCGGCGGCATGGCGGGAGCGGTCTTCGCCGCCGGCTCCCACGTCATCGCGCCAGAATCGTTCCAGCTCTTTCTGTCAGTCCTGGTCCTGTGCATGGTTGTCGTCGGCGGGATGGGCAGCATCCAGGGCGCCGCCGTGGGTGCGGTTGCGATCGGCCTCCCGTACTTCCTGTCCAGCCAGCTGGCGTCTCTCCGTGTGCTGATCTTCGGCGTGATCCTGGTGCTCATGATCACCTTCAGGCCACAGGGACTGCTGCCCAGCCAGCAGCGGCAGGCCGAGCTGGCCGAGACGGTGGACGACGGCACCGGCCTGCCCCACGTAGAAGCCGCAGCCGATCTGCGGCAGCTGTAGCGATGGCGTTGCTCCAGCTCAGCCACTTGACCAAGACGTTCGGCGGCCTGGTGGCCGTCAACGACCTCGACCTGGAGGTCGAGGCGGGGAGCATCACCAGCCTCATCGGCCCCAATGGCGCCGGCAAGACCACGGTGTTCAACATGATCACCGCCTTCTACGCGCCCACTTCGGGGGACGTCATTCTCGAGGGCGTGCCCACCAGCGGTCTGAAGCCGCACAGCGTGACCGCCCGCGGCATCGCCCGCACCTTCCAGAATATCCGGCTCTTCGGGAACATGAGCGCACTGGACAACGTGCTGGTCGGCCGGCATTGCCGCATGCGCGCGACGTACTGGGGCTCTGTGTTCCGCACCCGGTCCGAGCGGCGGGAGGAGAAAGCTTCGGTGGAGGCCGCCCGCCACCATCTCGATACGTTGGGGCTGCTGAAACGACAGTACGAGCTTGCCCGCAACCTGCCCTACGGGTTGCAGCGGCGCCTGGAGATCGCCCGGGCGCTCGCCAGTGAGCCCAAGCTGCTGCTACTTGACGAGCCGGCAGCCGGCACCAACCCGCAGGAGAAGGTTGAGCTGTCACAGGTCATCCGAGAGATCCGCGATCGCGGCACCACGATCTTCCTGATCGAACACGATATGAAGGTCGTGATGGGGATCTCCGACCACGTCGCCGTGCTGGACTACGGGACCAAGATCTCCGAGGGGCTGCCGGCCGACGTTCGACAGGACGCCGCCGTGATCAAGGCCTACCTGGGAGCCGACGCGTGAGCGAGAGGGCTTTCCTCGAGGTCAATGACATCCAGGTCAGCTACGGCGCGATCCAGGCCCTGAGGGGCATCAGCCTCAAGGTCGAGGAGGGAGAGATCGTTACCCTGATCGGCGCCAACGGCGCGGGCAAGTCGACAACCGTGCGCACGATCGCCGGGCTGCTCAAGCCCACCGCCGGCGCTATCACGTTCGACGGTCGTGACCTGGCCAAGCTCAGCCCGGAGCAGATCGTGCGGGGCGGCATCGCCCTCTCACCCGAAGGCCGCCTGGTGTTCTCCCGCATGTCGGTGCACGAGAACCTGCTGATGGGAGCTTACGTCCGCAAGGACCGGGATGGCATCCGGCAGGACATGGAGCGTGTCTTCCAACTGTTCCCCCGCCTCGCCGAGCGCCGGACCCAGACCGGCGGCACGCTCTCCGGGGGCGAGCAGCAGATGCTGGCCATCGGTCGGGCCCTGATGGCCCAGCCCCGGCTCCTTCTCCTCGACGAGCCCTCCCTGGGCCTGGCCCCGGTGCTCACCGACCGGATCTTCGAGGTCCTGGAGGAGATCAACCAGCAGGGCACCACCATCCTGCTGATCGAGCAGAACGCGCTTCGTGCCCTCAAGCTGGCCAACCGCGGTTACGTCATGGAGACCGGCAACATCGTCCACCAGGGTTCCGCCAAGGAGCTGCTGGACTCGTCCGAGGTGCAGAAGGCCTACCTCGGCATTTAGCTCGGGGACGGCACCGGCGAGGCCACGGGGGCGTCCACGGCGCCCTCATCCAGGCCCCACTTCTTCAGCAGCGCGGCGTAGGTCCCGTCGGCCTTGAGGCGATCGAGGGCGCCGGCCACGGCGTCGTGGAGGGCGCTGTCGCTGATCGAGAAGACCATCACCTCCTTGGCCTGCCCCAGCGGGTGGGGCACCACCCGCAGGCCGGACTGGACGCGGGCGAAGAAGACCACCGTCGCGTACTCGTCGATGTAGGCCTTGAGGCTGCCGGCGCGCAGGTCGGGCAGGGCCTTGGCGCCGTCGTCGTAGGGCTGGTACTGCAGCTTGTTGTCCTTGCAGCGCACGTCGTTGCGGCGCAGCACCACCAGCTCACCCGCGCTGTTCCGCAGCGCGCCGATGCTCTGGCCGCAGAGGTCGGCCGGGCTCTGGGTGGAGGTGTCGGAGGCGGGCACGAGCAGCGCCTGGCCCGTGGTGAAGTACGGCAGGGTCTTGGCGCCGGCGTCCAGCGCAGGGCTGTCCACCTGGTCGGCAAGCCCGAAGTCGTACTTGCGGTCCTTGTCGGCGAAGCCCGGGACGATGTCGTCCTCCCGCTCCACCTGCTGGAACGCGACCTTCAGGCCCAGCTGGCTGGCGATCGCGCCCGCGAGGTCGATGTCGAAGCCCGCCGGTTTGCCCGCCTTGTCGAGGTACTGCTGGACCGGGAGGGTGGGCACGATGGCGACGGTCAGCTGCCCCGCTGTCACCAGGCCGGTCGGGGCGGGCAGCGGGCTGGCGGCCATCGGCGGCTGGTCGATGGCGCCGGGAAGCTGGGGCGCCTCCGTGGTCGACGGCCGGCAGGCCACGATCACCAGCACCGCGGCGAGGCCGATGGCGAGCCGGGGCAGCCTCAATGGGTGAGGAGCGCGGTGGCCACCAGGGACACGCAGACCAGCGCGCCCAGGACGTACTCGAAGAAGATGCCGCGGGACATCGACCCCTCGAGCATGTGGTAGCCCATGCCGCGGTTGACGTACCAGGCGACCAGCAGGATGGTCGCCAGCCGGGTCACGTCGAGGAACTGATAGGAGATCAGGCCGAAGGCGATGGCAGTGACCACCTGGCCGACGATCACCCCTCCCACCAGCGCGCGGCCGGCGACCGGGGTGGCCCGGGAGAGGTTCTCGTAGGCGGCGATGCAGGTGGCGACGAACAGCAGCAGCAGGCGCAGAGGGAGGCTGGTGATGCCGGCCAGGATGGCGGCGTACGCGCCCAGCAGCACAAGGATGAGGGCGGCGTCCTGGAGGAAGTCGTGGCCCGGCCGGCGCTCGGCGCGGAAGCGCTCCAGGGTCACGTAGCCCGCCGAGAAGATCGCCGCCGTCATGAGCAGCTGGCCGCCGAGGTGCATCCGCCAGTCCGCCACCAGCACCGAGACGGCGCCACCCACCGCCACCGCCATGACGGGTACGAGGTAGTGGTTGGCCGCCCACGGGCTGCCCGCCTCGGGCCCCGCGTCCGCGCCCGCGTTGGCAAACCCGATCGCCAGGCCCACCGCGGTCAGCACCACCAGGGCGGCGACCAGGATGTAGAGGCCCGACTGACTGAGCAGCTCGGAGCGCTCGAAGAGGCCCACCAGCAGGACCGCGCCCACCAGGAAGCGCAGGTAGCGGGGGCCCAGGCCGGCGTCGCTGCGCCCCACGACAGCCTCCCGGCCGGCGCGGGGTTCGAGCCTGTCTTCGTCTTCTGCCGGGGCCGGGGGGTCATCCACAGCCGCGTCGCTGTCGAGGCCGGCGTCCGGGTAGGGCGCCCAGCTCTCGGCGTCAGGCGTGACTGGTGCCTTCCCTGCCATAGCGATCCTCGAGCCGGACGACGTCGTTGATCTCCGGCGACGAGACCTCGAAGAACTCGCAGTCCTCCACCGCCGTCATCCGGTGCCGCCGGCCGGGGATGATCCTGATGCAGTCGCCGGCGGACATCCGGTGCACCTGCATCTCCCCCGCCTCGTTCTCCAGCTCGAGGTCCATCACCCCCTCGGTCACAAGCAGCGTCTCGTCCTTGGCCTCGTGGTACTGCAGCGAGAGCGCCTCGCCCTGGTTCACGTGGATGACCTTGCCCAGGTAGCGCTCGGTGATGGCAAAGCGAAGCTCGAAGCCCCACGGCTTGTCAACCTTGACGTCGTGGACGCCGCGCAGCGTCCCGGGTACGGCTTCGTCACTCATGCCTGCACTCCTATGCGTTCGATCATCGCCCCTATCAGGGCATCCACCTGGGCCTGGTCGGGCGCCTCGCTGTAGACGCGGATCAGCGGCTCCGTGCCGCTGAAACGGACGAGCACCCAGCTGCCGTCGTCGAAGTAGAACTTGAAGCCGTCGTCGCTGCGGCTGCGGGCCACCTTGCGGCCCAGGAACTCGTCCGGGGGATGGTCCTGGAACTTGTGGTACACGCCCTCCTTGAGGGCGGCGTAGCCGTCGCGGTCGACCTGGATGTCGCGGCGGTCGTAGGCGTGGGGTCCGACCTTCTCGTACAGCCCGGCGAGGATCGCACTGAGGGGCTTGCCCGCGGTCTTGATCATGTCGGCGAAGTAGAGCCCGGCGAGGATGCCGTCGCGCTCCGGGATGTGGCCGCGAAAGCCGAAGCCGCCGGACTCCTCGCCGCCGAGGACCGCATCGGTCTCGATCATCAGCGGGCCGACGTACTTGAAGCCGACGGGGACCTCGTGGCACTCGACGCCATGGATCTCCGCCAGCTTGTCCGCCATCGAAGTGCTGGTCAGCGTCCGGACGACGGGCCCCCGCAGGCCGCGCACGCCGATCAGGTAGTCCATCAGCAGCGCGTAGACCTCGAGCTGGTTGATGAACCGGCCGGTCTCGTCGATGATGCCCACCCGGTCGGCGTCGCCGTCGGTGGCGATGCAGAGGTCGTGGTCCCCGTTCTTCATCAGCTCCAGGGTGGAGGCGAGGTTCTTGGGGATCGGCTCCGGATGGATCCCCCCGAAGCCCGGGTTGCGCTCGGCCCGCACCTCCTCGGCCTGCGTGCTGCCACCGGCGAGGAGATCGGTGATGTAGCCCGCCCCGGCGCCGTACATAGGGTCGTGCAGGACCTTCAACCCGGCACCCCGGAGGGCGTCCAGGTCGACCATCCTGGCCACCTGCCGCTGGTACGCCGGGCGGGGGTCGATCACCTCGACGACGCCGGACGCCTTGACCTCGTCCAGGTCCGCGAGCTGCACGCTGTCGGCCGCGATGGCGGCGGCGATCTCCTCCTCCAGCGCGGCGACCACCTCGGGCGACGCGGAGCCGGCGTACTCCGGCTTGTACTTGATGCCGAGGTAGGGGGCGGGGTTGTGGCTGGCGGTCATTACGATCGCGCCGTCGGCCTTCAGCTCGAGGATCGTCCAGGAGCTGACCTGGGTGGGCGACGGCGCGTCGGTGAGGTAGGTCTTGATGCCCGCGGCGGCCGTGATCCGCGCCACCTCGGCGGCGAACCGGTCGGCGCCGAAGCGGCAGTCGAAACCGATCACCACGCTGGGGTCGGGGCGCTTGCGGATGTACGCCGCGATGCCCTGGGCGGCATAGCGGACGTTCTCAAACGTGAAGTCATCGGCGATGATCCCGCGCCACCCGTCCGTGCCAAATTTGATCTGAGGACGGGTCGCGGAGGCGACCTGCGGAGGCATGGCGGCTACTTTATCAGCGCCACGCGTGGTGGCCGACCGCGCTCAGAGGATCTTTGAGAGGAATTGCTGGGTGCGGGGGTGCTCGGGTTTGCTGAAGAACTTCTTCGGCGGTGCGTCCTCCACCACCACGCCGTCGTCCATGAGCACGGCGCGGTCGGCCACCTCGCGTGCAAAGCCGACCTCGTGGGTGACCACAACCATCGTCATGTGCTTGTCAGTGGCCAGCGCCCGCATCGTGTCGAGCACCTCGCCCACCAGCTCGGGGTCGAGCGCTGACGTCGGCTCGTCGAACAGCATCAGCTTCGGCTCCATCGCCAGCGCCCGCGCGATCGCCACGCGCTGCTGCTGGCCGCCGGAGAGCCGCGCGGGGTAGACCGCGGCCTTGTCGGGCAGGCCCACCTGCTCGAGCAGGTCCATGGCCACGTCGCGGGCGGCGCGCCGGGCCATGCCCTTGACCTGCACCGGCGCCTCCACGATGTTCTCGAGGACGGTCATGTGGGGGAACAGGTTGAAGCGCTGGAAGACCATGCCGATCTCGGCCCGCTGCCGCGCCACCACCCGGCCCCGCTCCTCGCGCAGGCTGCCGTCGCCGCGCTCGCGGTAGCCGATCAGGTGGCCGTTGACCTCGATCCGGCCGGAATCGATCTTCTCCAGGTGGTTGAGGCAGCGCAGGAAGGTCGACTTGCCCGAGCCCGATGGCCCCAGCACGACCACGACCTCGGCCTCGGCCACCTCCAGCGTGACGCCCTTGAGCACCTCGAGGGAATGGAAACGCTTGTGGACATCTGTCGCCTTCACGACGGCGCTCAACGCTGGGTCCCCATGAGCGCCCGACGGAAGAAGCCAGGCTGGGCCAGGCCCTCGCGGTCGAGCCGCTCGCCGAAGCGGTCCTCGATCCGGCGCTGCACGAATGTCAGCAGCGAGGTGATGACGAGGTAGTAGATCGCCGCCACGGCGAGGGCTTCGAAATATCGGAAGTTGGCCGAGTAGAACGCGGATGCCTGCTGGAGCAGCTCGTGAACGGAGATGATGACCAGCAGCGACGTGTTCTTACTCATGTTGATGTACTCGTTGGTCGTCGGGGGCACCACGATGCGCAGCGCCTGGGGAACCACGATGCGACGCGTGACCGTCCAGCGCGTCATCCCCAGGGCTTTGGCCGCGTCCACCTGTCCGGCATCTACCGCCTGCAGACCTGAGCGGATGATCTCAGCCATGTAGGCCGCCTCGTTGAGGGTCAGCGTGACGATGCCTGCGATCACCGCGTTGCGTGTGATCGGGAACAGGAGCGGTGAGTTGTTCGTCAGCTCGGCGGTGCCGTCGTACACGAACAGGATCTGGAGCAGCAGCGGGGTGCCGCGGAAGAGCCAGAGGTAGAAGTTGGCGGGGGCGCGGACAAGCCGGCTCGGCGACACCCGTGCGAGGGCCAGCGGGAACCCCAGGATGACGCCGGCGGTCTGGGCAACGACGGTGATGACCAGCACGAGGAGAAAGGGCTCAAACCAAACGTCGCTGCCCAGGATGAACCTGAAGCAGGACACGTCGAAACCAGTGACATCGCCACCACAGGAGCCGCCGAACAGGCCGGCGCCAATCACAATTGGCGGCACCGGCCCGTCAGGCTCTCATGGTCGATTACGCCTTGCTGATGTCTCCGTCTGCCAGGCTCCACTTGTCCAGCAGCTTCTTGTAGGTACCGTCGTCGCGGATTGCCTGAAAGGCCTTCTTGATCGGGTCGAGGATCGGGCTGCTCTTGCGCAGTCCTATACCCTCGGGGGCTACCGCGAAGGGCGCGCTGGTGCTGACGACAACGCTGCTGTCCTTACTCGCCTCATACGAGGCGACTGGGGAGTCCGTGTAGTGGACCTCAACCGCGTCCTTCTTGAGCTGGGCCAGCGCCTCGGTATCGGTGGGGAAGCTTTGGATGTCGACCTTGTTCGAGGCACACGGCTTGCCGGCCGCATTGAGGTCGTCGTTCACGGTGTCCAGCTCGGTCGTGCCGTTCTGCACGGCGACCTTGTGCCCGCACAGGTCCTCGAGCTTGGCGGGCTTGAAGCTTCCTGCCTTCTTGACGACGAAGGATTGCCCCCCGACGAAGTAGGGAACCATGTCGATTTTGGCCTGTCGATCGGGCTTCACCGTGAGGGCGGACATGATGATGTCGAATTTCTTGGTGTCGAGCGCAGGGATCAGGCCATCGAAGCCCTGGTTCACCGCGGTGAACTTGAGCCCCATCTTGTCAGCCATGGCCTTCGCCACGTCGATATCGAAACCAGCCGCGGTCTGCGACCCTGGCGGATCGAAGAACTCCTGGGGCGCGTAGGACATGTCCGAGCCCATCGTTAGTGTCCCTGGAGTCACGAGCTCGCTGTCCGGGGGCGGGCTCACGGTGGCGGCGGGCGGAGGCCCGCTGGTGCCGCTGCTGCTGCCGCACGCCGCCAGGAAGACGGACGCCGCGAGGGCCAATGCTGTTCTGAGCTTCAAGGTACCCCTCCTGAGGCGGGCGCCGCGCCCGGCCCGACTTTGCGTTGCGGGCTGATTGTAGCCAACGACGGATAATGGTGAGGGCGGCAGCCCTAGGGGAGAGCGTGATGATCGTGCGGATGGTGCGTCTGTCGAGGTTGGGGGCTGTGGTCCTGGTGGCGACGGCGGTGCTGCTCGCCCAGTACTCGATGACCGGGCGGGCGGCCTACGCCCCGGGCGGGCCATCGGTCCTGCGCGACCGCGAGACTGGCCATTTCGCGCTGACCCCACCCGAGCCGGACCAGGCCCATCCCGAGGTGATCCAGCCCGACACCCAGATCGAGCCGTCGATCGCGGTGAACCCCGAGAACCCGCTCAACGCCGTGACGGTCTACCAGGAGGGCAGGGTGTCGGGCGGTGGTGACATGACCAACGGCTACGCCACCACGTTCGACGGCGGCGACACGTGGCAGTACGGAGAGCTGCCCGGGCTGACCTACACCACGGGCGGGACCACCGGCTGCGGCGGCAACCCCTGCGACCGCGCCTCGGACGCGGTGGTTGCGTTCGGGCCGGGCAACCTCGTCTATGCCAACTCCCTTACCTTCGACGACGAGACCGACACCACGCGCAGCAGCATCGTCATGAACGTCTCAAAGGACGGCGGCGCCACCTGGGGGCCCCCGGTGTTCTTCCAGGACGACTTCCTCGACGGCCTCAATGACAAGAACTGGATCGTCGTCGACATGGGAGAGGGCACCGGCCACCACAAGGGCCGCGTGTACGCCGTGTGGGACCTGGTCGTGCCCGTCGTCTACAACTACTGCGATGCCGACTGCGACGTGAAGGCCAACTGGCTACCCAACTTCCTGCCCATCTTCGGCCTGACCGGGATCGGCTCCTACCCGGTGGTGCTGAACGACGGCAGCCTCGGCGTGGCGTATGACAGCAGCGGAGCCGCCCCGGTTGCCGTGCCGGGCGACCAGCCGGACATCGCGCTCGGTGGCGGGGTGCTCTGGGCGCTGGCGCCCGCCGCGGGCGCGGTGGTGTGGCCCGCGCCGCTGACCTTCACCCAGACCGCCATCACGGTGGCCTCCAGCCAGGCCAACGGCCAGCGCTACCAGCGCTCCTCGGGGGGACTGCTGGCCGCCACCGTCGACTCCTCCACCGGCATCGTCTACATCGCCTGGGACGACTTCCGCTTCCGCACGGGTGACGCATCCAGCATCAACGACATCGTGGTGACCAGCTCGACCACCGACGGCCTGACCTGGGGGCCGGTTGTGCGGGTCAACTCGGAGGCCCCCACCGACGACTACGTCGACCGCTACAACGCCATGGTGGCGGCGGCCGACGGCGTCCTCCTGGCGCTGGAGATAGCCCACGTGGAGGACGCCAACCAGGCCGGCGACGGCTCCACCTTCAGCCGCTACATCGACACCTACTACCAGCAGTCGACCGACGGCGGCCAGTCGTTCACCGCCCCGCTCAAGGTGAACACGACGCTCAACGACTTCTACTACGGCGCCTTCAGCCGCAACGGGCTGTTCCAGGGCGACTACAGCCAGATAGCCGTCAGCGGCCCGCTGGTCTACATCACCCGCGACCAGTCGCACCCGCTCGTCCCCGGCGAGGACCCCGGGCTGGTCTACAGCAGCGGAGACGACGTGTACGTCGGCAACGGCGGCAGCTGCGAGGTGGCCACGCCCGCGTGCCTGACCCACCTGCACCAGCGCACATGGGTAGCGGTGCTGGGCAATGCGACCGTGGCCGCGCCCTCGCCGAGCCCATCGCCGTCGGCCTCCGCGGCGCCGGTCCAGATCCCCAACACCGCCACCGGTGACGGCCGCGCCCCCGGGCTGCTGGCGCTCGCGCTCGCGTGCGCTGTCGGGGGCGGGCTGCTGGCGACGCGACCGCGTCGCCGGGGAGCGCGAAGGCCCTAGAGCAGGTCCTCGCGGCCCTGGTCGCGAAGCTCCGCGACCAGGCGCTTCACGTCCTGCGCCCGCTCACGGGGGAGGATGAGGAGCGCGTCGGGGGTATCCACCACGACCATGCCGTCCACCCCCGCCATGGCGATCAGCCGGCCGGCCGCCGACGAGTAGACGATGTTGTCGCGGCTGTCCAGCAGGAGCGAGTCGCCTCGAACGGCGTTGCCGTCGGCGTCGGCCTCCATTACGTCACTGAGGTCGGCCCAGCTGCCAACGTCGCTCCACGCGAAGTCCGCGGGCACCGCGAGCAGGTCGGTGGTGTGCTCCATCACCGCGTGGTCGACCGCCATCTCGGGTAGGGCCAGGTAGGAACGCGCGTAGGCCTCGTCGTCGCCGCCGTCGCGCGCCCGGGCGGCCGCACCGGCGCCTTCGGCGATCTCCGGGGCGTGGCGGGCCATCTCAGCCAGGAAGACGCTGTTGCGCCAGCTGAAGATGCCGCTGTTCCAGAGGTGGTCCCCGCCGGCGACCATCCGCTCGGCCTCCTCGCGCGGCGGCTTCTCGACAAAGCCGAGGGCACGCCGGGCATCGGCGCGCCCCGGCGCGCTCAGCGTCTCGCCCACGTGGATGTAGCCGAAGCCGGTGGACGGGGAGCGCGGCGTGATCCCCAGCGTCACCAGGGAGCCGGTCTCGGCCGCCCAGGTCATCGCGGCGTCCAGCGTCTCCTGGAACGCCGCCGCGTCGGGGATGAGGTGGTCGGCATGGAGCGAGGCCATCACGCCCTCAGGCGGCAGCGCCGCGGCGGCCAGCGCCAGGCAGGCCGCGGTGCCGCGGCGGCCGGGCTCGACAATCCAGTCGTCACCGGCCAGCTCGGGCAGGTCGGCGCGGGCGGCCTCCAGCTGGGATGCCTCGGTGACCACCAGCACGCGGTCGGCAACCTCGCGGGCACGCTCGTAGGTGGCGCGCAGCAGGGTGCGGTCGCCCAGCAGCCGCAGCAGGTGCTTGGGCGTGGCAGACCGGGACAGCGGCCACAGCCGCGTTCCCGCTCCTCCCGCGAGGATCACCGCCGCCCGCGGCGGTGAGGTGTCAGCCAGCGCCGGCCCCGTCGGCGCCCGCCGGCTGGAGCTGCCGCTCCGGGACCTTCACACCCGCGTCGGCGGCCAGCGCCTCGGCGCGGTCGGTGCGCTCCCAGGGAAGGTCGAGGTCGCTGCGGCCGAAGTGGCCGTAGGCGGCCGTCTGCTTGAAGATCGGGCGGCGCAGGTCGAGGTCCTTCATGATCCCGAACGGCGAGAGGTCGAAGTGGTGATCGACCAGGTCGTGGATCTTCTCCACGTCGACCGTCTCGGTGCCGTACGTGTCGATCCGCACGGAAACCGGCTTGACCACGCCGATGGCGTAGGCCAGCTGGACCTCGCAGCGGTGCGCCAGCCCCGCGGCCACGATGTTCTTGGCCACCCAGCGCGCGGCGTACGCCGCGGAGCGGTCAACCTTGCTCGGGTCCTTGCCGCTGAACGCACCACCGCCGTGACGGGCGTACCCGCCGTACGTGTCGACGATGATCTTGCGCCCGGTCAGGCCGGCGTCCGCCTGGGGCCCGCCGAGGACGAAGCGGCCGGTCGGGTTGATGTGGAAGATCGTGTCCTTGTCGATCAGCTTCCCCGGGATCGCCTCCTCGACGATGACCTCGCGGACGTCGTCGGCCACCTGCTTGCTGTCCACCTCCTCGGAGTGCTGACAGCTGACGACCACGGTGTGGATGCGCTTGACCCTGTTGCCCTCGTACTCCACCGTCACCTGGCTCTTGCCGTCGGGGCGGAGCCACTTGAGGGTGTGGTCCTTGCGCGCCGCGGCCAGCCGCCGTGTGAGGTTGTGGGCGTACTGGATCGGCGCAGGCATCAGCTCCGGGGTCTCGTCGCATGCGAAGCCGAACATCATCCCCTGGTCGCCGGCGCCGCCGGTGTTGACACCCTGGGCGATGTCGGGCGACTGCTCGTCGACGCTGACGAGGACGCCGCAGGTCTCCCAGTCGATGCCGTACTTGGCGCGGGTGTAGCCCGCCTCGCGGATCGTGTTGCGGGCCACCTTGGCCATGTCGACGTAGGTGTCGGTGGTGATCTCCCCGACGACCACCGCGAGACCGGTACTGAGCACCGTCTCGCAGGCGACCCGACCGAGGGGATCCTTGGACAGGATGTCGTCGAGGATTGCGTCCGAGATCTGGTCGGCGAGCTTGTCGGGATGCCCCTCGGTGACGGACTCCGACGTGAAGAGACGCGCGTGCGTCATGCGGTTTCCTCCTCCCCGCCGGCGACCACGGCGCAGCCGTTGTGCTGTCCGCTCGCTCCTGCCCGGGGCTAAATGTTGGGCCGATTATAGGGGCCCGGCCGGTTAGGGCCGGGCCCGACGGCTACAGGGTGGTCTCGGCGATTAGCCTCGTCGGGGAGAAGGGCGCGGAGCCCGCGCCGGCGACGATGGTCACCCCGGGCGCATTGCGGTTCGTCTTCCATTTCAGCTTGAAGACGTACGTGTGCCCCGCGGTGACGGTGAACAGGTCCTGGACGTAGGCGGCGTTGGGCGAGAACGTGCCCGCCGACCCGCCACTCTCCTTCCAGGCAAGCAGCTGGTCGGCGCCACTGTTGTCGGAGACGAAGATCGCGATGTCCTGGTTGTAGCCCGACACCGTCGTCCAGAGGTCGGCGTTTGCACCCAGGATCGCCTGGCCGCTGTCAGCCGGCGAGAGCGTCACGTTCAGCGCCGGGTCCATCAGCTGCCAGGTTGACCCGTTGGAACCGGTCAGCTGGTACTGGCTGTTGGAGAGCGCGGACGCCGCGGCCTCCGAGGCTGCCTGGGTCTCCACCAGCAGGCTGGTGGGCGAGTACTGACCCGAGATGGGTCCGGCGCCGGCGAAGATGGTCTTGCCGGTGCCCGAGGTGTTGTTATTCGACTTCCAGGCCAGCCGGAAGGCGTAGCTGTGACCCGCGGTCATCGGCAGCCTCGCCTTGACGAAGGCGGCGTTGGGCGAGAACGTCCCGCCAAACCCCCCGCTCTCCTTCCAGGCAAGCAGCTGGTCCGCACCACCGTCTACCTTGACCAGGATCGCGAGGTCCTGGTTGACCCCGGTGCTGGAGGTCCAGAGGTCGGCATTACCGCCAACGACAGCGACGGAGGTGAAGGCAGGCGACACGGTGGTGGCCAGGTTGGTCCCGTCGATCGTCTGCCAGGTGGTGCCGTTGGAATCCGACAGGGAGAACTGCTGCGTCCGCGACCTGAACACAGGCGCGGCGCCCGGCTGGTAGACCTTGGCGATCAGCGAGGTCGGCGAGTACTGCCCGCTGATGGGACCCGCTCCGGCGTAGATGACCGCCCCACTGGCCGGCTTGTTCGTCTTCCACTTCAGCTTGAAGGTGTACGTGTGGCCGGCGGCCATGTTGTAGAGCACCTGCGCGTACGCGGCGTTCGGCGAGAAAGTGCCCGCGAAACCGCCGCTCTCCTTCCACGCGAGCAGCGAGTCGCCGCCACCGTTGTCGGAAACGAAGATGCCCAGGTCCTGGTTGTACCCAGCCGTCGCCGTCCAGAGGTCGGCGTTGGCCGTCAGGAGCACGGCGCGGGCCTGGGCGGGGGCGCGGACCACGCGGAGGGCCTGGTCGATCTCCTGCCAGGTCGCTCCATCACTATTCGGCAGCTGGTACTGCTGCGTCGAGCGCGAGCCGGCCGAGTTCGGCAGGGGCGGGCTGAAGACGGTGAAGGTCACCTGGGCGGTCTGGGTGACCACGACGCTGTCGGTGGTGTCGGTGGCCTGGAAGGTGTCCATTCCCGGGGTCGACGACCGTACCAGGAAGGTGACCTGGCCGTTGGCGTCAGTCAGCGTCGGGCTCGGCCCCGTGATGGTCGGCGAGCCCGGGCCGGAGGTCTTGGCGAGGGTCACCGCCTTCCCGCTGACGGGGTTGCTGTTGGCGTCCTTCAGCGTGACGGTGATCGTCGAGGTGGTGGTCCCGTCCGCCGGGACGCTGGTCGGGCTGGCGCTGACCGTGCTGTTGGCCGCGTTCACCGCGCCGGCGGTGAAGGTGACGTTGGCCGTCTGGGTGATGGTCACGCTGTCCGTGGTGTCTGTGGCCTGGAACGTGTCGATGCCGGCGGTCGTCGATTTCACAGTGAACGTGACCACGCCGTTGACGTCAGACGGCCCGGAGGCCGAGCTGATGGTTGGCGTGCCGGGACCAGCGCTCTTCGCCAGGGTCACCGTCTTGCCGCTCACCAGGTTCCCGTTGGCGTCCTTGAGGGTCACGGTGATCGTGGAGGTGGTGGTCCCGTCGGCCACCACGGACGTCGGGCTGGCCGAAACGGTGCTCATGCCTGCGTCAGCCGGACCGGCGGTGAATGTCACGTCGGCCGTGTCGGTGACGATCACGCTGTCGGTCGTGTCGGTGGCCTGGAATGTGTCGTTGCCCAGGGTGGTGGACTTGACCGTGAAGGTCACCTGCCCGTTCGAGTCGGATGGGCCCGACGCGGCGCTTATCGTCGGGCTCCCCGGGCCCGCGGTCTTGGAGAGGGTGACCGTCTTCCCGCTGACCGGGTTGTCGTGAACGTCCTTGAGAGTGACCGTGATGGTGGACGTGGTTGAGCCGTCAGCGGGTACCGATGTCGGGCTGGCCGACACGTCGCTGTGAGCCGCATTGACGCCACCCGCTGTGAACGTGACGTTGGCCGTCTGGGTCACCACCAGGTTGTCAGTGGTATCGGTGGCGGTGAATGTGTCCGTACCGGCGTTGAAGGAGGTGACGCTGAAGGTGCACTGACCGCTGCCATTGGTGACGCAGGGGGCGCTGATGTTCGGCGTCCCGGGGCCGGCGGTCTTCGCCAGCGAAACGGTCTTACTCGCAACCCCAGCGCCGTTGGCGTCCTTCAAGGTTACCGTCACGGTGGACGGTGTGGCGCCGTCCGCGGGCACCGTGCCCGGGGTGGCGGACAGCGTGCTGTGGGTGTCGCTGACCGGCCCGAACGTCACCTCCGCCGTCTGGGTGATGGTGACGGCGTCGCTGGTGTCGGTCGCCTGGAAGGTGTCCGTCCCGGTGGTCGCCGACTTCACTGTGAAGGTGACGACACCGTTCGCGTCCGAGGGACCGGAGGCGGCGCTGATCGTGGGCGCGCCGACCCCGGCGACCTGGGCCAGGGTGACGGTCTTGCCGGGGACGGCATGGTCCAGCGAGTCCTTGAGAGTGACGGTGATCGTGGAGGTCGCGGTGTTGTCGGCGGCCACCTGGTTGGGGCTGGCGGTGACCGTGCTGTGCGCCGCGTCGACGGCACCGGTGTCGAACGTGACGGAGGCCGTCTGGGTAATCGTGATGGCGTCAGAGCTGTCGGTGGCGGTGAAGACGTCCGTCCCAACGGTCGTGGATTTCACCGTGAAGGTGGCCACCCCGTTGGCGTCGGACACGGCCGAGGGTGGGCTGATCACCGGGGCGCCCGGCCCCGAGGTCTTGGAGACCGAGACCGTGCGACCGCTGATCCGGTGACCCTGGGAGTCAAGCAGCGTGACTGTGATCGTGGAGATCGTGGTCCCGTCGGCAGGGACGTTGGTCGGACTGGCCGTCACGGTGCTGTCAGCGGCACTAACCGGGCCGGTGGTGAAGTTGACGTCGGCGGTCTGGTCGATGGTCACCGTGTCGGCGGTGTCGGTGGCCTGGAACGTGTCTGTGCCGACGGTGGTGGACTTGACGGTGAACGTCACAACGCCGCCTCCATCGGATGGCCCGGAGGCCGCGCTGATCGTCGGAGATCCCGGGCCGGCGGTCTTGGCCAGCGAGACCGTCTTGCCGCTCACCGGGTTACCGGACTGGTCGCGCAGCGTCACGGTGATCGTCGAAACGGTGGAGCCGTCGGCGGTTACGGACCCGGGGCTGGCCGTGACCGTGCTCTGGGTCTGACTCACGGGGCCAAAGGTGACCTGCGCCGTCTGCACGACAACCAGGCTGTCGGTGGTGTCAGTGGCCTGGAACGTGCTGGTCCCGGGGGCGGTGCAGGTCACGAAGAACGTGGCGACGCCGCTGCCATTGGTGGTCGCCGGGCCGCTGATGCTCGGCGTCGGCGAGCCGGAGATCGCCGCCAGGGTCACGCTCTTGCCCGCCACGCCGACCCCGTTCTGGTCCTTCAGGGTCACGGTGATCGTCGATGCGGTCGCGCCGTCGGCCGGGACCTGGTTCGGGCTGGCCGTCACGGTGCTGTGGGTGTCACTGACCGGCCCGAAGGTCACCTCCGCGGTCTGTGCGATGACCGTCCCCGACGTCGTGTCGGTGGCCTGGAACGTGTCTGTCCCATTGGTGGCCGATTTGACGGTGAAGGTCACAACACCAAGGACATTCGAAGGACCGGAGGCAGGGCTGATGGTGGGCGACCCGACGCCGGCGATCTTGGCCAGGGTGACGGTGTTGCCGACGATCGGGACGCCGAGGTTGTTCTTGAGCGAGACGGTGATCGTGGAGGTGGTCGTGTTGTTCGCCGGGACCTGGTTGGGTGAGGCGGTGACGGTGCTGCAGGTGGCTTCGCTGTTGCACGCGGCAAAGACCACGGGCACCACGCCACCATTGGCCAGCCCCGCGACAGCGAGGACCACGGTTACGGCAAGCAGCTTCACGCGCCGGGTCGCCCCGTGGCGGGGCGCGACGGCATGGCGGCTACGTCCAGTGATCGTGTTCATCAGCTCAGTCCTCGAATACGAAAATCCCCGGCGATACCACGCTCAAGGGGACCGCCATCCGCCCCGTGGTGTACCGGGGACTCTACGCCCGGGTACCGGGCCCGTCAAACTTCCGCGCCGCCGTACCGCCTCGTATCCGTCCGGAACCGCGTGCGTACACTGAGCTCCTCTGATGGGGCGGACGCTACGCGACCTTGCCGCCATCACCGTGGTGGCGGCCGCGGCGATGTTCCCACACGGCGCGCTCGCCGCGACCACCGACGCCGGTCGCGTGGTGAAGGGCACCCAGGTGCAGATGACGATGCTCCCGGCGCGGAGCGTGGCGCAGCTGCGCGCCATGGCCCCGGTGCCTGGCCCGCCCACCGCCCGGGCGCCGCGACCGGCGCTGCGCGGGGAGCGCGGCGTCGACCCCGGCTCGGCCCAGCTGCACGCCACCGCCGACCCGGCGACCTCCTCGCCGGCGCGCGCCCCGGTACGCGGCCCGCTGCTGCCCCAGACCCCGGGAACGCAGTTCCTCGGCGCCCAGCTGAGTGACTCCGGCGCGGTGCCCCCGGACAGCATGGGCGCCGTCGGCCCGACCCAGTACATCGTGATGATCAACGGCCGCATCCGCAGCTTCAACAAGGCCACCGGCGTGGCGGATGGGGTGCTGGACATGACCACCAACGCGTTCTGGGGCCAGGCCGGCACGTCGGATCCCCGCATCCGCTACGACCGCCTCACCGACCGGTGGTTCTTCACGATGATCACCGCCGAGTCCCCCAGCAACAAGATCCTGGTGGGCTACACCAACGGCGGCGTGGTCACCAACTCCACCCTGTTCCAGGGCGGGTTCTTCCCCGTCACCAACTTCCGCCCCAGCTGCGCGTGGGACTACGACACCCTGGGGATAGACGCCAGTGCCCTCTATATCGGCGGCAACGTCTTCTGCAACAACGTGACGACCTTCGCCGGCTCGGACGGGCTGGTAATCCCCAAAGCCGGGCTGCTCGCCAACACCCCGTCCCCGACCCATTTCATCCTGTCCCCCAACGGCACAACCTGCGGCTCCGGAGGTGACGGCCCCTACTCGCCGCAGGGGGTGGACAACCTCTCGCCGGGTGCGACCCAGGGCTTCTTCATCGGCATCTCGGTCTGCGTGTTCGGGCGCCTCGACATCGCCCGGGTCAGCAACCCTGGCACCAGCCCCAGCGCCACCCTCCTGGCGCTGTCAGTCCCGCTGACGTCGTCCCCGCTCGGCGTGCCCGCGCTCGGCAGCACGGTGAACCTCGACGCCACGGACGACCGCCTGATGGCCGCGCACCTTCGGGCCGGGCACCTGTGGACCGCTCACAACATCTGCGTCAACAGCGGCGGGGTGGCGACGGTCTCCGGCGGCAACTGCACGGCTGATCGCGACGCGATTCGCTGGTATGACATCGGCAACCTCGCGGCCGCGCCATCGCTCAACCAGTCCGGCACGGTGTTCGACCCGGCGGCCACCAACCCGCGCTTCTACTTCATCCCTTCGCTGATGGTGTCGGGCCAGGGCCACGTTGCGATGGGAAGCAGCGTCGCCGGCAACCTCGAGCACGCCGAGGCGGCCACGATGGGGCGGCTGGTGGGCGACAGCCCCGGCACGATGCAAACCCCGGTGATCTACCAGGCGAGCGCCTTCACCTACAACGTCGCGGACAGCGCCAACCCGCACCGCTGGGGCGACTACTCCTACACCAGCCTCGACCCCAGCGATGACATGACCATGTGGACCATCCAGGAGTTCACCAACGCCAACGACTCGTGGGGCGTCGAGGCGGTCAGGCTGCTCGCGCCGCCGCCGGCGACGCCGACGTCCAGCAGCGGCCCGGTCTTCACCAACCGCACCGCCACCACGCTCTCGGTCACCGGCACGTCCGTCAGCGGCAGCGGCTTCTTCGACCCCGCCGCCAACATCCCCAACCACCTCCAGGCCGCCATCACCGGGGGGGTGGTGGTCAACAGCGTCAGCTACATCGACCCCACGCACGTCAGCCTCAGCCTCGACACGAGCGCCGCGAGCGTCGGGCCGCAGGACCTCACCATCACCAACCCGGACGGCCAGGCGGTGACGGTGACCGGCTTCGTCGACGTCCAGCCGGCCCCGGCGCTGCCCTTTGTCAATACCGTGTCGCGAACAGCGCAGTACACCCTGGCGAGCGCCAACAATGGGGCGACCTGGGTTGAGCTGGACCCGGCCAACCTGCTGATCAACTCACCCGGGGGCAACAACCGCACCGCGCTGGTGACCGCCAACGCCGACCTCTGGACCTCGAGCGAGGGTTACAACCAGGACCTTGGCATCTTCGTGTCCCACAACAGCGGCGCTGACGAGCTGCTGGCCTGGAAGGAGTCCGGGGGCTTTGCCGGGACCTTCTCGCCCAACGCAGCCTTCGTCCAGGTGGCCTACAGCATGACCGGAGGCGACTCGTACACCTTCAAGCTGAAGTGGAAACCCAACAAGCCCGCCCCGGCTAACACCATCCACGCCGGGGCCGGGCCGCTCGGCGGGCTCTTCTCGCCCACGTCCCTGACCGTGCAGTCCTTCCCCGTCGGCGTGGTGCCCAGCTTCGGGGTGACCACTTTCCAGCAATCCCTGGCGAACTCCAACGGTGTCACCTGGCAGCTGCTGGGCGCCAGCGCCACCCTCAACCCGACTGGCGACTCGACGGCCGTGCTGGGTGGCAGTGCCGACCTGTGGACCGATACCGCCGGCTACAACCAGGACCTCGCGATCTTCGTCAGCGACAACAGCGGCGGTGACCAGCTGGTCGCCTGGAAGGAGTCCGGCGGTTTTGCCGGGACGTTCTCGCCCAACGCCGCATTCGTCAAAGCGACGCACACGATGGTGGCGGGGCACAGTTACACCTTCAAGCTGAAGTGGAAGGCGAACAGGCCCGCGTCCGGGGTGACGATCCACGCCGGCGCCGGTCCGTTCAACGGCGCGTTCTCGCCGACGAGCCTCTCTGCCCAGGTCATCCCCCACGACGTCAACCCCCTGAGCGGCCGTTCCACCGGGCAGTTCAGCCTCAACGGCTCGAACGGCCTGACATGGCAGACGCTCAGCAGCGCGACGACCTTCGCGTTCACCCCGGCGGTTTCCGGCTCGATGCTCCTGGGCGGCAACATCGACCTCTGGACCGAGGTCGCCGGCTACAACCAGGACATCGGCATCTTCGTCAGCGACAACGGCGGCGGCGACACCCTGCTCGCCTGGAAGGAGAGCGGCGGCTTCGCCGGCACGTTCTCTCCCAACGCCGCGTTCGTGCAGACGAAGTTCGCGATGACGACAGGCCACGATTACGTCTTCAAGCTGAAGTGGAAGACCAACCGGAACGCGCCCGGGGTGACGATCCACGCCGGTGCGGGGCCGATCTCGGGCCAGTTCTCCCCCACCCTCCTGACGGGTGAGCTCGCCGCCTGACCCGAGATATCGCGGCAGCTGCCGCGGGTATCGGGTGGCCCTGGCGCCGGGAGCCGCAGACCCGAGGGCTCATGCGGCCGGCGCTGCGTTCAGCGATTCCAATGCCACTGCGCCGGCCTACTGCGCGTGCGGCCGTGATCCGGTCATCTCCTGCCAGGTGCGTATCCCGCCCGCTCCGTAAATCGCCCCCGGGTCTGCAGCACCCGGCACTCGGGACTGCGCGCGGGGGTAGCCGTCCCTCTATCCGCGATGACTTGTTAGAGGTGTTCTCTGCCCGCGGTTACCTTCGGCAGCTCAACGGCGCGGCGCTTGCCCTGCCGCTGTCGACAAGTGGTCAACGGCTGCCCCCACCTCCGATGAGGACATCGCGGATCAGAGCAGCGGCGCCGTGGTGCGCAGTCCAGGGCGGACGGCGTCGCGCATCCTGGGGGTGATTTCCGGAGCGGGCGGAAAGCAGAGACCCACGGCTGATGCCAGCGCGGCCGCCCGCGCAGGCAGGCCGGCGCGGTGCGATTTGAAAGGCCTGGTCGCGGCGCCGGCCGGATGAACCCCCAGGATGTGCGGCGTCGGCCGGCCTGGTGACTACAGATCAGCCGCTGCTGTCGGCAGATCTCGTGAGCCGAACGACTTAGGTTCCCGACTCCCAGGAGGCCAGGTACTTCTCCTGCTCGGGGGTCAGGACGTCGATGTCGACCTCCATCGCCGCGAGCTTGAGCTTGGCGACCTCCTTGTCGATCTCCTCGGGGACGTCGTAGACCTTCTTGTCCAGGCTGGCGTGGTTCTTCGCCATGTACTCGGCCGACAGCGCCTGGTTGGCAAAGCTCATGTCCATCACCGCGGCGGGGTGACCCTCGGCCGCCGCCAGGTTGATCAGGCGGCCCTCACCGAGCAGGAAGACGGAGCGCCCATCCTGCAGGCGGTACTCGTCGACGAAGGTGCGCACCCGCTTGACCTCGGTGCTCATCTCGTCCATCGCCGTGATGTTGATCTCGTCGTTGAAGTGGCCCGAGTTGGCCACGATGGCGCCGTCCTTGAGCTTCTCGATGTGGCGCCGGTCGATCACGTTGAGGTCGCCGGTGACGGTGACCACGAAGTCGGCCTCAGGGGCGATGTCCTCCAGGCGGGCGACCCGGTAGCCGTCCATCACGGCCTCCAGGGCACGCAGCGGGTCGACCTCGGTGACCACCACGTGGGCGCCCATGCCCGACGCGCGGCTGGCCAGCCCGCGGCCGCACCACCCGTAGCCGCAGACGACAAACGTCTTGCCCGCCAGCAGGGTGTTGGTCGCGCGGATGATGCCGTCGAGGGTGGACTGGCCGGTGCCGTAGCGGTTGTCGAACATGTGCTTCGTCAGCGCCTCGTTGACGGCGACGATGGGGAAGCGCAGCACCCCTGCCTTCTCCATCGCGCGGAGACGGATGACGCCTGTGGTCGTCTCCTCAAGGCCACCGAACACCTCGGCCGTCGCCGACTCGGGCCGCTGGTGCAGCTCCGACACCAGGTCGCAGCCATCGTCCATCGTCATCTGGGGCATCGACTCCAGCGCGGCCTTGATGTGCTGGTAGTAGGTGTCGTTGTCCTCGCCCTTGCGCGCGAAGGTGGCGATTCCGTGCTCGGCGACCAGCGCCGCGGCGACCGGGTCCTGGGTGGAGAGCGGGTTGCTGGCGCAGAGGGTCAGGTCGGCGCCGGCGGCCTGCAGGGTGATCGCCAGGTTGGCCGTCTCGGTGGTGATGTGAAGACAGCCCGACATGCGGATGCCCTGCAGCGGCTTCTCCGCCGCGAAGCGCTCCCGGATCTGCCGCAGCACCGGCATCTCGCGGGCGGACCAGTCGATGAGGCGCTTGCCCTCGGCGGCGAGGCCAAGGTCGGTGACGTCGTGCCGGACGGCGGTCTTCACATTCACGGCGGCAAGTCTATCCAACAACCCGGGCCCGTCCGCCGCCTCCCGGGCAGCGCCGCGGCAGGGTGTAGCATGCCCGCGTGTCCAGCCAGGAGCCCGCGAAGCGCGCGCTGCCGCGCTCGGCGGACGGACCGCGCGACCTCGCGCCGAGGCTGGACGGCCTCGAGCCGGCGCTGCGGCGGCGCGTCGAGCTGGCCCTCTCCTGCGACGACGTAGCCACCCTCCCCAAGGTCGCCGGCGCCGGGACGACGCGGGCGGTTGGGGGCGTCGAGGTGCAGGTCATGCACGACGGCACCCTGGTGCAGAGGGACGCCTACCAGGGGCCCTGGATGACGGAGCTGATCAGGTGCCTACGCGGCCACCACGAGCCCCAGGAGGAGCTGGTCTTCGCCCGAATCCTGGAGCGCCTCGACGCGGCCGCCGCGCCGCGGTCGATGATCGAGCTGGGCAGCTGGTGGGCGTACTACAGCCTCTGGTTCAAGCGCCGCTTCCCCGACGCGACCGTGGTGGCGATGGAGCCCGACCCCGCCTACCTGGAGGTGGGACGCCGCAACTTTGAGCTCAACGACATGCCGGGAACGTTCGTGCAGGGGGTGATCGGCACCGCGACTGGACCGAGCCTGCCGTTCCGCTGCGAGAGCGACGGCATCATCCGCGACGTGCCCCAGCACAGCCTCGAGTCCCTGTTGGAGCTGGCCGAGGTGGAGCAGGTGAGCCTTGTGCTGGCCGACATCCAGGGCGCCGAGACCGCCCTCCTGGAGCAGGCCGAAGCGCCGCTGCGCTCAGGCCGGGTTCGCTTCCTGACAGTTTCTACCCATCACCACAGCATCAGCGGCGACGCGCTGACCCACCAGTCGGTGCTGGCGACGCTGCGCGAGCTGGGGGCGCACGTCATCGCCGAGCACAGCGTCGGCGAGTCCTTCACCGGCGACGGCCTGGTTGCGGTGTCGTTCGACCCCGCCGACCGCGACCTCGTGGTGCCCCTGTCGCGGGCGCGGCAGCGCGAATCGGTCTTCGGCGAGCTGGAACCGGACCTGGCCGCCGCCCAGGCGGACGTACGCCGCCTGCAGGAGGACGTCGAGCGGCTCGAGGACGACGTGCGGCGCGCGGATGCCCGCGCCGCGGCGATGGCGCGGACGCGGGCGTGGCGCTGGGCGGAGCGCCTGCGGCGGCTGGCTACTCGGGCAGGGCGACCAGCTTCCTGATCTCCGCGTAGCGCGCCAGGACGTCTTCAGTCGCGACGGGCTCGATGCCCTCGGCGCCGAAGCCCTCGACATTGAAGGAGGCGACGACGGAGCCGATCGCGGCGGCCCGGCGGAGGCCGGCCAGCTCGTGGTCGTGGGCGGCGGCCAGCACCCCCATCACCCCGCCGGCAAACGCGTCGCCCGCGCCGGTGGGGTCGACCACCTCCTCCAGGGGGTAGGCAGCGCAGGCGAAGGTCTCCACCCCGTCGGCGGCGCGCCGCAGCACCAGCGCGCCGTTCTCCCCTTTCTTGATCAGGACCGCCCGGCAGCCGCGCTCGAGGATCGTGCGCGCCGCGCGCTGGAGGTTGGGGGTGTCGGCGTACAGGCGGGCCTCGTCCTCGTTGAGGAACACCAGGTCGACGCGGCCGAAGAGGCTGTCGACGGCCTCGCGCTTCTCCGCGATCCAGTGGTCGATGGTGTCGCAGGCGGTGAGCCTGGCGCCCGCCACCTGGTCCAGCACGCGCAGCTGCAGCCCGGGGTCGGTGTTGGCCAGGAACACGACCTCGCTGTCCAGGAAGCCGCCGGGGAGGGTCGGGTGGAAATCGCTGAACACGCCCAGCTGCAGGTCGAGGGTGTCGCGATGGTCCATGTCGAGGTGGTAACGCCCCCGCCAGCGGAAGCTCGGGCCCTCGCCCACCTCGAGGCCGGCGAGGTCGACGTCGCGACGGCGGAGGATGTCGAGCTCGGCCATCGGGAAGTCCCGCCCAACCACGCCGACCAACCTGACCGGCGCGAACAGCGAGGCCGCGATCGAGAAATGCACCGCGGCGCCGCCGAGGACGTCGTCGCGGCGGGCAAAAGGCGTCTCGATGCTGTCCAGTGCCACCGAGCCGACGACCAGGATCGGCGCCGGCGTCAAATCCGGCCCCGGAACCACTCGATCGTCGGCGGCAGGCCCTCGGCGAACGGCGTCCGCGGCTCCCACCCCAGCAGCTCACGGGCGCGGGTGGTGTCGGGGCGGCGCTGCCGGGGGTCGTCCTCGGGGAGCGGCAGGTGCTCGATCGGGCTGCTGGAGCCCACCGCGGCGCGCACCTCCTCGGCGAGGTGGAGCATCGTCACCTCCTCCTGGTTGCCGATGTTCACGGGCATCACCTCGTCGGACGCCAGCAGCCGGAGGATGCCCTCGATGAGGTCGTCGACGTAGCAGAGGCTGCGGGTCTGGGAGCCGTCCCCGTAGACCGTGATGGGCTCGCCGCGAAGCGCCTGGCAGACGAAGTTGGGGATCGCCCGGCCGTCGTCGACCTGCATCCCGGGCCCGTAGGTGTTGAAGATGCGCACGATCCGCGTGTCGACGCCGTGGCTGCGGTGGTAGGCCATGGTGTAGGCCTCCGCCACGCGCTTGGCCTCGTCGTAGACGCTGCGCGGCCCGACGGAGTTGACGTTGCCCCAGTACGACTCGGGCTGGGGGTGGACCAGCGGGTCGCCGTAGACCTCCGAGGTCGACGCCACCAGGAACCGGGCCCCGGCGGCGAGGGCCAGGTCGAGCATGTTGCGCGTCCCCGCGGCGCCGGCGTCGAGGGTCAGCACCGGGTGGCGGAGGTACCCCGGCGGCGACGCCGGCGAGGCGAAGTGGAGGACGTAGGCGAAGTCAGCGCCATACTCGCGGGCGACGCTGATATCGGCTTCGACGAACTCGAAGCCCGGGCGGTCCAGCAGCGGCGCCGTGAGGTCCCGCGAGCCGGTGACCAGGTTGTCGACACAGACGACCTGGCAGCCCAGGTCGAGCAGGCGACGGCAGAGGTGGGAGCCGAGGAAGCCCGAGCCGCCGCTGACCAGGGCGCGGCCCGGCGCCAGGCCCTCAGACGTCAGCGCCATGGTGTCAGCGGGTCAGCGCCGGCCGATGCCGCGGTAGACGAAGCCCAGCGCCCGCATCTGGGCGGGGTCCCAGATGTTGCGTCCGTCGACGACCACGGGGCGCCGCATGCGCGCCTTGAGGCGGCGAAAGTCGAGGCTGCGGAACTCGTTCCACTCCGTCACCACGGCGATCGCGTCGGCCTGGCGCGCGGCCCCGTAGGCGTCGCGGGCGCAGACCACGCCCGCATTGAGCACCTGCTTGGCCCGCGGCATCGCCACCGGGTCGTAGACGGTGACATGCGCGCCGCGGCGCAGCAGGCCCTCGATGATGTCCAGCGAGGGGGCCTCGCGGAGGTCATCGGTGTTGGGCTTGTAGGACAGCCCCAGGATGCCGATGCGCTGCCCGCGGAGACCGCCCAGCATCTCCGCGAGGCGGTCGACAACCAGCTTGCGCATGTCCTTGTTGATGTCCATCACCGTGCGCAACAGCTCGGGGTGGTAACCCAGGTCCTGGGCCATGCGGGCCAGCGCCTTGACGTCCTTGGGGAAGCACGACCCGCCGAAGCCGATCCCGGCGTCGAGGAAAGCGCGGCCGATGCGCACGTCGAGGCCCATCCCCTCCGCCACCGTCGAGACGTCGGCGTCGAGCTTCTCGCAGATGATCGCGATCTCGTTCATGAACGAGATCTTGGTGGCCAGGAAGGCGTTGCTGGCGTACTTGATCATCTCCGCGGTGTAGAGGTCGGTCACCAGGATCGTCGCCTCAAGGGCGCGGTAGAGCTCTGCCACCCGGGCGACGGCGTTGGCGCTGTGGCCCCCCAGCACGATGCGGTCGGGGTTCATGAAGTCGTTCACCGCGCTGCCCTCGCGCAGGAACTCGGGGTTGCTCACCACCTCGACACCAACCCCCGGCACCCTGATCGCGGCGCTGACGATCTCGCTCACGACGTCGCCGGTGCCGATTGGCACCGTGCTCTTGTTGACCACCACCACGTCGTGGTCGAGCCGGGCGCCGATCGCCTCGGCCGCGGCCCGCACCGCGCTGAGGTCGGCCGCGCCCCGCGCCGAGGGTGGCGTCCCCACCGCCAGGAAGAGGAACTCGACCTCCTGGAGGGCGACGTCGAGGTCGGTGGTGAACGACAGGCGGCCGGCCTTGAGGGCCCGCTCGGTGAGCTCCTCCAGGCCGGGCTCGTAGATGGGGATCCTGCCCTTCGCCAGCGCCGCCACCCGGGGGCGGTCGACGTCGTAGCCGACCACGTCGTGTCCCAGGTCGGCCAGGCAGGCGGCGGATGTGAGCCCGACGTACCCCAGGCCGACCACGCCAATTCGGCTCACAGGGGCGGATTATACGAACGCCCCCGGCCCCCTCCCCTAAACTCAGCGCCAGGATGACCGCGGCCGACGTGGGGCCCAAAACCGGCGCCCTGGGGACGGCCGCCGTGGTCGACCCTCTCCGTGTCCCCCGGGTTTCGATCGTGATGCCCTGCCTCAACGAGGAACGGGCGATCGCCAGCTGCATCACCAAGGCGCGCGCGGCGCTGGACAGGTACGGCCTCGACGGCGAGGTCGTGGTCGCCGACAACGGTTCCACCGACCGGTCGGCCGAGATCGCCGCCTCCCTCGGGGCGCGGGTGACCACCGAGCGGCGCCGCGGCTACGGCAGCGCCTACCTCAGCGGCATCGCCGCCGCCCAGGGCGAATACATCGTCCTGGTCGACGCCGACGACACGTACGACTTCGACGCCCTCGACCGCTTCGTGGCGGCCCTCGACGAGGGCTACGAGTACGTCAACGGCGACCGTTTTGGCGGCGAGATCATGCCCGGGGCGATGCCGTGGAGCAACCGCTACATCGGCAACCCGGTCCTGTCGGGGCTGCTCAACCTGCTCTTTCGCACCGGTATCCGCGACGTGCACTGCGGCATGCGGGCCTTCACGCGCGACGCCTACGAGCGGATGAAGGTGACCACCACCGGCATGGAGTTCGCGTCGGAGATGGTGATCCACGCCGCCCGGGCCGAGCTGAGGCGCACCGAGGTGCCCATCCGCTACTACCCGCGGACCGGCGACACCAAGCTGCACCGCGTCCGCGACGGCTGGCGCCACCTGCGCCTGATCCTGCTCTACAGCCCGACCGCCCTCTTCCTCGTGCCGGGGCTCGCGCTCTTCATCCCGGGGCTGGTCCTGATGCTGCTGCTGACCCCGGGGCCGCTGCGCGCCGGCGGGCTGGTGCTCGACCTGCACACGATGATCGCGTGCAGCGGCGCGGTGGTCGTCGGCCTCCAGGTCATCAGCCTGGGACTCTTCGCCGAGGCCTACTCGGCGTCCCACCGGCTGGGCAGCAGCCACGGGGCGATCGCCTGGCTCAATCGCAACGCCAGCCTCGAGATGGGTGCGCTGCTGGGCATCGGCATCACCGTCGTCGGCGTTGTGGCTGACCTGTTCCTGGTGGTGCAGAGGCTCAAGGCCAACTTCGACGCGTTCTACGAGATCCGTCTGACGGTGCTGGCGCTCACGCTGACGGTCGTCGGCATCCAGCTGGTCTTCGCCTCCTTCTTCATGGCGGTGATGCTGGGCCCGGCCTGGGAGCGCGAGCGCGACTGACGTGCCGTACCGACGGCGCGTGACGCGGCGGCTCGCGCCCGTCCTGGCGGCGGTCGCCGCCATCGGGGGGCTGGGCGGGTACACGCCCGCCGCCGCCGACGACCTGGTCCCCCGCGGCGAGCTGCAACCCGCGCTGGCGGCGGCGCAGCGGCTTGGCGACGTGGACTCTGGACGCGTGCTGGACATCCAGCTGGCGCTCCGGCTCCGCGACCAGGCGGGGCTCGACGCGCTGGTGGAGGCGGTGTCGACGCCGGGCTCCCCGGACTACGGGCGCTACCTCACGACCGCCGAGTTCACCGCGCGCTTCGGGCCGACGCCGGCGCAGGTGGCGGCCGCCCGCACCTTCCTCACGGCCGCGGGGCTGGAGGTGACCGGCGTCAACACCACGCGCACCCTGGTCGACGCCCGCGGGACGGCGTCCACCATCGCCCGCGCCCTGCACACGAGGCTGGGCCGCTACCGTGACCCGGACGGGGGTCGCGAGTTCTACGCCAACGACCTCGTGCCTGCGCTGCCGGCCGCGCTGGCCGGCGTGGTCCTTGGCGTGCACGGACTGCAGGACCGTGTTACCCGCCACCACGCCGCGCGCGTCGTGCCGGCCGCCTCGGCGGCAGAGCCGCGGGCACCCGGGGCGGGACCCGCCGGCGGCTACACGCCCAACGAGGTCAAGGGGGCGTACAACGTCGCCGGCGCGCCGCTGACCGGCAGCAACGGCGCGGGGCAGGTGGTGGGCCTGCTGGAGCTCGACGGCTTCGACCAGGGCGATGTCAACACCTTCGACGCCCACTACTACGCCGCCCCCCTCCCGGCGCCCACGATCATCAGCGTCGACGGTGCCGCCCCCGGGTACCAGGCCAGCCCCGGTCCCGGGCAGGTCGAGGCCGAGCTGGACATCGAGGTCCTCCAGGGAGTCGCCCGTGACGTCGTCATTCGCGTTTACGAGGCGCCCAACACCGACCCGGGCGTCAACCACGCCTACTCGGCGATGGCCTCTGACGGCAGCCTCGACATCGGCTCCACCAGCTGGGGCCTCTGCGAGGAGCTGCAGACGCTCTCCGAGTCGCTGACCCTCGACCAGATCTTCCAGCAGGCAGCGGCGCAGGGCGTCAGCTTCTACGCTGCCAGCGGTGACCACGGCGCCTACGGCTGCCGCCCGTTCAACGACCACCTGGTGGTCGACAGCCCCGCCAGTGACCCCTATGTCGTGGGCGTGGGAGGCACCGCCCTGACCGTCAACGGGACGGCGTACGGGGGAGAGACCGCGTGGTCCAACACGGCCCCAAACCCGGATATCGCGACCGGTGGTGGCCTGTCGCTGTTCTTCAATCGCCCCAGCTACCAAACGGGCACGGGGGTGATCAACCCCCACAGCAACGGCAGGCGGCAGGTCCCCGACGTGGCCTTCGACGCCGACCCCCGCACGGGCATCTCGGTCTTCACCTGCCAGGGCCCCAGCGGCTGCGCCGCAGGTGCCTGGACCGTGGTGGCCGGCACGAGCGCCGGGTCGCCGGGCTGGGCCGGCCTCAGCGCCGTGTACAACCAGTACGCCATTGCGCAGGCCAGGCCCCGGCTGGGATGGCCCCACCCAGGGCTGTACAGGGCCGCCGCGTGCACCGCCAACCTCGCCCCGTACCACGACGTCGTCAGCGGCAGCAACCTCGCGTACCAGGCGACCGCCGGCTGGGACTTCACCACCGGCCTGGGGTCGCCCCGGGGTGGCGACCTGGCCATGATCCTGTCGGGGTCGGTCACCCCTAGCCTCCAGGTCAACTCCGTCAGCCTGGGCGCCGGCCAGGTCGGCGACCCCGTGCTGGTCAACGGCTGCGGGTTCACCAACCCCGGGGGCGCCCCCCCGGCGGTCAGCTTCGGCGGCACACCCTCGCCCGCGGTCACCTTCCTCTCGGCGACCCAGCTCCAGGTCGTCGTGCCACGCCACGCGTACGGCAAGGTGACCGTGTCGGTGACCAACCAGGGAGGCGGCAGCGCCTCCCGCGCGGCAGCGTTCAACTACGTTCCCAGCGGCTACACCCTGGATGGCTACGGCGGCGTGCACAGCTACGGGACCAGCCCGGCGGTGGCGAACAACAGCCACGCCTACTGGGGCTGGGACATCGCCCGCGCCGTGGCGGTGTGCCCCGATGACAACCGCCGCGGGTACACCCTGGACGGCTACGGCGGCGTCCACCCGTTTGGCGACCCGGCGCCCCCCAACATTGGTGACGGGGCGCACGCCTACTGGAATGGCTGGGACATTGCCCGCGGCATGGTGCTGACCAGCTGCCTGCCGTCGGTGAGGGGGTACACGCTGGACGGCTGGGGCGGGGTCCATGGCTTTGGCTCATCCGGCAACCCGCCAGACCCGTCGATCAGCGGGTACTGGTCGGGCTGGGACATCGCGGAGTCGATCGCGGGGTGTCCTGACGTGCCCGGCAGCGGCTACACCCTCGACGGCTACGGCGGTGTCCACCAGTGGGGGCCCGGCGTGCCCGCTGTCGCCGACGGCAGCCACGAGTACTGGGCCGGCTGGAACATCGCCCGTGGGCTGGTCCTGACCCGCTGCGCGAGCGGCCTGGTTGGTGGCTACACCCTCGACGGCTATGGCGGGCTCCACCCATTCGGCAACGCCCCGCCGCCGGCGGTGGCGAACAGCGCCCACGCTTACTGGACGGGCTGGGACATCGCCCGTGGCGTGACCATCCTCACGGGTGGCAGCGGCGGCTACACCCTTGATGGCTACGGCGGGCTTCACCCCTTCGCGGCGACCGCGACGCCACCCGCCGTCAATTCCAGCGCCTACTGGCCGGGCTGGGACATCGCCCGCGGAGTGGGCAGCAGCAGCTAGAGCCGGCCCGTCACAGGCCGTTTGTAAACTGAGCACGCAGATGGACAGGAGCACCGACGTCGCGCCCCAGAGGTTCGGCGAGGACCTGGAGCCGGGCCTCAACGTGATCGGGTACCTGCGCGCCGTCAACGGCCTGGGCGAGGCCACCCGCCTGATGCTGCCGGCCATCGAGATGACCGGCATCCCCTTCCAGACGATGGACTACAAGGCCAGCCCCAGCAGGGAGGGCAGCGACTTCGAGGAGCACGCCGAGGTCGGCGTCCCGCGCCACGACGTCAACCTCCTCTGCGTCAACGCCGACATGGTCCCGACATTCGCACGGGACGCCGGGCCCGGCGTCTTCATGAAGCGCTACACCATCGGCACCTGGGCCTGGGAGACCGAGGAGTTCCCGCCCGTGCTGCTCGGCTCCCTGGACTTCGTCGACGAGGTCTGGATGCCGAGCGACTACTCCAGCGACGCGATCCGCAAGGTCACCACCAAGCCGGTCTTCACCTTCGGTCACCCGATCGTCAGGCCCCCGGTCGCGCAGGGGATCAGCCGCGCCGGGTTGGGCCTGCCCGACAGCTACATGTTCCTCTTCTGCTTCGACTTCTACAGCGTCGCCAAGCGCAAGAACCCGACCGGGCTGATCGAGGCGTTCAAGCGCGCCTTCCAGCCCGGCGACGGGCCGGTCCTGGTGATCAAGACCCTGAACGCGGACAAGCGCCCGGAAGACTCGGCCGCCCTCCACGCCGCCGCCGAGGGCCGCGACGACATCATCTTCTTCGACCGCTACATGACCGCGGAGGAGAAGAACAGCCTGATCGGGCTGTGCGACTGCTACGTGTCGCTGCACCGCTCCGAGGGCTTCGGCCTGACCCTGGCCGAGGCGATGGCGCTGGGCCGGCCGGTCATCGCCACCGGCTACTCCGGCAACCTCGACTTCATGAACGATGACAACAGCTACCTGGTCAAGTGGCGGCCAGCCCTGGTCGGCGAGGACGTCTGGAATTACCCCGCCTCCGGTCGGTGGGCGGAGCCCGACATCGAGGACGCCGCCCGCCTGATGCGCCACGCCCAGGAGCACCCCGAGGAGGCGGCCGCACGCGGCCGCCGGGCCCAGGAGGACATCCTGCGGTCGCACGCGCCCGCGCGCCAGGCCGACTTCATCCGGGAGCGCTACGACACGATCCGCGGCAGCGGGCTCCTGGCGGCGGCCGCCCAGAACGGCGACCGCTGGGCCTTCGCGGGGGCCATGCAGAGGGCGTCGCTCATGCTTTCGCGGGGGCCCGAGGTGGAGCTTCCGACCGAGCGCGGGGGACCCTACTCGGTGGCGGCGCGCAGCTTCCGACGCGTGCTCAAGCGGGTGCTCCGCAACCAGTGGGTCTACCAGCGCGACGTGGGCACGGCGCTGCTGGAGGCGCTGCGGGAGGTCGACGCCAAGCGCCAGCGCGAGGCCGCGGGAACGTCCCGGGCGCTCGCAGACATCGACGCCCGGCTGCGCGAGCTCTCGGCGCGGTTGGAGGCCGTCGAGGCGGCGCTCGAGCGTTCGCCGGAGCACGCACCGCGCTGACCCGGGCGCCGGGCTGAGGCAGCGGCGATGAGGGTGGCGATGGTCACCGCCCTGGCGTGGCCCGCCTTCACCGGCGGGGCCAGCCTGCAGGTCCACCGGGTGGCGCGGGCGCTCACGGCGCGGGGCCACGACGTACGGGTGCTGAGCGGCGCCCGGCGGCCGGCCGAGCGCAGCCTCAGCCTGACCGCGGACGAGGCCGACGGGATCAGCATCACCTCGCTCAACACAGAGGACTACCTCGCGTTTACGGACCCCCGCGGCTACGACAACCCCGAGGCCGCGGCCGCCATCCAGGCGTGGCTCGCCGAGGCCAGGCCCGACGTCGTCCACGCGCACTCGCTCCAGGGGCTGGGGGCGACCTGGATCGACGAGGCGTCGCGACGCGCGCCGGTGGTGGTGACGATGCACGACTGGTGGTGGACGTGCGCCCGCCAATTCCTGGTCCGTGAGGACATGACCATCGACGCGCCCCTGGTCGACGTCGAGGGCTGCGCCTGCGCGGGCGGGGCGGAGTTCAACCATGCCCGCCGCGCGTGGCTCCGGGAGCGGCTGGCGCACGTGGCCAGGGTGCTCACCCCCTCGGAGTTCATGCGCCAGTCGCTGGGCGCCAACGGCTTCGACCTCGACCGGGTGGAGGTCGACGCCAACGGAGTGGACTCGGGCGGACGGGCGGAGACGCGCTCCCGCCCTGGCGGCGGGGCGGTCGCCGAGCAGGCCAACCCTGGGGCGGTGCCCGTCCTGGGCTTTGTCGGCGGGGGCCACGAGCTGAAGGGCTTCCCGCTGCTGCTGGACGCGCGCCGTCAGCTGCCCGACGAGCCGCTGCCGCTGCGGATCACAGCCTGGGGCGCGGGTGAGTCCCCCGCCGCGCGGCGGCCGCCCGCCGGGGTCGAGGTGCGCCCGGCTTTCGCGCCGAGCGAGGCCGATGCCGTCTTCACGACGCTCGATGCCCTCGCCGTGCCCTCGGTCATGCGCGAGTCCTTCTCGCTGGTGACCCGCGAGGCGCTGGCCCGGGGGGTGCCGGTGATCTGCTCCGACTCAGGAGGGCCCGAGGAGGTCGTGCGCGACGGCGACAACGGCCTGGTAGTGGAGTCCGGCAGCGCCGCGGCGTGGGCGGCGGCCCTGCAGCGCTGGTCGGGCGACGCCGAGCTGCGCCGGCGCCTGCGCGCCGGGGCGCCACGCGGCGTCGCCGTTACCACCATCGACCAGCAGGACGCCAACCTGGAGCGCGTGTACGCCGAGGTCTCCCCCCGCCGTGCCGTCAAGGGGCGCGCCACGATCGAAAG
>JAXDLV010000223.1:0-8056 GCA_034666445.1 Chloroflexota bacterium | reverse complement strand
CGGATGCCCCACCCGTCGGGGATCGCCGTCGACCGCGACCGGGGCCCCCAATTGCAGGCCGGCGACGACCTCGGCGGGGTCGCGAAGCTCGGCGGCATGACCGTCGAGCCGGGCCTGGTGGTCGGCGCCGGCCCGTGCCGTCACCGCGGCCCCTCCGTCCGCCGGAACATGCGCAGGGCCCCCAGGTACATGCGCGCCGCTGACCCGAGGTTGGTGGTCGACCTGCCGCCGTGGCGCTCGGTCAGCGAGACCGGCATCTCGACAATCGGGATCTTGCGCCGCTGGCAGTTGACGACGAACTCAAGGTCGATCAGGTCCCCCGCCTGGGTCAACTCCAGCTGCGGCAGCATCGAGCGACGAAAGACCTTGGGTGTGCCGTTGATGTCCCACACCGCCAGCCCGAAAAGCATCCGCGACTCGAAGTTGTAGATGACGGACCCCAGGCGTCGCACCAGCGAGTCGCGCACCTTGCGGCTCGCCTTGATCGCGAGTCGCTCGTTGACCAGCGCGTAGCGGATGGCGAGGGCGAGGTCCTCGGGGTTGGTGCGGGCGGAGTTGGTGTACGCGATCACCTCGCCGCGCGACGCCCCGATGCCCGCGAGCACCGCGGCGCCCCAACCGGGCGATGACTCGACCACCTCCACCTCCGGCTCGGCGGCGGCCAGCTCGCGGCAGACCTCGAGCGAGCTGTCCCGGCTGGAGTTGACCACCAGCACCACCTCGAAGCCCGAGCCGACCCCGCGCAGCTCATCGAGGTAGCGACCCACGATCGCGCCGATGTGACCGGCCTGGTTGGCCACCGGCAGGACCACCGAGACGGCGGGCGTCAATTGGCGACGCCGATGCCGGTGACCGTCAGTGCCCGCTCCGCGATGCCCTCCGCCGAAAGCCCGGCCCGGGAGCGCAGGAAGGCCTCGCTGCCGGTGACGCCGTCGGGCAGCGCGGTGGCGCCCAGGCGCGACAGGCGGCAGGGGATCCCCACCTCCGCGATCACCTCCGCCACCAGTGACCCCAGCCCGCCGGTGATGTGGTGGTCCTCGACGGTGACCACGTGCTGGAAGCCGCCCAGCAGTGCCGCCAGGGTGGCACCCGGCACCGGCCGCAGGCAGGCCACGTGGCCCACCGTCGCCGCCACGCCCGACTGCTCGAGCAGGTCGGCCGCCGCCAGCGCGGGTGGCGCCATCGTGCCCGTTGCCAGCAGCAGGATGTCGCCGCCGGGGCGGAGGATGCTGACATCGTCGGGCGGGTACCCCGAGCCGAGCCCGGACACCCGCAGCGGGTCCTTGCCAAGCCGGTGGTAGACGGGCCCGGCGAGGTCGTACGTGGCCTCCAGCCCGCTGCGTGCCTGGCCGTCGTCGCCCGGCGCCAGCACCGTCATGCCGGGCTGCAGCCTCATCAAGCCGAGGTCCTCCAGCGCGTGGTGGGTGGTGCCGGCGGAGCCGTAGGCGAATCCACCCCCCACCCCCACCACCCGCACGGGGAGCTGGTGCAGGAGGGCCCCATTGCGGAGCTGCTCGTACCCGCGCATCGAGGCGAAGGTGGCGATCGAGTAGCAGTAGGGGATGAAGCCCTGCTGGGCGAGGCCGGTGGCCACGCCCAGCATGTTCGCCTCCGCGACGCCGACGTTGATGAAGCGGTCGGGGAAGCGCGTGGCGAAGTCCTCCACCACCATGAAGCCGAGGTCGCCCGTCAGCAGCATCACCCGGGGGTCGCGCTCCGCGATCCCCGCCAGCGCGTCGAAAAACGCCTGCCTCACCCCCCCACCTCGGCCAGCGCCCGGGCGTACTGGTCGGCGTCCATCGGGAGGTAGTGCCAGCTCACCCGGCCTTCCATGAAGGACACGCCGTGACCGGCGATGGTGGCCGCGATCACCACCCGGGGGCGGCCGTCATCGCCGCCGTGGAGGGCCTGCCGGAGGGCCTCGGGGTCGTGGCCGTCGACCTCATCCACCGCCCAGCCGGCGGCTTCGAAGCGCGGCCGCAGCGGCCGCAGCTTGAGCACGTCGTCGGTGTGGCCCAGGGCCTGCTGGCCGTTGTCGTCGAGGACCGCTACCAGGTTGTCCAGCCGCTGGTGGGCTGCGAACATCGCCGCCTCCCAGACCAGGCCCTCGTTCAGCTCGGCGTCGCTGACGACCACGAAGACCCGGCCGTCGACGCCCCGGCGCTTCATGCCGAGGGCCGCGCCGGCGCCGAACGACAGGCCGTGGCCGAGCGAGCCGGTGGAGAAGTCGATGCCCGGCAGCTGGTGCTCGGGGTGGACGCCGAGCAGCGAGCCGTCACCGCAGTAGGTGGCCAGCTGGTGGGCGCTGAGATGGCCGCCCAGGTGGAGCGCGGCGTACAGCGCCACCGCGGCGTGGCCCTTGGACAGGATCAGGAGGTCGCGGTCGGGGTCGTCGCTGCCGATCCCCCGGACGGCGCCGTCGCAGAGCACCGCGAGGATGTCCGACACGGAGAGCGCGGAGCCGATGTGGCCCACACCCGCCTGGAAGCACCGCTCCAGCACGAGGCGGCGGACCTGGGGGCCGTTCATGGCCTCCAGGGTAGGGACTGGACTTGGGGATGCCAACGACCGCGCCGTACCAGGCGCGCGCCGGTCCTAACCGACCGAGCCCTCCATCTGGAGCTGGATCAGGCGGTTCAGCTCGACGGCGTACTCCATCGGGAGCTCTTTGGTGAAGGGCTCGATGAAGCCGTTGACGATCATCGCCATCGCCTCCTCCTCGGGGATGCCGCGGGACTGGAGGTAGAAGAGCTGCTCGTCACCGATCTTGCTGACGGTGGCCTCGTGGCCCACCTGGACGTCGTCCTGCTGGATGTCCATGTAGGGGTAGGTGTCGGAGCGGGAGTCGTCGTCCATCAGGAGCGCGTCGCAGCGCACCGACGACTTGGCGCCCGTCATGCCGGGGTACACCTTTACCAGGCCGCGGTAGCTGGTGCGGCCGCCGCCCTTGCTGATCGACTTGCTCACGACCGTCGACGTCGTGTTGGGGGCGGCGTGGATCATCTTGGCCCCGGCGTCCTGGTGCTGGTTGGGGCCGGCGAACGCGATCGACAGGACGTCGCCCTTGGCGCCCTCACCCATCAGGTAGACGGCGGGGTACTTCATGGTGACCTTGGAGCCGAGGTTGCCGTCGATCCACTCGACGGTGGCGTTCTTGTTGGCGATGGCCCGCTTGGTGACCAGGTTGTAGACGTTGTTGGACCAGTTCTGGATCGTGGTGTAGCGGATCCGGGCGCCCTCCATCGCGATCAGCTCGACGACGGCGCTGTGGAGCGAGTCCGAGGTGTAGATCGGCGCGGTGCAGCCCTCGATGTAGTGGACGAAGCTGCCCGGCTCGGCGATGATCAGCGTCCGCTCGAACTGGCCCATGTTCTCGGCGTTGATCCGGAAGTAGGCCTGCAGAGGGATCTCCACCTTGACCCCGGCCGGCACGTAGACGAACGAGCCGCCCGACCAGACGGCACTGTTTAGCGCCGCGAACTTGTTGTCGTTGGACGGGATGATGGTGCCGAAGTACTTCTGGAAGATCTCGGGGTGCTCGCGCAGTCCGGAGTCGCAGTCGGTGAAGATGACGCCCTGCTTCTCCAGGTCCTCACGGATGGAGTGGTAGACCACCTCCGACTCGTACTGCGCTGACACTCCGCCGAGAAACTTCTGCTCCGCCTCGGGGATGCCCAGGCGGTCGAACGTGTTCTTGATGTCCTCGGGGATGTCGTCCCAGCTCTTGCCCTGCTCGGCCTGCGGCTTGAGGTAGTAGAAGATGTTGTCGAACTCGATGTCGCCGAGGTCCGCGCCCCAGTCCGGCATCGGCCGCGAGTTGAAATGGCGCAGCGCCTTGAGGCGGAACTTCAGCATCCACTCCGGCTCGCCCTTCATCTCCGAGATCTGCCGGACGAGGCCCTCGCTGAGGCCGCGCTCGGACTTGAAGGCGGCCTTGAGCTCGTCGTGCCAGCCGAACTTGTAGTCCTTCTCGAGATCCTCGGCCTTGACCGGCTGGGGCTCCCGGTTCTTGGTGTCAACAGCCATCAGCGGCGCTCCCTCGAGCTCTCCAGCTCGTGGCTGTCGGCGAAGGCGCGCTCCGCCGGGCTGGCCTCGCGGGCGACCGGCGCCGGGGCCTTGAGGCTCTCGTCCAGGTCCTCGATGATCCAGTCATAGCCGCGCGTCTCGATCTCGAGCGCGAGGTCGGCGCCGCCGGACTTCACGATCCGGCCGCGGTACATCACGTGCACGAAATCCGGGCGGATGTAGTTGAGGATGCGCTGGTAGTGGGTGATCAGCAGCACCCCGAGGTTGGGCCCGCGCTGGGCCTCGACGCCCTCGGCGACCGTGCGCAGGGCGTCGACGTCGAGGCCCGAGTCGGTCTCGTCGAGGATCGCGATCTCGGGCTTCAGCACCCCCAGCTGGAGGATCTCGGCGCGCTTCTTCTCGCCGCCGCTGAAGCCGTCATTGACGTAGCGGGTGGCAAAGCTGGGGTCCATCTTCAGGGCCGCCATCTGGTCGGTGACCAGCTGGCGGAACTCGCGGGGAGGAAGCTCGTTGCCGTGGAGCGCCTTGGTGGCGGTGCGCAGGAAGTTGTGCATGGTCACCCCGGGCACCGCCGTCGGGTACTGGAAGGAGAGGAAGAGGCCCCGGCGGGCGCGCTCGTCGGGCGCCAGCTGCAGGATCTCCTCGCCGCGGTAGCGAATGGTGCCCTCGGTGACCTCGTACTTGGGATGACCGAGGAGGCTGTAGGCCAGCGTGCTCTTGCCGGACCCGTTGGGGCCCATCAGGGCGTGGACCTGGCCCTGGGTGACCGTCAGGTCGACCCCGCGCAGGATCTCCTGGCCCTCGACGCTGGCGTGGAGGCCGACCACCTCCAGCACGCCGGGCTCGGCGGGCGCGGCGGCAGCGATCGCCGGGGTCTCCGTCTCGGGCTGCGCCTGCGGGCTCAACCGTCCACCCCGGGGCGCGCGGGCACGGCCCCAACCGGGAGCGACGTGAGGCCCGCGAAGGCCGCCGGCACCTGCTGGGAGCCCGGCTGGAATGCGGCATCGTGGACCAGGTCGTCGAGGGTGGTCGCGTCGAGGATCGCCTCGACCGTGACCTTGATGCGGTGCCAGAGGCCGCTGCTGTAGCAGTCGCCCTCGCGCTCGCAGGATCCCGAGACGTAGTCGAGCGCGGTGCAGTCGACCAGCGACACCGGGCCCTCGAGGACGCGCAGCACCTGGCCGGCGGTCATCTCGACGGGCGGCCGCGAGAGCGTGTAGCCACCATGGAGGCCGCGAACACCCTCGACCAGGCCGGCGCGGCGGAGCGGGACGACCAGCTGCTCCAGGTAGGGCAGCGGCAGCATCTCGACCCTCGACACCTCGGTCAGCGAGAGGGGCCCTTTGCCGTACGAGCGGGCAAGCTCGGTCATCAGGCGAAGCCCGTAGTGGCCGCGGCTGGATACCTTCAGCATGTGACCCCAGCGAAAATCCGACTCATTTACTCATATTTTACTCCTCCGACATCGGACGGACGCGGCGCCACGGATTGGGTGGGCACGCAGCCAGCGTGAGGCTACAATCCGCAGCATCGTGAAGCCGGACCGGCGACGTCCGCGTCCTCCGGCCGTCGATCGTGCGGTCGTCCTGTTCTTCGTCGCCTCCGGCGCGGCTGGCCTGATCTACCAGCTGGTCTGGTCGCGTGAGCTGGTCCTGGTATTCGGCAATACCACCCAGGCGATCTCAACCATCGTGACCGCGGTGATGGCCGGCCTCGGCATTGGCGGCTTCGCGGGCGGGCAAATCGCCAGGCGCGGGCGCAACCTGCTGCGGACGTACGGACGCCTCGAGGTCGCGGTGGGCCTCCTGGCCCTGCTGCTGCCGATGGTATTCGGCCTACTTGGCGAGGTGTACCGCGGCGCCTACGCGCGGACCTCCCCCGAGGTGCTGGCGCTGATCCGCTTCGCGCTGGCTTTCGCGGCGGTAACGCCGGCCACCACCCTGATGGGAATGACGCTGCCGGTCCTGGCCGCCCACATGGTGCGCACTGTGGACGAGGCGGGCGCCCGTGTGGGCCAGCTCTACGCGGCCAACACGCTTGGCGCCGCCGTCGGCACATTGCTGGCGGCGTTCTTCCTGATCGAGTTCCTTGGGCTGGTCCTGACCAGCTACATCGCCGTCGCCCTGAACGTGGGGGTTGGCGTGCTCTCGATCGTGCTATCGCGAGCAACGGCCGGCGGCCCGCCGCGGGCTCTCGCCGACCCCAGCCACCAGACGCCAACAGCGCGGCCCTCCCATCGCCGCCTTGTCCTCGTCGCCAGCTTCGTCTCCGGCTTCGTCGCGTTGGCGCTGGAGGTGCTCTGGACCCGCCTGGTGGCTGAGGGAGTGGGCCTCACGATCTATGTCTTTGCGCTGATCCTGGTGGTCTACCTGCTTGGCATCGGGCTCGGAAGCGGGCTGTATCGCCGCCTCAGCCGGCCCGAGCGCGACACCATCACCCTCCTGGGAGCGTGCATCGCCGGGGAGGCGCTGCTGGCGGTCGCCACCGTCGTTGTGGGCAGCGGCACCCTGGGCGTGCAGGCGCCCGCCATTCCCCTGTTGCTGGTGCTGCCGGCGACCATCCTTATGGGCTACGCGTTTCCCCTCTCGGCGCGCCTGTTGGTACGCGACCCGGGCGATGTGGGCAGCAGCGTCGGCCTGCTCTACGCGTGCAACACGGCGGGCTCGATCCTTGGCTCTTTCGCCGCCGCGTTCATCCTCGCGGCCCTGCTTGGGACGAACCGATCGATCCTGCTGCTGGGGGCGGCCAGCCTCGTGCTCGCCGGAATGCTGCTCGCTGCCGGTGTTCGGCGCAACGCGCTGACCGCCACGCCCGTGGTGCTCCTCGCGATTGGGGTTGTGGCGGCCTCGAGCCTTGACCTCCCCCTCACCAGGACAATCACCGACAACGGCCGGCGCAACCTGGGGGTACCGTCGACCCACCGCGAGGACAACCTCGCAACCGTGGACGCCTCCGGCGGGGCGCCCGCGGACCGACGCCTTTACGTGGGCGGGGTCACGATGACCACGCTCACCGTCGACACCAAGCTGATGGTCTACCTACCCAGGGCGATGCGCCCCGACGCGCGCGACTGCCTGGTGATCGCCTTCGGGATGGGCTCCACGTACCGATCAAGCCTGATCCTGGGAATGCACACCGACGCCGTGGAGCTGTCGCCGTCCGTGCCCCAGCTCATGGGAACTTTCTTCCCCGACGCCGAGACGTACCTGCAGCACCCCCAGGGCCGCGTGATCATCGGCGACGGGCGCAACTACGTCCGCCTGACAACCGCCACCTACGACGTCATCGCGATCGATCCCCCACCGCCGGTTGAGACCGCAGGCACTGTGGTCCTCTACACGCAGGAGTTCATGGCCCAGAGCAAGGCGCGGCTGAACCCCGGCGGGATAGTGATGCTGTGGATCCCCTACCAGCTGCCGCTCCCCGATTTCAAGGACCATGTGCGCACCTTCCGATCCGCGTTCAAGCACACCGAGCTTGTGCTTAGCGTCGCCCGGCAGGGCGTCTACATGTTCGGATCGGACGCCCCCCTGGACCTGGGTGGCGCCGGGCTCGACCGGGTGTTCAACACCGAAACCGCGGCCGCAGACCTCGGCGACGCGCCTGACCTAGCCAGCACCGCGAACCTGTCGGCGCGCGTCCTCGGCAACAGGTGGTTGCTGGACGGCGACGTCGACGCCTTCGTGGGCCCAGGCCCGCTGATCACCGACGACCGGCCCCGTTCCGAGTACTACCTCTGGCGCCGGACGATGATGTCGAATCCCACGACGATCAGCGAGAACCTGCTCCGGGCCGCCGCGCCGACCTCCGCCTTCTAGACGAGCAATCTCTGACAGTCGGCCGCGAGCGCATGTAACGGCGCGGAGACAGCGTCGAACTCGTCAAGTCGCCGGTTGTAACGCCGTGTGCCGAGTTGTGTCGGCTCAAAGACAAAGCGGTTGGACCGCGGGGACTAAGGGGTAACGTGCCCATCAGAGACCGTGATGGCACTGAAGAAGAAGAAGAAGCACGCCGCCGACGAGAAACCCGC
>JAXDLV010000222.1:0-4796 GCA_034666445.1 Chloroflexota bacterium | reverse complement strand
CGGGGTAGCTGAGCTTCGGGAGCACTTGGCGTCCGTGAGCGCCACCATCGGGGTCCTGGAGCTGGCCCGGGTGCGTGCCATGAGGGCGCTGGAGGAGCTGTCGGCCCACGAGGTCACGGGGGCCGGCGACATCGTCGGCTTCCTCTCCATCGAGACCGGCATGATGCCCGAGGCGGTCGGCGAGCGGCTCAACCTGGCGCGGCAGCTGGATACCCTGCAGGACACGGTCGCCAGGCTGGCCGAGGGGGAGATCAGCTTCGACACCGCCACGCTGGTGGCCCGCAGCACGGCCAAGATGCGGCCGGCGCAGGTGGCCGAGGTGGAGGCCGGGATCCTGGAGATGGCCGGCAAGCTGAGCCCGGGCCGGCTGCGCCAGCACGCGGCGGTGGTGGTGGCGAAGGCCGACGCCAAGCCCCTCAACAACGACGCGGAACGCGCCCGGGAGCGGAGAGAGGTCAAGTTCGGGCCCGACGAGGATGGGCTGGTGCGGCTGTCCGGCCACCTCACCTCGCTCTGTGCCGCCGAGGTGCGGGCGGCGCTGGAGCCCTACATGAAGCCCGCTGACGGCACCGACAGGCGCAGCGCCGGCCAGCGCCGCCACGACGCCCTCCACCAGCTCGGCCGCAACGCCGGCGCGGGGACTGGCGATGAGGTGGCGGCGCGGCGGGGGCGGCGCCCCCAGGTGGTGATCGTGGCCGGGCTGGAGGCGGTGATGGGCCAGGCTGGTTCCGTCCCGCTGCTCCAGGGCCGGGTGCCGCTGACGCAGGCGGAGTTCGACGCCGCCCTCGACGACGCCGACATCAGCGTCGCCCTGACCAACGCGAAGGGCAACGTGGTCTTCGCGGGGCGGTCGGCGCGGAGCTTCTCGGCGGCCAAGATGCGGGCGATGGCGGCGGCTTCGCCCTACTGCGCCTTCGAGGGCTGCACCCGGGCGTCGGTGGAGTGCGCCGGGCACCACGTGGTGGAGTACGCGCTCGGGGGTGAGACGGTATCGGTCAACGGCGCGCCGCTGTGTTTCGTCCACCACGAGCGGGTCCACCGCGACGGCTGGTGGGTGGGGCCCGACGCCGCCGGTGGCTGGCGGACGTTACCGCCGAAGCACGAGGACAACCCCCGCAACCGGGTCGATCCCGATGAGTACCGGCGCATCCAGCGCGAGGCCATGCTCCGCCGGGGGAAGCAGCACCGGCCGCGCGGGTCAGAGGTCGGTGCGGGCCGCGCGCCCTGACGCTCCCGCAGTGTCGTCTAAAGGGCCGAGGTCATCCCCTGCGTGCGAAGCGCCGGCGCCTGTGGCGATGGGCGGCCCCGTCACCGTCGCGGTCCTTGGGGATCACGCTGATGCTTCCGTCCTCTTCGATGATCACCAGCCGGGTGTCGCCGATGTTCTCGAGCTCGTGCTCGCGGAGGGCCTGGTCCATCTCCTCATCTGTGATCCCCTGGCGGCGCATCTCGCGCTTGTCGAGCTTGCCGTTCCGGGCCAGGACCACCGGCGCCGGGGAGACAAGGCGGGCGAAGAAGTCAAAGCGCACCCGGAGGTAGCTGATCACGAAGTTCAGCAGGATCAGCGTGGCGATGATGATGACCCCGCCGGTGATGGAGTTGTCGGGCCCGGTCATCGCAGGCTGGACGGCGTTGGCCACGAGCAGCACGAATACGAGGTCGAAAAGCGTGAATTGCCCGATCTCCCGCTTTCCGAACAGGCGCATGCCGAGAAGCAGCGCGAGGTAGATCACGACGCAGCGGATGACCAGCTCCGCGGCGCTCACGCCGAGCTTGAGTGCCTCGCTCTCCACGCCGGGTTCCCTGCGCGCGGTGGGGGGCTAGGCCGGGACCGCCGCCGCCAGGTGGGCGGCGACCGCTGCCGACGCCCGCGCGCCGGTCTCGGGCGCGACGTGGCCGCCACGCACGATGGCGTCGAAGTCGGGCAGCCAGGCGGCGTCGTCGCCGACCGCGGCCTCGGCGTCGGGGCCGGCGAGGCGGGCCGCGAAGCGCGCGGCGATGTAGGCCAGGCGGCCGCTGCCGGTGTCGGCAAAGTGATCCTGGGCCTGCGACGCCAGCAGCGCTGCCATGTAGGTCATGGCCATGCGTCGCTCGAGGCGGCGCATCCGCAGCTGGGCGGCGTCCAGCTCCAGTGTGCCCAGCTGGGCGACCGCCTCGCGGGTGGACGCCAGCCCGCCCAGCAGGGCGCCCGACAGCTCGCTCGCCGGGCCGCGGCCGAGCGCCGACTCGCACAGGCGCTCCACCTCGTCGAAATAGGCCGGCGCGGCACCCTTGCTGATGGCCCGGAGCACGTCCAGCGCCATGATGTTGCCGCTGCCCTCCCAGATCGCGTGGACGTAGACGTCGCGGAGGATGCGGCCGTTGGGCCAGTCCTCGATGTAGCCGTTGCCGCCTCGGACCTCCATCGCCTCGGTGGCGACGATCCGGGCTCGCTCCGCGGCGTAGCCCTTGAGCATCGGCGTGAGCATCCGCAGCACACGCTCGCGCTCGGCGTCGCCGCGCCGGTCGGCCGCCTCCATGTCGGCGCCGACGGCGATCCCGGCCGAAAGCGTCGCCGTCGCGTCGACCACGAGGTCGACGAGGGTGTCGCGCATCAGCGGGTGGTGGTCGAGGACCTGTCCGAAGGTCACCCGCCGGCTGGCGTGCTCGATCGACTCGAAAACCGCGCGGCGCATCGAGGCGGCCGACGCCATGACGATGCCCACGCGGGTGTAGTTGACCATGTCGAGCATCTGCTTCATCCCGCGGTCGATGTCGCCGACGGGCCACGCGAACGCGCCCCGCAGTCCCATCTCCGACGATGCCAGCGCCTTGTTGCCGAACTTGGGCTTGAGGCGGTGGAAGATGTACGCATTGCGCCGCGGGTCGGCGTTGAGGGAGTTGTCGGCCACGCCCTCGGGCAGGACGCGCGGCATCAGGAACAGCCCCAACCCGGAGGTGCCGGTGCCCGCTCCCTCGGGCCGCGCCAGCACCAGGGCGAGGTCGAAGGTCGGGTTGGTGGCGAACCACTTCTCGCCGTACAGTCGCCAGTTGCCGTCCTCGTCGCGGACGGCACGGCACTCGTTGGCGCCGACGTCGGAGCCGCCTGCCTTCTCGGTCAGGAACATCGCGGCCCGCATCCACTCGCCATCGACGTCGCTGGCCAGGCGCGGGATCCACTTCGCCGCCAGCTCCTTGTCATTGCGGGCAAGCGCGCGTGCCATCGCCGAGACCATGGCGATCGAGCAGCCGGTGAATGTCTGGTCCGCCTGGAGGAAGAAGTACTCGCAGCCGGAGTGCAGCGACGCCGGCGCGGTGCCCTCCAGCCCCCGCCAGCCGGGGATGTACCCCATCCGCACCAGGCCGAAGCGGTGCACCTCGCCCTCGAGCTGCTTGAAGTAGGGGTGGTAGTCGACCTCGTCGACGCGCTGGCCCCGGTGGTCGTACTGGCGGAGCACCGGTGGGTTGGCCTCCAGCACGGGCATCAACGGGTCGATGCGAGTCGGCGCGATCGTGCCCGCGTCCCGAAGTGCCGCATCCGCGACCGGCCAGGCCGCCTCGCCGACGTCGCGCCGGACCAGCCATTGGAGGTGCTCGTCCGCCGAGTACCAATCGCTGCTCTGGACCTCGGGGATGTGGTGCGAGCCGGTGGTCAGGGCCGGTTCCCGCGGCGCCGTCGCGGTCATGGGCTACAGCCTACCCCGCGCCAATGTGGAATCGCGCCGGGCACGAGCGGGTTTAGCATCAGGCAGGAACCGTCCGCCACGACCAAGGAGCACGATGAGCGCCGAAGAGACCACCACCGCGATCCCGGAGACCGATGACGCCTGGCGCCAGAAGCTGAGCCCGGAGCAGTACCACGTGCTCCGTGAGAAGGGCACAGAGCGCGCGTTCACCGGGAAGTACTGGGACGTGCACGACGACGGGGCGTTCCACTGCGCGGGCTGCGGCGCGATGCTCTTCGACTCGACCACGAAGTTCGATTCCGGGAGCGGCTGGCCCAGCTTCACCGAACCGGCGGTCGCCGAGGCGGTCGAGCTCCGGCCCGACAACAGCCTGTTCATGAAGCGCACCGAGGTGGTCTGCAAGCGGTGCGGCGGTCACCTGGGTCACGTCTTCGACGACGGTCCCGGGCCGACCGGGCAGCGCTACTGCATCAACAGCTGCGCGCTGGAGATGAAGCCGAAGGAGTCGTCCGGGGCCTGAAGCCCTGCCCGGCCGCCGTCAGCGGCGGCTGGGGTCCTTGGCCGGGTCAGCCGTCGGGATCTTGTCCGGCGTGGTCACCTTGGTGCCGTCCCAGTGATAGGTAACGGTGACCGAGCTGGCTGACGGGCAGCAGTCGTCGTCGTCGGGGTGGAACATGCCGTACTCGAGCGTCACCGACTTGTCGTCCTGGTTGAGCACGGTGATGTCCAGGCTGGGGTCGATCGTGTCGGTGGCGATGAACTTGTCAGTGAAGAAGAACGCCTTGGCCTCGTCAGTGTCCGACTTGGCGCATATCAGCACGTGGAGCGTGTTGGACTGCTCGTACCAGCTGCTGTCGCAGTCGGGAAAGCCGGCGCGATCCGCAATCGTCGTAGCCGCCTCGACCGCCAGGCCGTTGTCGCCGCCACTGTCGGTCGGCGCCTCCGTCGGCTGCGCACTGGTGCCGCCGGCGGGGCTGATGCCGACGCTGGCGCGGGGGCTGACCGTGGCCACGGGGCGGGTGGCGAAGTAGGCGCCCACGCCACCGCAGCACAGGAGCAGGAGCACGATCCCCCCGACGATGCCGCCGATGAGCAGGCCGTTGCCGCCCTTGCGCGGGGGCACCTCCTGGC
>JAXDLV010000221.1:0-2622 GCA_034666445.1 Chloroflexota bacterium | reverse complement strand
GCGGCGCTGGAGTCCATGCTCGACGCCGCCCTAGTTCCAGCGCTGGTCCTGCTGGCAGCCGCCGCCGTGCGCCTTTTCGACCTGGTCTCCCAGCCCGGCGGCCTCTACCCCGACGAGGGCGCCGAGGGCCTGGACGCCTACAGGCTGCTCCACCTGCCCGGCTACCACCCCGTCTTCTTCACCTCCGACGCGGGCCGGGAGGCGCTGTACGGCTACATCGTCGCGGCGGCGTTCAAGGTATTCGGCGCGGGCGTGGAGGTGCTGCGTGGCGTCTCCGCCGGGCTCGGGGTGGTGGGCGTGCTGCTGATCTACCTCGCTCTTCGGCGCTTTGGCCGCGGCGCCGCCCTCGCCGGCATGGCCTGGTCCGCGGGGGCGCTGTGGCTGGTCTGCATCTCGCGAGACGGGATGCGCAACATCCTGGCGCTGGTCCTCGCCGCGGGGCTGCTCTGGGCGCTCCTCCGCTGGGTCAACCTCCCGGGGCGCAACAGCGCATTGGTCGCCGGCGCCGTGGCCGGGGCGGGGCTGTGGACCTACCAGCCGCTCAAGCTGGCGCCACTGCTGGTCGCCGCGCTGGTGGGCTGGGTCCTGTGGCAGGACCGCCCTCGACTCCGACCCGTGGCCCGGACCCTCGGGTGGCTCGGCGCCGCCTACCTCGTGGTCGCCGCGCCGATGATCGTCACCGCGGTGGTCGACCCGGGGCTCTACTTCGGCCGTGCCGTGGGGGTGTCGGCCATCAACCCCGCCAACGGCGGCGTCGGGATCGTCGAGCACACCGTCCAGACGCTGCTGATGTTCACCACCACGGGCGACCCCAACCCCCGCCACAACGTCGCCTCGCTGCCAATGCTCGGCTGGCCGCTGTTCCTGGTGGCCGGCGCCGGGGTGGTGCGCGCGTGGCGGCGGCGCCGCGACCCCGGCCACGGCCTGCTGCTGCTGGGGCTGGTGGTGTTCATGATCCCGCCACTGGTCGCGGTTGACGGCGGCGTGCCCCACTTCCTGCGATCCATCGCCATCGCCCCGTTTCTCGCCGGCCTCATCGGCCAGGGCTGTGTCGAGCTGGTCGACCTCGCTCGGCGACCGGAGCGAGGGTGGCTGGTCGGCGGGGCCACCGTCGCGCTCGCGGCGCTGCTGGTCGGCACCGGCGCCGCGGCGACGGCGACCTACCTGGGGCGGCCGGTGGCCGACCGATACGAGGCCTACAGCTTTGACATCGTGGCCGCGGCGCAGCAGGCCGCCGCGCCGGGGAGCGCGCTGGTGATCGACGAGTACAACCAACTCGACACCGACTTCCTCGACGCCGCCTCCCCGCCGGAGGTCTTCCGGCCCGGTGTCCGGATCGATCGCCCCGGGCGCTTCCGGAGGGTGGTGGCGCTCAGCCGCGACGACCTGGCGGCGGCGCTGGGCCCGGCGACGGCGGCGCGGGCGAGCGTTGTCGAGTCCGACCCCCAGGGCCGCCCCCGGGTCTTCGTCGTTACCCCTTAAGGGCGGGAGGCGAGCTCGCGCGGGCGGCCGCTGATGGCCTCCGCGGTGATCTGTGCGAGGGTGGCGCCGTTCTTGCGAAGGAGCTTCTCGCGCAGGTGCGCGAGGTCCATCGTGCTGAGCACGTCCATGACGCAGTCGCGGACGTCGAGCCATACGTCCTGGATGACGGCGATGCTGGTGCCGGAGCCGGGGTCCGGGGTCTCGCGCAGGCAGCCGCCGGGGGTGACCGGGCCGTCGATGGCCTCGATCACGTCGGCCAGGTTGATGGCCTCGGCGGGGCGCGCCAGCACGTAGCCGCCGTGGGCGCCGCGGATGCTCTCGACCAGGCCGGCGCGGCGAAGGTCGGACATGATCTGCTCGAGGAAGCCCTCGGGGATCTCGGCGCGGTCGGCGATGACGCGCACCTGCACCGGCTGCTCCGGCAGGCCGTTGATGGACAGGTCGAGCATCGCCTTGATGCCGTACTCGCACTTGGCCGAGAAGATCACGACTTAACTGTAGCCGCCGTCAGAACGTCTGCTGGAAGGCGGCGGCGGCCGTGCGGGCGAGCAGCTCGCCGCGAGGGGCGGATGCGACCCCCGGCCGATGGGCCGCCGTGCCCGCCTCCACGGTGAGCGCGATCCCCGACTCCGCCAGCGTCTCCAGGCCGTGCGCAGCCTCACTGCCGGGCGCGGCCTCAAGCACCGCGGCGCCCTCCCCCACCAGGTACAGGTCGGCGGGGCGGTCTCCCAGCGCCAGGGCCAGCGCGGCCCGCAGGCCCTGGAGCTGCAGCTCCGGGTCGGCACTGCGCACGACCACCGCGCCACGCGTCGTCGCCGGCCGGGGGCTCATCGTCCGGCCTTCCCGGGCAGCTCAGGCAAAGGCGAGGACGCGGTCGGCGTCCTCCACCAGCCGGGCCCAGTCGTAGAGGCTGCCGAAGAACACCCCCGGCTGGCCGGTCTTGTGCAGGCCGCGCAGGGCGGCGTCGGCCTCGCAGAGAGAGACCTCCACGCCGTCGGCCGCCAGCTCCACGCCGAGGTCGACCTGGCGCACCCCGTCGCCGACGAGGAAGAGCCGGACCCTGTGGCCGCGGCCCACGGCGGCGCGGGCGATGCCGGCCAGGACACCGGCGCCGGCCGCGTCGCGGTCGGAGGCCAGCAT
>JAXDLV010000220.1:0-8317 GCA_034666445.1 Chloroflexota bacterium | reverse complement strand
CCTGGCGCCCCTTGAGGTGATCCAGCGCGCGGCCAACCGAGTCCTGGCGGCGGGCGCCGCCGACGACCATCTCCAGCGGCAGCCGGGTCGGCAGCGCGGTCACGATCTCCACGATCGGCTGGAGATTGTGCTCCGACGCCACCACCACCACCGAGGTGATCTCGGGACAGGCGTCGAGGGCGAGCACGGACCAGGCCACCACGGGCCGGTCCTGGAGGCGAAGGAGCAACTTGTCGCTGTCAGCCCCCATGCGGACCCCCGACCCGGCGCACGCCAGGATGGCGACGCAGCCGTCGCCGTCAGTGGCCTGCGACCCTCCCGCGCCCCGGTCCTCGCTCAGCCGGCGCCTCCGTCCGCGAGGGCGCGGACATTGGTCCCGATCGGCTCGTTGGTGGTGGCCGCGGCGAAGATCATCCGCCCCGCGGCGGTCTGGTGGACGCTGGTCACCCGCGCGCGAACGGTGTGGTGCATCAGTCGGCGGCCGCCCTCGATCACCACCATCGTCCCGTCGTCGAGGTACCCGACACCCTGGTTGTGCTCCTTGCCCTCCTTGATCGGCGTGACGGTCAGCTCCTCGCCGGGGACCACGGCTGGCTTGAGGGCGTTGGAGAGGTCATTGATGTTGAGGACGGTGACGCCCTCCAGGTGGGCCACGCGGTTGAGGTTGTAGTCGGTGGTGAGGATGGCGCCGTTGAGCTCCTTGGCCAGCTTGATCAGCTTGTGGTCCACCTCGGGGACGGCGGGGAAGTCGTGGTCGGTGACGTCCAGCTCCACGCCCTCCATCTTGCCGAGGTCGTCGATGATCTCCAGCCCACGGCGGCCGCGCTGGCGCTTCACGGAATCCGACGAGTCGGCGATCTGCTGCAGCTCCGCCAGCATGAAGTGAGGCGCCACCACCCGGCCGCGGATGAACCCCGCCCGGGCGACGTCGACAAGGCGGCCGTCGATCACGGCGCTGGTGTCGATGATCGTTGGGGTGACGCGCTCGACGGGCCAGCCACGGACCAGGGCCAGCACCTCGTCGCGGCGCTCCAGGCCCAGCCGGACGCCCCAGTAGCCGAAGAGCAGGGCCATGGCCGCGCCGACCACGATGTTCAGCCCGAACGGGAGGCTGCGGAGGAAGTAGCTCGCCAGCGCCGCCAGCAGCAGCCCGGCGCTGAGGCCACCGAGGGCGCTGACCAGGTCGGGTAGCGGCGTGGTGCGAAGCTTCCGCTCGGTCCAGTAGAACGGCCGGATGGTGACGTACTCGAGGCCGAAGTAGCCGAAGATCGCGCCCGCCAGCATGCAGAGCAGCGGAACCTCGACCGCGGGACCGGCCTGGAGCCGGGTCTCGGAGAGGATGAACAGCGAGTATTCGAGGCCGGCAACGACCCCAACCAGCAGCCCGATGAATCGGACCACCCGCCTGGCGGCCACGGGGGTGTCCTCCTTATGTCGCCGCCTGCCCGTGCCGGGCCGGCGCCGTATGAACGTATGTATTGGTGTTGGTCCCAAGGATCTACGCCTTTATGTATGGATGTGTGGGATGGAAACGTAACGCCGTGAGTTGCACGACGGGATGATTTCCCAGTATCGCACCTGCCCGTGCGCGCGAACACCCCCCGCGGCACGCGAGCGTCGCAATCCGATGAAGCCCCCGCGGGGGCCGGCGGCCTAGCTCTCGGGTTCGGCCTTGGTCCCGGCGGCGCCCGCGGGCTCCGGCTTGACCGGCTTCTCCTTGGGCTCCTTTGGCTCCTTGGGCGCGCGCTCCTTCTTACCGTGGAGCTGCCCCAGCACGATCTCGCCGTTCTCGGCCACCTCCACCACGACCGTGTCGCCGGCCTTGTACTTGAACTTGAGCAGCTCCTCCGAGAGCGGGTCCTCGATCACGCGCTGGAGCACGCGCCGCAGCGGCCGCGCCCCATAGACCTTGTCGAAGCCCTCCTCCGCGATCTTGTCCATCGCGGCGTCGGTGATCTGCAGCTTCAGCTCCTGGGCGTCCAGGTGCACGCCGATGCGGGCCACCAGCAGGGTCACGATGCGGCGCATCTCCGGCGGCGTGAGGCGCTTGAACACGACCACGGCGTCGATGCGGTTGAGGAACTCGGGACGGAAGACGCGCTTGAGCTCGTCCATGATCCGGCTCTGCATCTTCTTGTGCTCCTGGTCCGTCGTCCGGTCGTCGGGCATCGACGGCTGGAAGCCGAGGGAGAGGTTCTCCCCCATCCCGGCCACGCCCAGGTTGCTGGTCATGATGACGATCGTGTTGGCGAAGTTGACCGCCTTCCCCTTGGCGTCGCTGAGGCGGCCGTCCTCCAGGATCTGGAGGAGCATGTTGAAGACCTCGGGGTGGGCCTTCTCGATCTCGTCGAGCAGCACCACGCTGTATGGCCGGCGGCGCACCGCCTCGGTGAGCTGGCCGCCCTCGTCGTAGCCGACGTAGCCGGGAGGCGACCCGACCAGGCGCGCCGTGGTGTGGCGTTCCATGAACTCCGACATGTCGAGGCGGATGATCGCGTCCTCGTCGTCGAAGAGGAACTTTGCCAGCTGCCGCGCCAGCTCGGTCTTGCCGACGCCTGTCGGGCCGAGGAAGACGAACGAGCCGATGGGGCGCTTGGGGTCCTTGAGCCCGGCGCGAGCGCGGCGGACCGCCTTGGAGATGACATTGACCGCCTCGTCCTGGCCGATGAGGCGCGAGTGGATCTCGTCCTCCATCTTGAGGAGCTTGGTGGTCTCCTCCTCGACCAGCCGGGAGACGGGCACGCCGGTCCACGAGGCGACGATCTCGGCGATGTTCTCCTCGGTGACCTCGGGCATGGTCTGGCCCAGCTCGTCGCGCCAGTGAGCCTCGGCGCCGACGTACTTCTCCTTGAGCTTCTTCTCCTTGTCCCGGAAGCCCGCGGCGGTCTCGTAGTCCTGCGAGGCGATCGACTCCTCCTTCTGGACCTGGAGCTCGCGGATCTCCTTCTGCATCTCGCGCAGGTCGTCGGGCAGGGTGGTCAGCTTCATGCGGACGCGAGCGGCGGCCTCGTCGATCAGGTCGATCGACTTGTCAGGCTGGGCCCGGTCGGCGACGTAGCGCGCGGAAAGCTCGGCGGCGGCCTTGAGGGCCTCGTCGGTGATGGTCACGCGGTGGTGCTTCTCGTACAGGCTGCGGACGCCGTGGAGGATCGCGATGGTCTCCGACTCCGACGGCTCGTCCACGAAGACGGACTGGAAGCGGCGCTCGAGGGCGGCGTCCTTCTCGATGTACTTGCGGTACTCGTTGAGGGTGGTTGCGCCGATGCACTGGATCTCGCCGCGGGCCAGGGCGGGCTTGAGGATGTTGGCCGCGTCGATCGCGCCCTCGGCCGCGCCCGCGCCCACCAGCGTGTGGAGCTCGTCGATGAACAGCACCACCTCACGGCTGGAGCGGATCTCGTCGAGGATCTTCTTCAGCCGCTCCTCGAACTCGCCACGGTACTTGGTGCCGGCGACCAGCGCCCCCATGTCGAGCGTGAGCACGCGCTTGCCCATCAGCGACTCGGGGATGTTGCTGGCGATGATCTGCTGGGCCAGGCCCTCGGCGATGGCGGTCTTGCCGACGCCGGGCTCGCCGATCAGCGCGGGGTTGTTCTTGGTCCGGCGGCTGAGGATCTGGATGACCCGCTCGATCTCGCGCTCGCGGCCGATCACTGGGTCGAGGCTGTTTTTCTGGGCCAGCTCCGTGAGGTCGCGGCAGAACTGGTCGAGCAGCGGGGTCTTAGACGGCTTCTTGGCCGCCGCCGCCGTCTCCTCCTCGAGGCCCGACTCGTGCAGCAGGCGGTCGATCTCGCCGCGCACCTTCTCCAGGTTGGCGCCGAGGTCCTCGAGCACGTGGGCGGCGATGCCCTCTCCCTCGATCAGCAGGCCGAGCAGGAGGTGCTCGGTACCGACGTAGTTGTTGCCCATCCGGCGGGCCTCCTCGAAGGAGATCTCGATGACCTTCTTGACCCGGCTGGTGGGGATGATCTGCTGGATGATGATCCGCTCGTTGCGCCCGAGCACGGACTCGATGGTGGCGCGGACCTTGTTGATCTCCACCCCGAGGTTGCCCAGCACCTTGGACGCCAGGCCCTCGCCCTCGCGCAGCAGGCCGAGGAGCAGGTGCTCGGTGCCGATGTAGCTGTGGTGGGAGCGCTCGGCCTCTTCCTGGGCGAGCGTGAGGACTTTCTTGGCTCTTTCGGTGAAGCGTTCGAAGGGGTACAAGCTGGTCTTTCTCCTTTGCGGCGGGGGCGTTTGAGTGAGACGGGAGTTGGACGGGACCCCGGGAACTATTATGACCAACGGGGATTAAGCCAAACCAATTCCGCTCAAGTTCGCCGCCGGCACCCTCGCGCGGGAGCTTGAAACAGTTTGGTCGGCCGGCCTAAAACCCCTCTGTTTATGGGGTCGGAGTCGCGCCCCCCTGTGCCACGATGGACGCTCAATGGCAAGGGACCCCGGCTCAGCGGGGAGGGGTGCTCGCGACGAAGGTGGTCTGAGACCCACCGAGGATTCCTTCCGCCTGCTGTTCAGCGGCAACCCCGGCCCGATGTGGGTCTACGACCTTGAAACCCTCGCCATCCTGGACGTCAACGAGGCGGCGGTTCGCCACTACGGCTATCCACGTGACGTTTTCGTGAGCATGACGGTGTCCGACCTGCGCGCCCCCGAGGAGGGGCCGGTCGGACTGGTCGAGCTGGACCCCGACAGCTCGCCGCGGCCGGTTGTCCGCCGCCGCCGCCACCTGCTCCGCGACGGCCGCGCCATCGACGTCGACGTCACCACTCACCCGCTGGAGTTCGCCGGCCGGGCGGCTGCGCTGGTGCTGGCCACGGACATCACCACCCAGCGCCAGCTCGACGAGCAGCTCCGCCACCAGGCCTTCCACGACGGCCTCACCGGCCTCGCCAACCGCGCCCTGTTCCGCGACCGCGTCGAGCACGCCGTGCTGCAGCGCAAGCGCAGCGGCGGCGACTGCGCGGTGCTGCTGCTGGACCTGGACGATTTCAAGGTCATCAACGACACCACCGGCCACAAGGCCGGCGACCAGCTGCTGGCCGAGGTCGCCGACCGCCTCCGGGCCTGCATGCGCCCGGACGACACCGCCGCGCGGCTGGGGGGCGACGAGTTCGGCGTCCTGCTGGAGCACGTCGGCGGCATCCGCGACGCCGTCAAGGTCACGGAGCGCATCCTCGGCGCGCTGCGCCGGCCGATCACCCTCGGCCAGCAGGTCTGGCTGATGACCGCCAGCGTGGGCATCGCCAGCGCCGGCTTCAGCGGCGGCGACGCGGACGAGATCCTGCGCAACGCCGACGTGGCAATGTACTCCGCCAAGAGCACCGGCAAGGGTCGCTTCGGGATCTACGAGCCGACCATGCACGCCGCCGTGCTGGAGCGCCTCGAACTGGAGAACGACCTCCGCACCGGCATCGCCACCGACCAGCTGCGGCTCCACTACCAGCCGGAGGTGGACATCAACACCGGCACGGTCGTCGGCGTCGAGGCGCTGGTGCGGTGGCAGCACCCCAGCCGCGGGCTGGTGCCGCCCAACGAGTTCATCCTGGTGGCCGAGGACGCGGGCCTGATCGAGGGCGTCGACGCCTGGGTCCTGCGCACCGCGCTGCTGCAGCTCCGCGAGTGGGTCGACGGGGGCCTGGCGCCGATCCGGATGGCCGTCAACGTGTCCGGTCGCGAGCTCAACGGGGGCGAGCTGGGCGAGCGGGTGCGGCGGACCCTCGAGGAGGTTGGCACCGACCCCGGCCTGCTGGAGATCGAGGTCACCGAGCACTCGACGGTTGAGACCACCAACGCCCTCGAGATCCTGGAGGACCTCCGGGGCATCGGCGTGCGGGTGGCGATCGACGACTTCGGCATCGGCTACTCGATGCTCAGCCGCCTCAACGACTTCCCCCTCGACAAGCTGAAGCTGGACCAGTCATTCATCCGCAAGCTGGCGATGGGCGAGGCCGAGGCGCCGATCGTATCCGGCATGATCGCGATGGGCCACAGCCTGGGGATGGAGGTGCTGGCGGAGGGGGTCGAGACCGAGGAGCAGCTGGCCTTCCTGCGCCGGGCGGGGTGCGACCTCGCCCAGGGCTTCTACTTCAGCCGCGCGGTGGAGCCGTCGGAGCTGACGGGCCTGCTGCGGAGGGCTCGGTCGACCGCGACCGGCTGACGCGCCGCCGGGGCGGCGCGAGGGGAGCTACTCCTCGTCGTCCTCGACGTAGTCGGGGTAGTCGTTGCGGGCGGGCTCCTCGTAGGCGCCCTGGGGCCGCTCCTGGAGCTGCTTGAGCGAGAGGGAGATGCGGCGGCGCACCTTGTCGGCGTTGAGCACCATCACCTCGAGCTTGTCGCCGGGCGACACCACGTCCTCGGTCTTCTCGACGTGGTCCCAGGTGAGCTCGCTGATGTGGAGCAGGCCCTCGATGCCGTCGTCGAGCTGGAGGAAGGCCCCGTACTTCTTGGTCTTGGTCACCTCGCCCTTGACAATCGAGCTGGACGGGAAGCGCTGCTCGATGGTCTCCCACGGGTCCTCCGACATCTGCCGTAGCGACAGCGAGATCCGCGAGAGCTCGTGGTCCAGCTTGATGACCTTGACCTCGACCTCGTCGCCGACGGAGAGGACCTCGTTGACCGAGTTCACGCGGTCCCAGGAGAGCTCGCTGATGTGGATCAGGCCGTCGGCGCCGCCGAGGTTGACGAAGGCGCCATAGGTGGTGAGGCCGCTGACGCGGCCCTTGACCACGTCGCCGACCTGGAGCTTCTCGAAGAGCTCCTCGCGCTGGCGGGCACGGTCCTCGTCCATCGCCGCCTTCTGGCTGACGATGAGGCGGTTGCGCTTGCGGTTGACCTCGAGGATCTTGACCTGGATCTTCTGGCCCAGCAGCTCCTCGGGGGCGTTGGCGAACTGGCGGCTGACCTGGCTCGTCGGCAGGAAGCCGCGCAGGCCCAGCACGTTGACGATCAGGCCGCCCTTGTTCTGCTCGCGAACCTCGGCCTCGACCACCTCGCCGGCCTGCTCGCGCTCGGCGGCGAGGGTCCAGATCCCCTCGGCCTTGGCGCGGCGCAGCGAGAGGACGACGTTGCCGTCCTCGTTCTCCGGGGAGAGCACGTAGACCTTGACCTCGTCGCCCTCGTTGAGCTGGATGGCGTTGGGATCGCCGCGCATGCCAAGCTCCCGGTTGGAGATCACGCCCTCAGACTTGGAGCCGATGTCGACAAGGACCTCGTCGGGGTCGACGCGCACGACGACACCATCGACGATGTCACCGTGGGACAGCTGGCGAATGTTCTGGTTCTCGAGATCGAGGTAGTCCTGCATCGTCAGGACGCCCTCCAACGAGGACTCAGAAGTGGTCGTCTGGGTCAAGGCTCAAGAGGATATCAAAGACCTGATCTCAGGCGACCACCTTCATGGACATGTCCAGGGCGGGCGCGGAGTGGGTGATGAAGCCCGCGCTGATGAAGTCCGGGTGGGCCGCGGCGTAGGCGCGCAGGTTGTCGCGGTTGACGCCCCCGGAGATCTCGACCTTCGCCCGACCCGCCACCCTGGCCACCGCCTCGTGGGCGGCGGCGGGGGTCAGGTTGTCCAGCAGGACGCGGTCGACGCCCGCCTGGAGCGCGGCGTCCAGCTCCTCGAAGTTGCGCACCTCCACCTCCAGCTCGAGGTCGGGGTGGGCGGCGCGGGCCGCCGCGACGGCGGCAGCAATGCCGCCGGCGAGGGCGACGTGGTTCTCCTTCACCAGGTAGGCGTCGAACAGCCCGATGCGATGGTTCTGTCCCCCACCACAGGTGACGGCGTACTTCTCCAGGGCGCGCATCCCCGGCGCGGTCTTGCGGGTGTCGAGCAGGACCGCGCCACTGCCGGCGAGCAGGCGCACGGCGTCGGCGGTGGCGGTGGCGATGCCGCTGAGGCGCTGCAGGAAGTTGAGCGCCGTCCGCTCCCCGGCCAGCAGCGCGCGGGCGTTGCCGCCAATGACCGCCACGTGGTCGCCGGGCGCCAGGTGGCTGCCGTCATAGTGGGCCGCCTCGAAGTCGATCCCGCCGTCGATCGCCATGAAGACCGCTTCGGCGACGTGGATCCCGGCCAGCACGCCCGGCGCCTTGGCCTTGATGCGCGCGATGCACGTGCGGCCCTCGGGGACGACCGCCTGGGCCGGCCACGTTGTGATGCACAAGGACCGCGGGCGCTGGTTTGAGCGCGCCTGACGCCACCCCACTGCGCGACGCCGACGCGTCCGCGGTTGGCGACCTCGTTCGGGCGGCGCTGGCGGAGGACCTCGGCAGCGGCGACATCACCTCCCAGGCGGTCGTCCCCGAGGGCCGCACGTGCATC
>JAXDLV010000219.1:0-8813 GCA_034666445.1 Chloroflexota bacterium | reverse complement strand
CCCCACGCCGACCAGCTGCGCGGTCTCGAACAGCACCGCCGAGACCAGCACCGCAGCCACCCGGCCGTCCAGTCTCGACGCCAGCCGCTCGGCCAGTGTGGCGACCGGCTCCACCGGCTCACGCTGGACCTCGAGTCCCGCCTCCTCGAGCCGGGCGAGCTGGCGCCGGATGGTGTGGAACTCGCCGTCGGTGGTGACCAGCCGGGGCCTGGTGCGGAGGTCGAGACCCGAGAGCAGGCGCACCAGCAGGTCATGCGTGGAAGGCCCCAATGCCACCCGCGCCGCCGGCTCGCCGAGGAAGCGGGCGAAGCCGCGCCGGACATCGTCAGCTCGCGCGCCGGCGCGCTCCCACTTGGCGTCCACGTGGGCGGCGGCGTCCTCGAATGCCTCCAGCTGTCCCTCGCGAGCGACGTCGGGCCACGCCTGGTGCGAGTGCCCCGTCAGCAGGAGCCGCCCGGCGACGTCAAAGGCGGAGTAATCGGCGGCCAACGGGTTGGGCGAGCCGCGCAGCTCAGCCGCCGAGGTCAGAGCTCGCTGCGAACTTCCCACAGGTCGGGGAACGCCGGGTTGAACAGCGTCCGCCGCAGGTACTCGGCGCCCGCCGACCCGCCGGTGCCGATCCTGTGGCCGATGGTGCGTTCGACCATCTTCACGTGGCGGTAGCGCCACTCCTGGATGCCCTCGTCGAGGTCGATCATCCGCTCCGCCACCTGGGCAGCCTCGCCGTCGTCGCGGTAAACCGCCAGCAGCACGTCCTGCACCTCCCGGGACGGCTCGGCGGCGGCGGTCACGTCGCGCTCCAGCCGGGCCTGCGGCAGCTGGTATCCCTGGCTCCCCAGGTAGAGGAGGAAGGAGTCGTACAGCGAGCGCCGGTCCATCGCCGCCGCGATCGCCATGGCCGCCGGGCTGCCGTCCTCGTACGAGGCCAGGACGCGGCGGTCGCGCGCCCCCATCACCGCCTCGAGCTGGCGGAACTGGGCCGACTGGAACCCGCTGGCGGCCTGCAGCCGGCTGCGGAAGGACGTGAACTGGCGCGGCGTCATCGTCTCCAGCACGTCCACCTGGGCAACCACGGTCTTGAGGATGGTCAGCATCCGCTTGAGGCTGCCCATCACCCGCGGCCCGTCACCCGCCTCGAGGTTGCGCTGGACATGGGCGGCCTCGTGGAGGAGCTGCTTGAACCAGAGCTCGTAGACCTGGTGGATGACGATGAAGAGCATCTCGTCGTGCTCCTCCGAGACTGGGCGCTGGGAGGCCAGCAGCTCGTCCAGCCCGAGGTAGGTCTGGTACGTGAAGGCTTTCGTCGAGCCGCCGTCGCCCACCGGTTCAGCCCGCGATCTTCATCGCGGCCTAAAGCGACTGGAGCGTGGCGAGTCCGCCACCGACCGGGAGCACGGCGCCGGTGACGTAGGCCCCGGCCCGGGAGCAGAGGTAGATGACGGTGCCCGCGATGTCCTCCTGGGCGCCGGCGCGGCGCATCGGGATGCGGTCCAGCAGCGCGGTCTCGAGCTCCGGCGTGGAGAACATGAACGCGGTCATCTTGCTGGGGAAGAACCCCGGGGCGATGGCGTTGACGTTGATGTGCTCGCCGACCAGGCGGCGGCCGAGGTGGCGGGTGAGCATGTGCACCGCCGACTTGCTCGCCGAGTAGGCAAAGCTTTCCAGGATCGGCACGCTCAGGCCGTCGACGGAGCCGATGTTGACCACTCTGGCGGGGTCCTCCTCCGTCGCCGCGGCGCGGAGCTGGGGGAGGAGGGAGGCGGTCACGAAGAACACGCCCTTCACGTTGGTGTCGAGGACCTTGTCGAAGCCCTCTTCCGAATATTCCTCGATCGGCTCGCCCCAGCTGGCGCCGGCGTTGTTGACCAGGATGTGGACCTTCTCCTCGCGCTCGGCCACGGCTGCGGCGAGCTGCTTGGTGCCGGCGCGGCTGGACAGGTCGGCGGGCACCGAAACGCACTCGCCGACCTTGCTCAGCTCGGCCGCAGTGGCGTCGCAGGCGTCGGCCTTGCGGGCGCTGATGTAGACGCGCACCCCGGCCTCGACCAGCCCGCGGGCGATCATCAGGCCAACGCCACGGGAGCCCCCGGTGACCACGGCCACCTTGCCCTCGACCGAGAAGATGTCGCTCACCGACGCCATGTTAGGCGCCGGGCGACTGGTGGCGCCGGGTCAGCCCGCCGACACGGGCGCCGACCGGCGACGTAGCGGCGCGCCGACCTCGTGCAGGAAGGAGAGGATCTCGCGGTAGGACCGTAGCGCAGAGGTCTCGTAGTAGGGGAGCTCGATCTCCTCGCAGTAATCGCGGATGATGACCTGGGCCTTCGGCATGTTCCGCCTCGGCATGGTGGGGAAGAGGTGGTGCTCGATCTGGTAGTTGAGCGAGCCGTAGGCGAAGTCCGTCGCGGGGCCGCCGCGGACGTTGCGCGCGGTCAAGACCTGGGCCTGGAGGAAGTCCAGCCGCGAGGTCGCGTACGTCTGCGGCATGCCCTTGTGGTTGGGGGCGAAGACCGAGGCGAGGTAGAAGCTGCCCACGGCCTGGTGGATGACGATGACCACCAGCGCCAGCACCGGCCCGAGGAGGAGCACCAGGATCGTTGGGTACAGGATGGCGTGGACCACCAGCATCGCGACCTCCTTGCGGCGGTACGGCGACCGGTTCTTGGCCAGGTAGGCGACGCTCGAGGCGTGCATCGCGACTCCCATCAGGAAGAGCAGCGGGAAGAAGAAGAAGGCCTGGTAGGCGGTGAGGAAGCGGAGGAAGCCCCGCCGCTCCAGTGCCTGCTCCGGGGTGTAGATGAGGGCGCCGGCGCTGACGTCGGGGTCCTCGTCGATGTCGTTGGGGTTGGCGTGGTGGGCGTTGTGCTTGCTGACCCACCAGCCGTAGCTCATGCCCAGCAGGATCTCGGCGGAGAACAGGCCGACGGCGACGTTCTTCCAACGGGTATCGAACATCTGGCGGTGGCCCGCGTCGTGCAGCTGGAAGCCGACCTGGCCCGAGATGAGCCCCAGGAACACCGCGTCCAGCACCCGAACCCAGGTGACCTGCACCAGTGCCAGGACCAGCAGGCAGAGGAGGATGAGGGCGGCGTTGGTGGCGATCACCAGCACGTAGTAGCCCGGCTGCTTGCGCAGGAGGCCGGCCGCGACGATGCGGCGCTTCAGCTCCGCGTAGTCCGCCCCGGCGCGCTGCGGCTCGGCAGGCGCTGGCCCCGCGAGGGCCGCCTCAGCCAGTGCCACGGATCTGGTCGACCTCACGATTGGCCGCGGTCACATCGCGCTGTTCAGTGGGCGTGCTCGTCATGTCCACCCTTCATTCTGATCCTCCGTTCCATAACATCGTCCGTAACAAACGGCCCGCGCAAGCGGATGGAGAAGCGGATGGCGAAGGTCGTGACCCGACCAGGGTCGATACCCCTCGACGGCGAGGACCTCAGAACGGAGCACTGGGAGGACGCCCGGCACTGGCTGAGCATCTATGCCGATCTCCTCCGCTTCAAACGCGGCATTCTCGACCGCGTCGCCCGCGAGCTCCGCGGCCTGCCCATCGATGCGCAGAAGGCCGCCGCCGCCGACCTCGCCATCATCGAGGACCAGATGGAGGGCTACCTCGAGCGCATCGACCTCTGGTACCAGCGCCTCTGGGACCTCCAGGGGCTTTGGATCGATCCCCATGACCGGGTGATCCGCCACGGCGGCAATGAGGCCCGGCTGACGGGCCGTGAGCAGCAGCTGCTCGGCTTCCTCCTGGCCCATCCCCATCGGTTCTTCACGGCGGAACAGATCACGACCCACGCCTGGTCGGACTCGGCGCTGCTCCCCGACGAGGTGCGCAACTACATCCAGCGGGTCCGCCGGATCCTGCGCCGCCTGCAGGCACCGGTCGAGCTGGTCAACCGACCCGGTCGGGGCTACTCCCTGGTCTTCAGCGGCTAACCGACCCGCGCGCAGCCGTGTAACAGGCTGTATGCACCGCCGCGGATGGGTTGCTAGACTGCCGCCGAGGTGACGAAACGGCGGGGTTTCTTGGCAGCTCTTTTCAGCGGGCGCGCAGGCCTGTTGCTCTCGGTCGTGGCTGCTCTCGCCGGCGCGATGGGGCCCTCGCTGATCGCGGAGGCGGGGCCGATCCCAGAGGACACCGTGATCAGGCTGGCCATTCCCTGTGGCCAGACCAAGCTACTGGTCGCGGCTATGTCGTCCATGAAACGGCACACCATCATCAAGCTGAACCCTGCGGGGATCTCGGGCTGCACCTACACACTGAAGAAGCCTTACCTGGAGACGAAGACCGGCCTGCCGGCGGTCAACGGTGAGCTCGAGATCATCGGCAATGGCGCCACGATCAGCCGCGACCCCTACGCACCGGAGTTCAGGATCCTGGAGGTGACCGCCGGGGGAGACGTGACGATCAGCTCGACCACGATCACGGGAGGCAATGCGTGGTCTTTCGACCCCGGCGGCGCGATTCTCAACCAGGGCAACCTCACGCTGAGCGATGTCACGCTCAGCGGCAATGTCGCGCAGTACGGAGGCGCTGTGAATAACGGCGGCACCCTCCTCCTGTACCACGCCACCGTTACCAATAACGGCGCTAACGAGGGTGGCGGGGTGTACAACACAGGGGACCTGCGGATTGAAGGGGGAATGATCGCCGACAACGGGGCAGCGCGGGGCGGCGGTCTTTCCAATAGGGGCGCCGCCACGCTTTATGGCGTCCTCCTCAGCGAGAACCAAGCCTATGTCCAGTGGCGCTATGGCAACTATGGCTCAGGAGCCGCGATCGACAACCACGGGGACCTGCGGGCCATATACACGACGATCATCGGCGGGCGCGCCGCCCAGGCTGGTGCGATCTACCAGGACGGGAGGGCCTGGCTGGAAACCGTGACCATCTCAAACAACCAGTCGGGCGAACAGGTTTACGACGGTGGCGCGATCTTCGCGAGGGCCACCCCCGAGACCGTCGGCAACCGGGGAACCTGGATCTACGGGGGATCGATAACCGACAACAGGTCGCTTAACGGTCTGGGTGCGGGAATCCACAACGAGTACGTACCCCTGACGATCGACGGCGTGACGATCGCGGGTAACACGCCGGACAACTGCTACTCCATACCCGCGGTCGCGGGCTGCGTTCTCTGAGAGTTAGCCGGCCGGCGGGGTAGTCCCGCCGACCATGCGCATGTCGGCGTAGCGGTCGCCGGCGGCGGCGCCACGGGGGGCGACCTCCTCGATCCGCTCCAGGTCTGCGGGTTCCAGCCGCACATCGACCGCCGCGACGTTCTCCTCCAGGTACTTCCGGCGCTTGGTGCCGGGGATCGGGGCGACGTCGTCGCCCTGGGCCAGCAGCCAGGCCAGCGCCAGCTGGCCCGGGGTGCAGCCCTTCTCGGTGGAGATCTCCCTGACCTTTTCGACCAGGTCGAGGTTGCGCTGGAAGTTGTCGCCTGTGAAGCGCGGCGAGTGGCGACGGAAGTCGTCTGCGGCCAGGTCGGCCTCCGCCTTGATCTCGCCGGTGAGAAAACCCCGCCCGAGGGGGCTGTACGGGACCAGCCCGATGCCCAGCTCGCGCGCCGTGGGGACGACCTCGTCCTCGATGTCCCGGCTCCACAGCGACCACTCGCTCTGCAGCGCGGCGATGGGGTGCACCGCAACGGCCCGCCGCAGCGTCTCGGGCGCCGCCTCGGACAGCCCGAGGTGGCGCACCTTGCCGGCCGCCACCAGCTCGCCCATGGCGCCGACGGTTTCCTCGATGGGGACGCGGGGGTCGACCCGGTGGAGGTAGTAGAGGTCGATGTGGTCGGTGTCGAGGCGCCGCAGCGACGCATCGCAGGCCTCGCGGACGTACTCCGGGGTACCGCGCAGTGAGCGGTACGGCGGCTCGTCGAAGCGGACGATGCCGAACTTCGTGGCCAGCCGCACCTCGTCGCGGCGGGACTTGATGGCGCGGCCGACCAGCTCCTCGTTCTTGTACGGCCCGTAGGCGTCGGACGTGTCGAGGAAGGTCACACCGAGCTCCAGCGCGCGGGCGAGGGTGGCCAGCGCCTCGGTCTCGTCGGTGGCGCCGTAGAACTCGCTCATGCCCATGCAGCCAAGACCGAGGGCGGAGACCTCGAGGCCATCGCGGCCCAGGGTCCTGGTGGGAACGCTCATCTGGTCCTCCTCGCGCGCCGGCTCGGAATCGAGCCAGGGTAGGCGGATTATCGCGCCGTGGGGGCGAGCCCCGGGGACGATAATCGCCGTATGCGCAGGTTTGGAGTTCGGGGCGACCCCGAGGAGGAGGCGATCCGCCTCTACAACCGCGTGCGCCGTGGCGGCCGCTGGCCGGACGGGTACTGGGAGCGGCCGGGCCGCATCCGGGCGGCATGGGCGATCCTCGACTACTGGCTCCGCCGGGTCCACGGCGCCGAGACCGCGGCGGCGTACCGCCAGCTCTCCGACGCCGAGGTGGTCAAGCAGGGGCTCGAGCGCCCCGTGACGGTGATGGAGGACCTCTACGGCCAGCACTGGCGCGACCTGGCCAGCATCGTAGACGACGTCCGGTCGGGGATGGTGGGCGACGACGCCTGGTCGGAGAACGCCGTGCTCGAGTCGTTCGACAAGGTCTACTCGCGGGAGTTCGCCTCGGAGGAGCCCCAGTCGGCCCACTACCAGAGCCTGCGCCGCGGGATCACGCGCGGGGTTCGCGCGCTGGAGGCCGAGTACGCCGCCGAGGAGGCCGAGCGCGAGCAGCGCTTCCAGGAGTTCTGGTCGGAGCGCTACCTCACGCGCGAGTTCCGCACCCCCTACTCCGAGGCCTGGACCGTCTGGGCCACCGAGAACGGTGAGCGCTACGCCGACGCGGTCCTCCAGATCCTCGAGCGCGAGGCGGTGATCACGCTGATCCTGCGCGACGAGGACGACCTGCTCCCCATCATCGACGCCCTGGAGCGCGACTTCCCGGTCGACAAACCGGCCCGCTACGTCTGCTGGACCCTGAAGGACGGCTTCCGGGGGGTCCTCTATTACTGCGACGAGTGTGGTGGTCTGCACGCCGAGGAGTCCGACGAGCACATGGCGCAGATCCCGCTCGACGCCGACGACGACGAGGGCGACCACTAGCCCGAAGCGCACTTGCGGGGGGTGGTTGGCGGGCCGCCCGGTGGCGTCTGTCGAATGTGGAGCAATGCATACACGGCCCGGGCCGTTCGGGTTATAACTTGGCTTGCCATAGGAGCGGGGACGGCCCATCAAGAGCGGTGGGGCCCGCCGACGGGTGACGCCAAGACGCGAGGAGAAGCTTGATGGGACTTTTTGGGAACGAGGTTCATCGCGAATTTATCGCGATGCCGGACAGCGCCAAGGGCACGATTCTCTACAAGTGGCCTGACCAGAACATCCGTAAGTTCACCCAGCTGACCGTCGAGCAGGACTACATCGCCGTCTTCTTCCGCGACGGCAAGGTCCAGGGCACCATCTCCCCCGGGCGGTCGACGCTCGACAGCTCGGAGATCCCGTTCCTCGGCATCCTCGTCGACTCCGCCAGCGGCGGCAACCTGTTCAAGACCGAGATCTACTTCGTCGCCACCCGCGAGTTCCCCAACCTGCCGTTCGGCGGCACCGTCGACAACGTCGTCGACCCCGAGACCGGCATCGCGGTCGGCCTCCGGGTGTTCGGTGAGTACTCGCTCAAGGTGGTCGAGCCCCAGAGCCTGATCCTCAACCTGATCGGCACCCAGGGGATGTCCAGCAACGACCAGGTCACCGACTGGATGCGCGAGCAGCTCCTCAAGGTCCTCCGTACCGACGTGACCAGCCACATCGTCAGCTCGGGCTGGCCGATCCTGGGCATCGCCGCGCACACCGAGGACGTGGAGCGCGAAACCATCGTCAAGGTCCAGGACTACATCAACAGCTACGGCCTCCAGATCGTCCGCCTCGGTAACTTCACGATCTCGATCAAGGAGGAGGACGAGGAAACCCTCAAGACCTTCCGCAAGGACGTCCAGTACACCAAGCTCGCCGGCGGCTTCCAGCAGTACGGCGCCGGCGAGGCGATGCTGGGTGTCGGCAAGGGTGCCGCCGAAGGTGGCGGGGCCCTACCGGCGGCGCTCCTCGGCGTCGGCCTGGGGATGGGCAACCAGATCCAGGGCGCGGGCCAGTCGGTGGCCGCCGGGGGCGCGGTGCAGGTTCGCTGCGGCAACTGCAACACGCTCAACCCCGAGTCGGCCAAGTTCTGCTCCAGCTGTGGCCAGTCGATCGGCGCCCCCGCGCCCGCGCCGGCCGGCTCGACAGTGAAGTGCCCGGAGTGTGGCACCGAGAACTCGGCCACGGCCAAGTTCTGCGCCAACTGCGGCCACAACTTCCAGGCCGCGCCGGCGGCCCCGGCGGCACCCGCCGGCGGGACCGAGCCCCCGGCCGCACCCGAAGGCGGGCAGAGCTGACCCAGGTCGGCGCAGCCTGGCTGCGCCTCTACGCCGCCTGGCAGTGGGCTACGGCGCCGCTGACGTCGCGCCGCCGCCTGGCCGTGGCCCTCGGGCTGGGGCTGGCCCTCACCGGCCTGCTCATCCCCGAGGTCGCCCTTGCCCGCGGTGGCGGCGGCGGGCACAGCAGCGGCGGCGGGAGCAGCTCCGGCGGCAGCCACAGCTCTGGATCCAGCAGCAGCGGCTCCAGCGGCGGCGTGTTCTTTGTTGGCAGCGGGGGCGGCAGCGGCGGCAACGACCCGATCGGCAGCATCTTCGGCGGCATCTGCTGCCTGATCGTCGCGATCGTCGTGATCTTCCTGATCATCCGGGCCGTCCGTCGGGCCGGCAACGTCGCGGCGGCGCCCCCCGCTG
>JAXDLV010000218.1:0-6918 GCA_034666445.1 Chloroflexota bacterium | reverse complement strand
GGCCCTCGGGTGGCCGCGGCCGGGCGCGGCCTGGTCGAGAGCCGCTACAGCTGGCGCCGCATCGGGGAGGACTTCGCGGACCGGCTCGAGGCGCTGGCGGCACACTAAGCTCGCCCGATGTCCAAGTCCTCGCAGAAGGTCCTCTGGCTCACGGTGGAGCCCCCCGGGCGGCAGCAGGGCGGCGGCGCCATCCGTGAGTTCCACCTCCTCCGGGCCATGGCCCGGCGCGCGACCACGGTGCTGGTGATGCGCGGCGCGCTCCAGGAGGAGGTCCTCCTGCCGGAGCTCGCCGCGGTGGTGGAGCTCGATGTCACCCAGGTGCAGGCCCCCGCCAGCAAGACCCTCCGCCGGGCGCGCGACCTGAGCTGGGCGCTGCGCAAGCTCCCCGCAGAGGCCCAGGAGAACGAGCAGATGCGACTGGCGATCGCCGCGTCGGAGCTCCCGCTGCACGAGTTCGACCACGTCCTCGTCGAGCACATCGGGCTGGCCCCGCTGCTCCCCGAGGGGCGCCAGAACCACTGGATCCTCAACCTCCAGCAGCTCGGCTCGCGACGCGCTCGGCAGGCGCTCGGCCTGGCCCGGACCCGCCGTCAGCGCTGGGCCGTCGGCCAGGAGCTCAAGAAGGCCGTCGCGCTGGAGCAGTGGGCGATGGGCGCGTACGACCTCTGCTGCGTCCCGTCCGACGAGGACGCAGCCGAGCTCGGCCCAGGCGCCGTGGTGGTGCCCAACGGCGTGGACGTCCAGGCGTGGAAGCCGACACCGATCCCCGCCGAGCCTCGCGTCATCCTCACCGGCACGCTTAACACCGCCGCCAACCTCGACGGCGCCCAGTGGCTGGCCCACGAGGTCATGCCACTGGTCCGCCGCCTCGTGCCCGACGTCACCCTCGACATCGTGGGTCGCAACCCCGTGCCGGACTTCGAGGCGCTGGGCCGCGAGCCGGGGATCACGCTGCACGTCGACGTCCCCGATGTGGCGGTGCACCTGAAGGGCGCCCGGGTCGCGACGGTGCCCCTGCGGATTGGGTCGGGGACGCGCATCAAGGCGCTCGAGGCGATGGCATCCGGGCGACCGGTGGTGGGTACCACCATCGGCCTCGAGGGGCTCCACCTCAATGCCGGCGTAGAGGCCCGCGTCGCGGACGACGCCGATGGGTTCGCCGACGGCATTGTCCGCCTGCTGAAGGACGACGAGGCCGCCACGGCGATGGCGGAGGCGGCGCGGCGCCACGTGGAGGCCGAGTTCGACTGGGATGTCATCGCCGGCCGCTTCGCGGACCGCGTGCTCAGCGAGGCGACAGGTCCGTATAGAGCCGGCTGAGGCTCCGCCCCATGTCGCGCACGTCGAACTCCCGAACCAGCCGCGCCCGCCCGGCCGCCCCCACCCGGCGCCGCAGGCGAGGCTCAGCAAGCAGGCGCAGCACGTGGGCGGCCACCGCGCCGGCATCGTCCACCGGCGCCAGGTAGCCCGACTCTCCGTCGATCACGACGTCCACGTTGCCCGTCGCCGCCGTGAGGACGACCGGGGTTGCTTCCCGCATGGCGTCGAGCGGGCTGTAGGGGCCTCCCTCGAAACGCGCAGTCGAAACGAAGACGTCCAGCTCACCCACCAGGCCGGCGGCGTCGGAGACGTCATCGACGACGCGAAGGCGGCCGCGCAGGCCCCCCTTGTCGATCGCCGCCTCCACCCCGGGGCGCAGCGGACCCGACCCGATGAGGACGAACCGGGCCGTGGGGTCGGCGACGGCCACCACGGCGCAGGCGGCGACGAATATCTCCGGGGCCTTCTGCGGCACCAGGCGCGACACGGTGCCAACCAGTGGGGTGCCCGCGTCGAGGCCGAGGCGGGTGCGCAGTGAGAAGGGCGCGACTGGGGTCTCCTCGGGGTCGATGCCGTTGGGGATCACCACCAGGCGCTCACGCGGCACGACGCCCAGGCGAACCACCTCCTCACCCTCGCTGACGGAGACGGCGATGAACCGGTCGGTGAGGCGGCCCAGCGCCCGCTCCACCGCCAGCGCCGCGCGCGATGGGCTCAGGGCGTTGGCCGTGTAGACCAGGCGCGGGCGGTGGCGCATGGCGGCCACGCGGCCAAGGGCACCGCCCACCGAGCTGTGGCCGTGCACGACGTCCGGCCGGACCGACCCCACCAGCCGGGCGAGCGACGCCAGCGCCGAGACATTGCGCGGGTGTGGTGGCCGCGGCCGCATCTCGACGAACCGCACGTCGGCCCCAGCGGCGCGCAGCTGCTCCGCGGCCGCGTCGTCGCTGAAGGCGCCCACCCGGCGCCGCGGCACAGCCACCAAGTGGTCGACCCCATGGGCAAACCGGACGACGTCCACGAGGTGGCGCGCGGTGCCGCCGCCCAGCGCCTCCATGACGTGGAGCACGACCATCAGGTCGCCTCGGCGGCGGCGCGATAGGCGGCCAGGTGCACGTCGGCGGCCTGGCGCCAGCCAGGCATCGCTGCGACCCGGGCGAGACCGGCCCGGCGCAGCGCCTCCGCCCGGGCGGGTGCGAGCGCGGCCCGGAGCCCCGCCGCGAAAGCGCCCGGGGAGAGGTCGTCGACCCATTCGGCGGCGTCGCCCAGGACCTCGGGCAGCGCGCCCACGGGGGCGCACACAACCGAGGTGGCGCTGGCGAGCGCCTCCACCGCGGGCAGCCCGAAGCCCTCGTAGCCCGTCGTGTAGCAGAGCGCCTCCGCCGCCGCCAGGACGACCGCGAAGTCGTCGTCGGCCAGGTCGCGCACCCGCCAGACGCGGCCCTCCCGGGCTGTCACGGCGCTGCCCACCACCACCAACCCGACGCCCTCGGTGGCGGCGCCGTCGCGCCAGGCCGCCTCGGCCAGCTCGGGGTTGCGCCGGGGCGCGCCCCCCAGCGCCAGGACGTACGGGCGCTCGATACCGAGGCGGTCCAGCACCACCGCGGCCTCGTCGGCGGCGCGCGGGTGGAAGCCGGGATCCACACCGTGCGCCGCCACCACCACCCTGTCCTCGGGCACACCGTACCGGCGCAGGATGTCATCGCGGACATGCGCGCTCGGGGTGATCACCCGGGCCGCGGTCCTGGCCGCGTGCCGAGCCTGCACCCGGAAGGCCCGGAGAATGGCGGGACGGAACCACTCAGGGTGGTCCTCGAACGTGAGGTCGTGGATGGTCACCACCATCGGCACCGGCTGGACGAACGGCAGCCAGTAGAAGGGGCAGTGGAAGACGCCGCCATGGCCTCGCAGGTACCGGGGCGCCGCCAGCTGCAGCCACGCGGTGCCGCCGGCGAGCGGCGCCCGCAGTCCATGGGACCGCAGGCCCGTGGGGGCGCGGCGGTTGAGGGGACCCTGGCGGTCGTCGAGGAGCAGCTCGATGTCGACGCCGTCGAGCAGCGGCAGGATGTTGGCGAGCGCCCTTCCCACGCCGCCGATGTCAGGCCCCTGCAGGGTCCGTGCGTCAATCGCCACGCGCACCGGCGGCCCTCCGGTAGGCGCGGACGAGGTGCTCCGCGGTGCGCTCCCAGGTGCTCTCAGCGGCGCGCTCACGGGCCCTCCTGCCCAGCTCCGCACGCCGCGCGTCGTCCGCCAGCAGGCGCTCCAGTGCGGCTGCCAGGGACTCCGCGTCGCCGGCCCTGAAGACCTCGACCGCGTCGCCGCCGACCTCGACCGCCTGGGGGATGTCGCTGGCCAGCACCGCGGCGCCCACCCCCATCGCCTCCAGCACCGGGAACCCGAAGCCCTCGGCGTGGCTGGGCTGGACCACCAGGGTGGCGTCGCGGTACAGCGCCGCCAGCCGAGCCGGGTCGCGCACGTCGCCCAGGAAGCGCACCCGGCCGGCCCCGGCAATCGCCTCCGCCTGCGTCCGGATCTCCTCGCCGCGGTAGCCGTCGGGGCCGGCAACCAGCACAGGCGGGCAGCCGGGCAGCTTGGCCACCGCCTCGGCCAGGAGCTCGTAGCCCTTGCGCGGCTCGACGGTGCTGACCGACAGCAGGTACGGGCCGGGGTGGGCACGGCCCGGCGCGGCGACGTCATCGCGAGGCAGGCGCCCGTAGGGGGTGACCATCAGCCGGGCGGGGTCGATGTCGCCCACCCGGGCGAGCTCGTCGGCGGTGGCCTGGCAGCCGGTGACCACGATCTCGGCGCGGCGGGCGGCCGCGAGGTGCACCTCCTGCTCGGCGCGAACGCGCTCGGTGAAGAACTGGGGATGCGTCAGGGCAAGCGCGTCCATCACCGTGACCACCAGCGGCCGCCGCGTTGGAGGCGGCATCAGGTCCAGCGAGTGGACCACGTCGACGTCGCCCACCACGTCCTCCGCTCGCGGCCGCCCGGTGAGTCGCCAGCTGGCCTGCAGCACCCGCAGCGGTACCGGCAGGCGCCGCAGCGACACCTCCGGCGCGGGTCCGCGGCCGGCGCCGAAGACGTGCAGGTCGACGTCATCGCGGGCCCGCAGCGTGTTGACCGTGACGGCGGCGTAGTGGCGCAGGCCCGACATCCCCACGATCGCCGGGGTGGCGTCAAGGCCGACGCGCAGGGCGCCCGGGCCGCGGCTCAAGCGGCGACCGGGGCCGCAGGGGCCATCGCCGGTGCCCGACGCCACGCCATGACCACCAGCGTCACGCCCGTCGCCACCAGCAGCACCCCCACGATCACCCCCACCGCCGCGGGGACTCCGAACTGCGACGCGGTCAGCCACCAGAGGTCGGCGGTGTTGGCCGAGACCGCCTGCGAGGGGGTGTACTCCGGCACCACCGCCGGTGGGCCCTGCCCCAGCACGTAGCGCAGGTTGGCGGCGAGGCCCCGCAGCTGGAAGACCCACTGGCTGTCGCCTACGGACCAGTCGGGGAAGTTGGCGCCGCCGTGCTGCGACATCCAGAGGAGGAGACGGTAGTGCCAGTTGGCGAGGATCGCCGGCAGGTTGACCACCGTCCCCATCACCGCTAGGGCGGCCAGCCCCACCCACGCCGGCGCGGAGCGCGCCCGGCCCAGGACGACGACGACCAGGATGAATGCGACCGGCACGACCACCACCATGTGGCGGGGGCCCCAGCCGTAGGCGCCCGCCCAGTCCGCCAGACTGGCGATGAACAGCGTGTAGGTCGCCAGGATCCAGCCGATCGCCAGGACCAGGGGACGGTTCACCCGCCAGGCGAGGAGGGCTCCCAGCGGCAGCAACACCAGCAGCGGGGTGTAGACCAGCACGCTGCGCGAGGGGCTGAGCAGCAGCCCCGCGAGGCCATCGGCGACCGACCCGGTGAGGTTGTGCGCGACCGGCAGCATCTCGGCGGACACCAGCGACGACCCGGTGCGGAGGTTGTTGTAGTACGCCTGCCACCCCGCGAACGGCGCCAGCGTTGCGAGGAACCATGCCACCCGGCGCCGGCCGCCGGGCGCGACCAGCAGGTAGACCGCCAGCGCCGGCACCGCCAGCACGGCTGTCAGGCGGGTGATCACAGCCATCCCCGCCAGCATCCCCGCGACGGCGGCCAGCCGGTCGGACGGCCGGCGCCGCGCCAGCACGGCGGCCGCCAGTGCCCCGGTCAGTGCCGCGGCGACGGCCACGCCGTCGAAGAGGTTCTGGGCGTAGGCCAGCATCTCCGAGCCGAGCGCCAGCATGACCGCCCCCACGATCGCCACCCTGGGGGTGACGTCGAAGCCGTGCACCGCCACCACGAACACCGCGAGGCACGCCAGCGCCACGTAGGCGGCAGCGTTGAAGGTGATCAGCAGCCGTGCCAGCCGGTCGGCGCTGAACCCACCACGGACCGCGTTGACCAGCCCGCCCACGCCCTCGGCGACCGCGGCTGTTGGCAGCAGCCAGAGGCTGTTGCCGGCCTCATGCATCAGGTAGTAGCGGCCATTGGGCGCCTGCACCGAGATTCCCGCGGGCTTGCTGTCGAACGACAGCCGCTGTCGCTGCAGGATCTGCTGCGTCAGGAAGTAGTGGATGCTGCCCTCGGAGCGGTCGATCCCCGACGACAGGAAGACCAGCACGAGGAACAGGCCCACCGGCAGCAGGAGGGCAGGCCGGAGCCATCGCCGCGACGCTGCAGTGCCCACGAGTAGGACACTTTAGCGGTGCCGGGTTGCGCCCCGGAGGGAGCCCGGGGCACGGTTACTATTGCCCCGCGTGACGAAGCTGGCGGACGTTCGCATCCCCCATTTCTGGCGGACCATGGCCATCGCCATGGCGCTGGCGCTGGCGGCGCTGGCCTGGCTGGGGTGGGAGCAGGGCTTCCACGGCGACGAGTGGGACTACATCCAGGACGCCCCCCACATCGACCTCCACGCGATGTTCGTGCCCCGCAACGGGCACTGGTCGACGATCCCGATCTTCATCTACAACGTGCTCCTCCGCACCGTTGGGCTGGGCAGCTACCTCCCCTACCTCCTGGTCGCGCAGCTGATGCACCTGGCCTGCGTCGCCCTGACGGTGGTGCTCATCCGGCGCCGGGCGGGGGACGCGCTGGCGCTGGTGGCCGGGGTGATCCTGCTGTTCTTCGGCAACGGTGTGGACAACATCCTCTGGGCCTTCCAGGTGGGCTTCCTGGGGTCGATCCTGTTCGGCCTGGTCGCCTGGATCCTCGTCGATGACGTCCGCGGTGGCGGCTGGCGCTGGATCGGCGCCTCGCTGGCGCTGGTGCTGTCGCTGATGTCCTCCGGCGTGGGCGTCACCTTCTGCATGGCGATCGGGCTCGACCTCCTGCTGGACCGCACCCGCCGCAGGCACCTGGTGGTGATGGTTGTGCCCGCCGCAGCCTTCCTGGCCTGGTTCTTCAGCGTCGGTCCCGGTCTGGGTCTGAGTTCGGGAAACGCGGTTAAAGCGACTGCCAGCATCACGGCCTCACGGCTCACGGCCCCTCTCAAGCTCACGGCGATCGGCGTAGGGGCGGCGATCCTGTCGGCCTTAGGCATCTATCGGGGGGTGGCGGGACG
>JAXDLV010000217.1:0-15827 GCA_034666445.1 Chloroflexota bacterium | reverse complement strand
CGTCATCAAGACCGTCCGCGAGCTGACCGGGCTCGGTCTCAAGGAGGCCAAGGACCTGGTCGACGCCGCCCCCAAACCCGTCAAGGAAGGCGTGAGCAAGGAGGAGGCCGACTCGATCGCGAAGAAGATCCAGGAGGCCGGCGGCCAGGTCGAGGTCAAGTAGCGCGGTAGCCGGGCGCGGCGGGGGAGACCTCGCCGCGCGGCTCTTCTAGCCCGCCCGCACCCAGTCGCCCTTGGCGACCTGGTCCTTCTTGACCCCCCGCAGCTGGAGGCCGACGTTGTCGCCCGCGACCGCCTGGTCCAGCGTCTTCTGGAACTTCTCGATCGCCTCGCAGCTGGTGGCAACGCGCCCGCCGGCGCCCTCCAGGACCAGCTGGTCGCCCACCGCGACCCGGCCGCGGCCGACCTGGCCGATGACGATGATCCCGCGCCCGGTGATCGAGAAGATGTCGCGCACCTCCATCTCGAACGGCCCCGAGACGTCCCCCGGCGGTGCCTTGACCGCCGGCAGCCCGTCCACCTGGAGTGGGACCCGGCAGTAGGCGCACACGTTGCCGTCGAGCGTGAGGGGGGCGTTGCAGTTGGGGCAGCGCTCGGCGGTCACATTCATCGGCTCGGATGGATGATAGGTCGCGGCGGAGATCGGCGCGGGCCTATTTTAGGCGGCCGCAAGCTTGACGGGTCGCTCGACCTGTGTATACTGCGGACACGCAAGCGACGGTCTGACCGCCGTCGTTTTTGCGCGGCTGTCACAGCAGTGCTATCATCTTGTTCAGTGGTAGCCGCTAGTTGATCTTCAGTCCCCGATCCAGGAGAGGGGACTTTTTTCATCCCCAGGCCTGTTACAGATCTTCGAACCCCCTTTCGCCGTCCTCGTCGTTTCCCGTTCACCTCGCCGCCGTGTCCCTGCGACCCCACCACCCTGCTTCCGCCTGACCACGCCAGGAGGTCTCTTCGCGAATGACTGAAATCCTCGCCCTCTCTCCCGCCGAAAGGTACTCGTACGGCCGCATCCCCGAGATGCTCACCGTCGGAGACCTCATCCAGACCCAGATCAACTCGTTCGACTGGTTCAAGCGGGAGGGGCTCAAGGAGCTCTTCGACGAGATCAACCCGATCACCGACTACACCGGCAAGAACTACGAGCTCCGCTTCCTGGACTACTCCTTCGGCGATCCCAAGTTCGACAAGGAGGAGTGCCGCGCCCGCGACATGACCTACTCGGCGCCCCTGCGCATCAACACCCGGCTGACCATCAAGGAGACGGGCGAGATCAAGGAGACCGAGGTCTTCATGGGCGACTTCGCGATCATGACGGAGGAGGGGACCTTCATCGTCAACGGCACCGAGCGCGTGGTGGTGTCGCAGCTGGTCCGCTCGCCCGGGATCTACTACACGTCGGACGTCGACCGCGTCACCGGCCGCACCCTGTTCGCCGCCAAGCTGATCCCCAACCGCGGCGCCTGGCTGGAGATCGAGACCTCCAACAAGAACCTGCTCACGGTGAAGATCGACCGCAAGCGCAAGATCCCCGTGACCTCGCTGGTCCGTGCCCTCGGCTACGAGACCAACGAGGAGATCCTGGCCCTGTTCGGGGACGTCGACGTGGACCCCGAGCACCGCTACATCGAGTCCACCCTCGACAAGGACCCGTCGACCACGGTCAACGAGGCCCTGATCGAGCTCTACAAGAAGATCCGCCCCGGGGACCCGCCCACGGTCGACAACGCCAAGGGCCTGCTCCAGTCGCTGTTCTTCAACCCCCGCCGCTTCGACCTCGGTCGCGTCGGCCGCTACAAGCTGAACCGCAAGCTGGGGCTCGACGCGAGCCGCGACATCCGCATCCTCGAGAACGAGGACTTCGTCGCCATCCGCCGCCAGCTGATCCAGCTGAACAACGGGCACGGCGAGCCGGACGACATCGACCACCTGGGCAACCGGCGTGTGCGAGCCGTCGGCGAGCTCCTCCAGAACCAGTTCCGCATGGGCCTGATCCGGATGGAGCGCATCATCAAGGAGCGGATGACGATCTGCGACGCCGCCACTGTGACCGCGGCCTCGCTGATCAACGCCCGCCCCGTTGTCGCCGCCATCAAGGAGTTCTTCGGCAGCTCGCAGCTGTCGCAGTTCATGGACCAGACCAACCCCCTGGCCGAGCTCGGCCACAAGCGCCGCCTGTCGGCGCGGGGGCCCGGCGGCCTGAGCCGCGAGCGCGCCGGCTTCGACGTTCGCGACGTCCACTTCAGCCATTACGGCCGGATCTGCCCGATCGAGACCCCCGAGGGGCCGAACATCGGCCTCATCGGCTCGCTGGCGACGTTCGCCAAGGTCAACGAGTACGGCTTCATCGAGACGCCGTTCCGCAAGGTCTGGCGTGACCTGCCGGCGGACAAAGACCACGCTCCGCGCCTGGTCGACCAGGTCCTGCGCGAGGCCGTCAAGGCCAACGGCAGCTCCTTCCGCGCCGGCCACAAGCTGTCCAAGGACGACGTCGCGACGCTGGTCAAGGCCAAGGTCGACGTCAAGATCGTGCCCTGGGTCTCCGACGAGATCGTCTACATGTCCGCCGACGAGGAGGACAAGTACACGGTGGCGCAGGCCAACGCCCCGCTGACCGACGACCAGCACTTCGCCGAGGACCGCACCCCGGCGCGCCTGAAGCACGCGTTCCAGGTCGTCGACGTCACCACCATCGACCTGATGGACGTGTCGCCGAAGCAGATCGTCAGCGCGGTCACGGCCCTGATCCCGTTCCTCGAGCACGACGACGCCAACCGCGCCCTGATGGGCTCGAACATGATGCGCCAGGCCGTGCCGCTGCTCCAGACCGAGTCGCCCGTGGTGGGCACCGGCATGGAGTTCTTCGCCGCCCGCGACTCGGGCGAGCTGGTCATCGCCCAGCGCCCCGGCACCGTGGTCTCCACCGCGGCACCGCCGCCGAAGGGCTATTCCCAGGGCCTGAACCTGCAGCGCCAGGACGTCCACGGCGGCCTTGGCATCCTCGTCGAGCTCGACGCCGGCGGCAAGAAGGGCCCGGACATCGACTGGTACCCGCTGCACCGCTTCGTGCGGTCCAACCAGGGCACCTGCCTGAGCCAGAAGGCGATCGTCCGCGCCGGCCAGCATGTCGACGCCGGCACGGTCCTCGCCGACGGCCCCGCCACCGACAACGGTGAGCTGGCGCTGGGCCGCAACGTGCTGGTCGCGTTCATGCCCTGGGAGGGCTACAACTTCGAGGACGCGATCCTGATCTCGGAGTCGATCGTGAAGGACGACAAGTACACCTCGATCCACATCGAGGAGTTCGAGCTCGAGGCCCGCGACACCAAGCTGGGCCCCGAGGAGATCACCCGGGAGATCCCCAACGTCTCCGAGGAGACGCTCAAGAACCTCGACGAGCGCGGCATCATCTACGTCGGCGCCGAGGTCAGCCCGGGCGACATCCTCGTGGGCAAGATCACGCCCAAGGGCGAGTCCGAGCTCAGCGCCGAGGAGCGCCTGCTGCGCGCCATCTTCGGTGAGAAGGCTCGCGAGGTCCGCGACAGCTCACTCCGCGTGCCCCACGGGGAGCGCGGCATCGTCGTCGACGTCAAGATCTTCAGCCGCGAGAACAAGGACGAGCTCAGCCCCGGCGTGAACCAGCTGGTGCGCGTCTACGTCGCCCAGAAGCGCAAGCTCTCGGCCGGCGACAAGATGGCAGGGCGCCACGGGAACAAGGGAGTCGTCGCTCGGATCCTGCCGATCCACGACATGCCCTACATGCCCGACGGCACCCCCGTCGAGATCGTGCTCAACCCGCTCGGCGTGCCGAGCCGCATGAACCTCGGCCAGGTGCTGGAGACCCACCTCGGGTGGGCCGCCACCGCGATGGGGATGAAGATCGCCACCCCGGTGTTCGACGGCGCCAAGGAGGAGACCATCGAGGACGAGCTGGAGCGCGCCAAGCTGCCGCGCAGCGGCAAGGCCTGGCTCCGCGACGGCCGCAGCGGCGAGACCTTCGACCACGAGGTCACCGTCGGCGTCATCTACATGCTCAAGCTCCACCACCTCGTCGAGGACAAGATCCATGCCCGGTCGACGGGCCCGTACTCGCTCGTGACCCAGCAGCCGCTGGGTGGCAAGGCGCAGTTCGGCGGCCAGCGCTTCGGCGAGATGGAGGTGTGGGCCCTGGAGGCCTACGGCGCGAGCCACATCCTCCAGGAGATCCTCACCGTCAAGTCGGACGACATCGTCGGCCGCGTGAAGGCGTACGAGGCGATCGTCAAGGGCGAGAACACCCTCGACGCCGGCATCCCGGAGTCCTTCCGTGTCCTGGTCAAGGAGCTGGAGGGCCTGGGCCTCGGGGTCGAGATCCTCTCCGACGACGAGCGCCACATCACGCTGACCGAGGACGACATGCCCGAACCCCCGCAGGACCTTGGAATCAACCTCGAAAGGGACGAGCTCGACGAGTCCCTCGACAACCTCTAGGAGAACGCCAACTTGCTAAAGCTCGAAAACTTCGACGCGCTTCGTCTCTCCCTGGCCTCTCCTGAGACCGTCATGTCGTGGTCGCACGGCGAGGTCACCAAGCCGGAGACGATCAACTACCGCACGCTCAAGCCGGAGCGGGACGGTCTCTTCTGCGAGAAGATCTTCGGCCCCACCAAGGACTGGGAGTGCCACTGCGGCAAGTACAAGCGGTACCGCTACAAGGGCATCATCTGCGACAAGTGCGGCGTCGAGGTGACCCGCAGCAAGGTCCGTCGCGAGCGCATGGGCCACATCAAGCTGGCCTCCCCGGTCAGCCACGTCTGGTACTTCAAGGGCATCCCCTCGCGGATGGGCCTGCTGCTGGACATGAGCCCGCGCAACCTCGAGAAGGTCATCTACTTCGCCAACTACATCGTCACCCACGTCGATGAGGAGGCCCGCGCCGAGGCGCTGGAGAAGATGAAGCCAGGCGACGACCAGCGCGGCGGCGAGCTGCGCGACGCCCACGCGGTGGCCGCCAAGGAGCTGAACGCCCAGCACGAGGAGGCCACCAGCGCCGCCCGCGCCGCGGTCGAGGCCGCCATCAAGGCGTCGAAGGACGAGCAGGCTTCGACCCTGGCCAAGGTCATGGACGAGGTCAAGGACCTGCAGGAGCGCGCCAAGACCCAGGAGGGCAAGAAGGCCACCCGGGACTTCGTGCTCGCCGCCAAGACCAAGTGGGAGAAGGTGGTCGTCAAGAAGGGCGACATCTTCGGCCCCGACGTCATGGCCAAGGTCAGCAAGCTCGCCGAGGACCTCAACACCCGGATCGAGAACGCCTTCGGCAAGGAGCAGGAGAAGCTCCAGAACAGCTCCGTCGGGCCCGCCGACAAGGCTCAGAACCAGTACGAGAACAAGCTCGCCGAGCTCGGCAACAAGCTCCAGGCGGACCTCGAGGAGCTCAACGCCGCCCTCGAGACCACCAAGTCGGACCTGGAGGGCCTGTTCGAGAAGCAGATCCTCACCGACGCCCAGTACCGCGAGTTCACCGAGAAGTTCGGCAAGGTCTTCAAGGCCGGCATCGGCGCCCAGTCGGTGCGCGAGCTGCTGTCCAAGATCAACCTCAACGAGGAGGCCTTCCGCCTCCGCGAGGACTCCCGCTCGGCCAGCGGCCAGCGCCGCCAGAAGGCGATCAAGCGCCTCAAGGTGGTCGAGGCCTTCCGCCGCAGCGGCACCTCGCCGACCTGGATGATCATCGAGGTCCTCCCGGTTGTCCCACCGGAGCTGCGCCCCATGGTCCAGCTGGACGGCGGTCGCTTCGCCACCTCCGACCTGAACGACCTCTACCGCCGCGTCATCAACCGGAACAACCGCCTGAAGAGGCTCCTCGAGCTGGGCGCGCCGGAGATCATCGTCCGCAACGAGAAGCGGATGCTGCAGGAGGCGGTCGACGCCCTGATCGACAACGGCCGCCGCGGCCGCGCCATCACCGGCACGGGCAACCGCAAGCTGAAGTCGCTGTCCGACATGCTCAAGGGCAAGCAGGGCCGGTTCCGCCAGAACCTGCTCGGCAAGCGCGTCGACTACTCCGGCCGTTCGGTCATCGTGGTCGGCCCTGAGCTAAAGCTGCACGAGTGTGGCCTGCCCAAGAAGATGGCCCTGGAGCTGTTCAAGCCGTTCGTGATGCGCGACCTGGTGGAGAAGGGCTACACCCAGAACATCAAGTCCGCCAAGCGCATGGTCGAGCGCGTCCGGCCCGAGGTCTGGGACGTCCTCGACGACGTCATCAAGGAGCACCCCGTGCTCCTCAACCGCGCCCCCACCCTGCACCGCCTGGGCATCCAGGCCTTCATGCCGGTGCTGGTCGAGGGTTCGGCGATCCAGATCCATCCCCTGGTCTGCCACGCCTTCAACGCCGACTTCGACGGCGACCAGATGGCGGTCCACGTGCCCCTGTTCAGCGGAGCCATCGCCGAGGCCAAGAACCTCATGATGTCGTCCAGCAACATCCTGTCGGCGTCCGACGGCCACCCCGTCGTCAGCCCGACTCAGGACATCGTCCTCGGCTGCTACTACCTCACCGCCGACCGGGCGGACCACGACACCAAGCCCGAGAAGGAGCTCCACGTCTACGGCAGCGACGACGAGGCCATGATGGCCTACTACAACGGCAGGATCGACCTCCAGGAGGCCATCCGCGTGCGGGTGCGGCCCACCAACGAGATCATGCGGACCACCGCCGGCCGCGTGATCCTGAACCAGGTCCTGCCCCTCGGCCAGGTGCCGATCGTGGCGGGCCTGGAGCCGATGAAGTACCAGAACCGGATCCTCGACAAGAAGGCCCTGCGCCTCCTCGTCGGCGAGGTCTTCAAGCTGTATGGCAACGAGACCACCGCCCGGGTCGTCAACGACCTCAAGCGGATCGGGTTCAACTTCGCCACCAAGGCGGGCGTGACCATCTCCGCGATGGACATCAAGACGCCCAAGGAGAAGACCAAGATCGTGGCCGACGCGGACCACGACGTCTCAGCGGTGGACATGCAGTTCCGCCGTGGCCTGATCACCGACGACGAGCGCTACGAGGCGACCGTCGAACTGTGGACCAAGGCCACCCAGGACGTCACCGACGCGACCATGAAGAGCTTCGACCGCTTCAGCCCGGTGTTCATGATGAGCACCTCCGGCGCCCGAGGCGACATCCAGCAGATCCGCCAGCTGGCGGGCATGCGCGGCCTGATGGCCGACCCGACGGGCCGGATCATCGACCTTCCCATCAAGGCCAACTTCTCAGAGGGCCTCACCGTGCTGGAGTACTTCATCTCCACCCACGGCGCCCGCAAGGGACTGGCGGACACCGCGCTCCGAACCGCCGACTCCGGCTACCTGACGCGCCGCCTGGTCGACGTCTCGCAGGACGTCATCGTCCGCGAGGAGGACTGCGGCTCCACCGGTGGCATCTGGGTCAGCGACATCTCGGAGCAGCGCTCCCTGACCGAGCCGCTCTTCGAGCGGATCGCGGGCCGGTTCTCCGCGGGCGACGTCGTCGTCCCCGGCAGCGGCGAGATCCTGGTCAAGGACAACACCGAGATCACGGACGACGTCGCCCGGGCCATCATCGGCTCGGGGCTGGCGCAGGTCCGGGTGCGCTCGGTGCTCACCTGTGTCTCCCGCGAGGGCGTATGCCGTCGCTGCTACGGGCGCAACCTCGCCACCGGCAAGGTGGTCGAGATCGGTGAGGCCGTCGGCGTCATCGCCGCCCAGTCGATCGGCGAGCCCGGCACCCAGCTGACGATGCGTACCTTCCACACCGGTGGTGTGGCCGGTACCGACATCACGCAGGGCCTGCCGCGCGTCGAGGAGCTCTTCGAGGCCCGCATCCCCAAGGGGAAGGCGATCATCTCGGAGATCGAGGGCGAGGTCGAGCTGGAGAAGACCGAGGCCGGACTTCGGAAGGTCAAGGTCACCATGCGCGACGTCTACGAGACGACCTACGAGCTGAAGTCCAAAAAGGTGCTGCCGATGGTGGCCAAGGGCGACAACGTCGCCGAGGGCGCCGAGCTGGCACGCGGCAAGTCGGGCAGGGGCGAGGAGATCCTCGTCCAGGCCAGCGCCGCCGGGACGGTGCTCGAGGTCACCGACAAGATCGTGGTTCGCACCGCCGATGAGGACGTGCGCGAATACTCCGTCCCCCACGGCGCGCGCCTGCGCGTCAAGGACGGCGACAGCGTGAAGCCGGGCGACCAGGTCACCGAGGGCTCGGTGAGCCCGCAGGAGCTGCTGGCGATCCTCGGCCGCGAGGCGGTGCAGAGCTACCTCGTCGAGGAAGTCCAGCGCGTGTATCGCGGGCAGGGCGTCGACATCAACGACAAGCACATCGAGGTGATCGTGCGGCAGATGATGCGCAAGGTGCGCGTCGAGACCGCGGGCGACACCGAGCTGCTGCCTGGCGACATCGTGTCGGTGTTCGAGTACGAGGAGGCCAACCGCAAGACGCTGGCCGAGGGTGGTGAGCCGGCGATCGCCGAGACGGTCCTGCTGGGCCTGATCAAGGCGGCGCTCAACACCGCCAGCTGGCTGTCCGCCGCGAGCTTCCAGGAGACCACGAGGGTGCTGACCGAGGCGGCGATCGCCGGCAAGGTCGACCGCCTCCGCGGCCTCAAGGAGAACGTCATCATCGGCAAGCTGATCCCCGCGGGGACGGGCCTGGATTACTACAAGAAGCTCCGCGAGGAGCAGGCGAAGTTCCTGGGCCAGGCGTCCGATGACAACGATGGCGACCTCGTCGGCGTCGCCGACGGGCCAAGCGCCTCTATCGACGACCTCTCGCTGTAACGATTGGGGCGGGCCTTTGGCCCGCCCTGACAGCGGCACAGGCGCCGACCTGGTTGTGCAACGGCTGTTCACATCGCGGCCTGGCGGGGATCCGCAAATCGCCTGGGGCTCGGTCCCGGCGCCGCGGGGGACCAACCGGAATTAACGCGGTGTCGGCGCCGGGCTCTTCCGCGACCGCCGCGATAGCCAAAGCTTCTGTCATGGCTCCGCGGTCGCTCCACACGAGCCCCCGACGAATTGCGGCCCCCGCCTGCCTGCCGTCCCGACAACGGCTGTCGAGCCGAGGGTGGGGCCCTGGCATCCGGACAGCGGACGGGAACGGCCAATGCAATCCGCCGGGGACGGGTCTCCAGTTGCGGAGGTTCAGCCGCCGGCGCCGGACGAGGCGCGGGCTACCTGGTGGAGACCAGCTCGCGCTCTGGTGCGGGCTCGGGTTGGTCGGCTCGGGACTCGGTGATGCTCACGAACGGGCGCATGACGCCGATGCGATGGCGCTCGGCGGCCTCCATCGCCAGCTCGATGCGGCGGGGGACGTTCTCCAGGTGGCGGGTGGCGTAGAGGGCGCCAAGGGCGACGGGTGCGCCGATGCCAATGGCTGCGTATCCCCAGATCGGCTCGCTGACCGACAGGTATGAGTCGATCTCGAAGACGCGGCCGCGGCAGCCGACCAGCAGGACGCCGTCAACCTCGGACTCGCTCTTGTTGGCGCTGTGCTTGCTGTTCTCAGCCAGGCACTTGCGCACCTTGGGTATGAAGTCCTTCACCAGGTAGGCGAGGGGATCGGCGTCGCCAAGCTCCGGCGCCTTCATCTTGAAGCGGATCAGCTGGGCGACGCGCGGCGACCCGGACGTGCCAACGAGCACATCGCCGAACCGGAATACCTTCTCCTCGGCGATGAGCACCTGGTTCCCGCGCCAATCCGTTTCGGCGCTGTCTCCTGCGAGGGTCGCCAGGCCATCCTGGGCGATCCCGATGATCACGGTCATAAGAGGACCAATGCTACGGATGCCCGCAAGTCAGCCGGCCCTCGCCCGGTCAGCTGGTCAGCCCGGGACCACGCTCCGCAACGTGACCGCGGTACCGCCGCGGAGGCTGTTGGGGATCTCGGCGATCCGGTCGACGTGCTCGACCAGCTCGCGCAGGGTCTCATCGCTTGCCGCACCGCTGATCTCGACGTCGTACTGGATTTCGGTGGAGACCGCGGGATCGCCGCTGAAGTCTCCCGACACCCTGACGACAACCCTGTCGAGGGTGATGCCCCTTGGGGCGGCCTCCCGGAAGAGGTCGTTCGAGATGCACCCCGCGACCGCCAGGTAGAGCAGCTGCCCGCCATTGAAGCCCTTGCCGCCGCCGCCGGCCTCGACCGGGCGGTCGACGACGAGGGTGAATGAGTCGGCGGCACCGATCGCGGTGACCTGGCCGCTCAGATTTTCAGTGTCTACGTGGATCGCCATATCTGCGGGGTAGCTAGCCCCTCGCCACAGCCTACGGAATCAACAGCGGTTGCGACAACGCCCCAAAGCCGAGCATGGCGAGGATCCCTAGAGCTCCCGCGCCCACCAGCGCCCGGCTCCTCATGCCGGGGCAGCCTACGCCGTTATCCCCCCCCGGAGAGTGAAGGTCCAAACTGGGGGGCTCAAGCGGGGATGCCAAGATCCTGGTCGCTGTTGCCGAACAGCCCGTGCTTCCAGCGCAGCGTTAGGGGCCCCTCGGGTTTGACGTGGAGTAGGTAGCAGATACCTTTCGGCCCGAAGTGCCCGCCTGTGGCCAGTTCTGGAACTGAGAAGTAATCGCATTCGGGCACGCTTCCGCTCGTGTCTGCCTGCTGGCCCTCGACGACGCGATCAGGACCGATCAAGTAGAGCTGGCCTGACAGCGGGCTGGCGGACCCGCTGCCGTTGTATGTCCAGCGCACATTTACGATCGTGAGGTAGTTGCCAGCCTTGAACTTGGCTGCGGTCCTCGGGTGACGGTCGACGGTCAACACCTCCACTACCAGCCCGTCATCCTCCAGGCACAGGCGGCAGGACGGGATAACAGGTACCTGGGACTGCGGGGCCGGCGGGGTGCTAACAAATCCGGGCGACGAGCTCGACGAGCCGCTGCCACAACCCAGTGCAAGAACTCCGAAGAGAGGAATCACCCATCGCCTCATGGCGAGGCTATGGCAGGGCCTCGGGGCGGATGACGCCCTCGGCCAGCAGCCTGGCGAGATCCCGGCTATCCACCCGTCTGCGGCTCCGGCGCCAGATCTCGCCGCGCAGGCCCGCTAGGACATTGTCGGAGAGCAACGCGGCCGCGAGCATCTTGGGCGCCGTCGCGGCCTGCGTCAGCCAGAGATCATCGATCTGCCGGCGCTTGAGCGACTCGCGCGAGAGGTAGAAGAGCTTGTCACTTCGCTGGCTCGGCGTCTCGTCCGTGCTGAGGAGGTCGGTTTCGAACGCGAGGTCGATCCGGACGGGCATGCCTGGCGACAGGTGGTAGACCTGCCAGGCGTGTGCGTTCGTCAGGATGAGCCATTCGACCCCCTCGTTGACGGCGTACATCTCCACCTGCCGGAGATGCTTGGGCGTCAGCTTCGTGGCCGCGCGCTTGCATTCCAGGAAGGCAACGAGATCCTGGTCGATCCGAATCCCGTAGTCCGCGAACTCGCCGCGGACCTGGTACTCGGTGGTGAGCTCGGTGTACTTGTCGTAGCCCAGGATGTCGCAGAGGATGTCGGTCACGAGAAGGCGGGTGTCTCCCTCGTTGGCGTCGCGGCTAACCGCCTCGCTGATCGGTTTCGTGAAGCGACGAATCCCCGCCTTGATGCGATCGCGGCTCTCCTGCTCCCAGCGGGGGAGCGGCGGTGGGGTCTTCGGGCCCGGGGGCTCCACCTCCGGGACGGCGGTCTCGACCGGCGGCTGCTGTGCCATTGCTCACCTCTCTATCGAAAGGGGCAGGCCGCGGCCGCCACCGCAGGATGCCTTTGGCCGCATCTTAGGACACTGGCCCCGTTGGAGGCCCGGTCCAGGGCCGTTACTGGAGGGACTGTCAAGCCGATGCCAAGTACGGCCGTTGAGGCTTTGATCCCTGCGGCGCGCGGACGGAGGCCGGGCGCCCTGCGGCGGACGCCGACCGACGTCGCGACTCCGGACGCGACCCAGGTCTACGCGACGAGGAGGAAGTCGACCCGGTACTGGTCGCCGCGGGTGAGGGATAGTTCTTGCTCGAGGCGGTTCCGGGGGACGAGGCAGATCAGGCGCCAGTCACCGGGGGGGACGGACATATGGAAGGTGCCGGTGGGGCCGCACTCGACCTCGCTCATGAACTCGCCGTCGGGTTTGCTGAGGCGGATGAAGGCGCGGGGGGCGGGATCGGGACCGCGGCGGACGGAGCCGATGACAGCGGTCTCGGCGGCGTGGTCAGTGACCTTCGCGCAGCTGACAGCCATGCCGTGAATCCTCCCTGCTACCAGCCTAATCCTCTTCCCAGTAGGTTCGCTCGATCGGAACTCCGACCAGCGAGCCGTACTCGGTCCAGGAGCCGTCGTAGTTCTTTACGTCCTTGAAGCCCAGCAGCTCCGTCAGGACGAACCATGTGTGGGAGGAGCGCTCGCCAATGCGGCAGTAGGTGATCGTTGCCTTGTCCGTTGCGAGGCCCGCCTCCTCCAGGTAGACCTGGCGGAGCTCGTCGATGCTCTTGAAGGAGCCGTCGTCGTTGGCGGCCTTGGACCAGGGGATGCTGGTGGCGCCGGGGATGTGGCCCTTCTTCTGCGCCTGCTCGTGGGGCAGGTGGGGGGGTGCGGCGAGCCTGCCGATGAACTCGTCGGTCGAGCGGACGTCGACCATGGGGGTTGTCCCCGCGGCCGCCACCACCTCCGCGCGGAGGGCCCGGATCGAGCCGTCCGGCGCCTTGGCGTGGTACTCCGTGCCGGTCACGGACGGGAGGTCAGCCGTCATGGACCGATCCTCCAGCTCCCACTTCTTGCGGCCGCCATCCATCAGGCGCACGTCCTGGTGGCCGTAGAGCTTGAAAATCCAGTAGGCGTAGGCCGCGAACCAGTTGTTGTTGCCGCCGTAGAGCACGACGCTGTCCGACTCGCTGACGCCGCGGGAGCCGAGCAGCTTCTCGAACCCGGCCTGGTCGACGAGGTCGCGGCGCACGCGGTCCTGCATCTCGGTCTGCCAGTTCAGCGAGACCGCGCCGGGGAGGTGGCCCCAGCCATAGGCCTCGGTGTCCTCGTCGACCTCGATGACCTTGATACCGCTGTCGATGTTTTCGGCGACCCAATCGGTCGTCACCAGGGCGTCCGAAGCCGCCACTTCACTCATTGCCTTTCTCCTCGCATGTCCGCTCCCATTAAATGTGCTCCAACCGTCCCGCGCGTAGCAGGGCCTCGATCTCTGCCGCCGGCAGGGGACGTCCCAGCCGGTAGCCCTGGGCGAAATCGCAGCCGCTGCGACGCAGGAAGGTCAGCTGCTCCGAGGTCTCGATCCCCTCCGCCACCACCTTCAGGCGGAGGCTGTGGGCCATGGCGATGATGCCGCTGACGATGGGGGCCTCATCCTCGCCAAAGGTGATCCGCTCGATGAACGACCTGTCGATCTTGAGGCGGTCCACCGGGAGGTCCTGGAGCCGGCTGAGCATCGAGAAGCCCACCCCGAAGTCGTCGATTGCCACCCGGAAGCCCCGCGCCCTCAGATCCGCGAGGGCGGACCGTGCGTTGGCGGTCTCGAAGGCCACGCTCTCGGTCACCTCGATCTCGACGTCGTCGGGCGAGAGCCCGGCGGCGGCCACGGTGTCCGCGATCCGGCGGGAAAGCTGTTCCTCGGAGAAGTCCTTCCCCGAGATGTTGACCGCCAGCGTGAGCGCCCCGATGCCCTGGGTCCGCCACTGCGCCATCTGGGCGGCGGCCTCCTGCAGCACGAAGGCATCCAGCTCCCCCACGATGCCGGCGTCCTCCGCCAGCCCGATGAACTCGGCGGGGGAGACGTTGCCCCGCTTGGGGTGGTGCCACCGCGCCAGCGCCTCCACGCCGGTGATCGTCAGGTGGCGCAGGTCCACCTGGGGCTGGTATGCCACCGTCAGCTCGTGCCGCTCCAGCGCCAGGCGCAGGTCGGCCTCCATCGCGATCCGCTCTATGACCGAGCGGTGCATCGCCGGCTCGAACACCGCGAACTGGCCACGGCCGCGCCGCTTGGCGTCGTACATGGCCACGTCGGCGCTGCGCATGATCGCGTCGGTGCTGTTGCCGTCGGGGTTGCTGAAGGCGATCCCGATGCTGCCGCTGATGAACCAGGTCTCGCCCTCCGCCTCGATCGGCGCCGCCAGCGAGTCGGCCACGCGCTGGGCCACCTTCAGCGCGGCGGACTCAGCGCCGCCCAGCTCGACCAGCACCCCGAACTCGTCGCCGCCGAGGCGGGCCGCGGTGTCAGACGGGCGCACCGACCCGCGCAGACGCTGGGCCACCTCCACCAGCACCGCGTCGCCGGCGTTGTGCCCGACGCTGTCGTTGATCGCCTTGAAGTTGTCGAGGTCGATGAAGAGCACGGCGAAGGGGTCGACCTCCCGGGCCTGCCGTTTGACGGCCTGGTCCACGCGGTCCTGGAAGAGGGCGCGGTTGGCCAGCCCGGTGAGGGTGTCGTGGAAGGCCTGGTGAAGGAGGCGGGCGTCGAGCTCGCGGCGCTCGGTGACGTCCTGGACCAGCATCAGCAGCGCCTTCTTCCCGCCGAAGTCGAGCTCGTGGGTGGCAACCTCGACGCTGATCTCGCGCCCGTCCTCGGCGCGGTGCTCCTGGGAGCTGCTGCGATTGACGTCCGCGCCGTCGGTGGCCGCCTGCAGGTCCGCCAGGCGCATCTCGAGGAAGCGCTCCCGGCTGTAGCCGTAGTGCCGGGTGGCGGCGTTGTTGACCTCCATGAACTCGCCGCTGGTGGCGTCCAGCACCCACATCGGTTGCGGGTTGTACTCGAACAGGACCCGGAAGTTGGCCACGCTCTGGCGCAGCGTCTCCTCCGCCAGCCGCTGGTCGGTCACGTCACGCGCGGTGACCACCAGCGAGATCGCCTCGTCGTCCTCCGACAGCCGGCTGATGACCGCCTCGACGAAGCGCCAGCCGACGCCGTCCGCGACCAGCCGGAACTGCACCCGTGCGGCCCGCCCCAGCAGCGTTGCCCCCACCAGCGCCGAGCGCAGCGCGATCACGTCATCCGGATGGGCCAGGTCGGCAACGTTCGCGTAAGGCGGACCGGACCCCCGGAGGCGGTCCAGCGAGGGGCTGGCGTAGTGGATCGCGCCGTCGGCGTCGACCACCAGGATCACGTCCGAGGCGTGCTTCACAACGGCGCTCAGTGCGGCGTCGTTCTCCAGCCCCTGGATTCGCCCGGCCATCTCGCCCTCCTTGCGCAGCGATGAGCCCAGCGTGTACATGAGCGGGGCAACCAGGGGAAAGCCGCTGGCGAGGAACAGCAGGTTCTCGATTGGGATCGCGACGCTTGAAACCGAGATGCCGACCACGATGCTGCCGATGAACGCCGCAGCGTAGACCACGGCCAGCCAGACGGCGTGCCAGCCGGTGGTGGCGAGCGACCGGGCGGCCAGGCGGGCGTATGCCAGCAGCAGGATGTCGATCGGCTGGGTGGCGACGCCGGCGGCCAGGATCACCGCCCCTTCGAACAGATCCCAGGCCGGGTTGGCAGCGCGCCCCCGGTACTCGAGGATCCAGCGCACTCCGAGGACCCACAGCCCTGCGGCCGGGACGAGGGATAACCAGCCCCGGCTGAATGTCGTCGTGACGCAGGCGCCGATGAGCACCGCCCCGGTGGCTACACAGAACGCGAGCATGATCCACTGCGCCCGCCCGTACTTGTCGGCAGGCACGCGCAGGCCGAGCCGCGCCTCGCGGAGTCGAGGCCGGACGGCAACCCCTGGGCCCGTGTCTCGTGCAGTCGAGCTGGCGACGACAGGCCTGTCGACGCTCATGGTCGCATCGTACGCGGCCACCGTCGAAATCGAGCCTCGTTGTGTCAACTTGTGGCCTGCCGCGGGGGCGGGCTAGCTCGAGG
>JAXDLV010000216.1:0-10005 GCA_034666445.1 Chloroflexota bacterium | reverse complement strand
GACCGTCCTGATGGCCAACGTCGAGTCCTCGCTGGAGGCGCTCGACGCGCTCAAGGCGCTGGGCGTGGGCGTCACCGTCGACGACTTCGGCACCTGCGAGAGGTACGCCAGCGACGAGTAGCCGGTGCCGAAGTCGTCGACGGTGACGCCCACGCCCAGCGCCTTGAGCGCGTCGAGCGCCTCCAGCGAGGACTCGACGTTGGCCATCAGGACGGTCTCGGTGATCTCCAGCATCAGCCGCTCGGGCCGCAGGCCGGTGGCCTGCAGCGTGGACGCGACATAGTCGACCAGCCCGGGGTCGGCCAGCTGGCGGGCCGAGAGGTTGACGCTCATGTGGACCTCCTCGCCGCACTCCTCGGTCCACTCGCCGAGCGGACGGCAGGCCTCGCCCAGGACCCAGGCGCCCAGGGTGAGGATGAAGCCGGAGTCCTCCGCGATGGGGATGAAGGCGTCCGGGGGGATCAGCCCGCGAGTGGGGTGCTGCCAACGGATCAGGGCCTCGAAGCCCAGCAGGTGCCGGTCGGTGGCGTCCACCAGCGGCTGGTAGAAGAGCCGGAACTCGTCGCGTCCCAGCGCCGGCCGGAGGTCCTGCTCCAGGGCGAGGCGCTGGACGGCGCGGCCGTGCATGCCGCTGTCGAAGATCTCGAAATTGGCGCGGCCGCGGCTCTTGGCGCGGTACATGGCGATGTCGGCGTTGCGGATCAGGTCGGCGTGGCCGCCGTCGGGGCCGTCTGCGATCGCGATGCCGATGCTGGCGCTCACCGTCACCTGGTGGCCGCGCAGGCTCATCGGCGTGTGCAGCGACTCGGCCAGGCGCTCGGCGAGCTGGAGGGCGCCCTTCTCAGAGTCAACCTCCGCCAGCACCACGAACTCGTCGCCGCCCAGGCGGGCCAGGGTGTCCTGGCCGCGCAGGGTCTCGCCGAAGCGCCGCGCGGTCTCGCGAAGGAGGTCGTCGCCCAGGTTGTGGCCCAGGCTGTCGTTGATCGGCTTGAAGCCGTCGAGGTCGCAGAACAGGATGGCCACCAGCTTGCCGCTGCGGTAGGCGCGGGGCAGCACCTGGGACAGGCGGTCCAGCAGCAGGGCGCGGTTGGGCAGCCCGGTCAGGCCGTCGTGGAAGGCCTGGTGCCGCAGCTGGCTCATCAGCCCCTCGCGGTCGGTCACGTCCTCGGCGAGGACATGGCGGGCGTTGCGGTTGCCAAAGGGAACGGTGTGCGACGTGACCTCGACAAGGATCGTGCGGCCGTCCTTGGTGACGTGCCGCCACGGGCCGGAGCGGTCCATCTCGCCGGCGCGCACCACTGACGCGTTCATCCGGGGCACCTCGTCGTCGGGGCGGATGTCGGCGATCGTCATCCTGAGGAATTCATCGCGCGAGTAGCCGTAGTGGTTGACCGCGGCGTCGTTGACGTCGAGGAAGGCGAGCGTCTCCGAGTCGAAGACCCACATGGGCTGCGGGTTGCCGGCGAAGAGGCGGCGGTAGCTGAGCTCCGTGGCCTGCTGGCGGTGATGGTCGCTCTCGCTGAGGCGCCAGTGGGCCAGGTTGGCCGCGCTGGCGGCAAGGACGAAAGCGCCGTGGATGACCGCCCAGAGCCACGGGTTGGCCTGGGCGTCGGCATGGTTGTACACCGAGGCGGGCAGCAGCACCGCCACGATCCCGTGCTCGCCGACCACGTAGGCGATCGCCACCAGGAAGGGGAACCAGTCCTGGTAGAGCATCAGGAGGGTGATCACAACGAAGAACTGGAAGTGGGCCTCGATGCTGCCCCCGGAGAGATGGACGGCGATCGACGCCGCGGTCAGCAGCGCCAGCGAAGCGAACGTGGAGCGGACCTTGCGCCCACCAAAGGGCTGCGCCGCCCACGCTGCGAACATGAGCACCGCGCCGCCGTCGATTGCGACGTGGGTGACGGGGTAGCCGCGGTACAGACCGAACGCCACCAGGCCGACGATGTTGACGCCGATGATGACGAGGATGGCCTTGTGACGGCGGTCCCAGTCCTCCTGGGCCAGCTCGCGACCGTGCGGGACCATGGAGGTGGCGTGGCGCCACAGGCGCAGCAGTGCATCAATCCGTCCCCTGGTGCCCACACCCACCGGTCCCCCGACCGTGGGCGCCATCTGCGGGTAAACGTTTTTCATCGCCGCTCAGCCTGCAGCCGGCCGGTCCGGGCGGCGGGAAAGATCCGGTAAAGAGATGTTGGTTTCTCGGCAACAAGGCTGTGCCAGCCGTTGCGCGGGTGTGTCAGCCGAGATCGGGCCCGCGGGCGTCTAGAGGAAGATCTCGGCCAGCGTCCTCAATGTCTCGGGCGAGCCCGTCACGGCGAGCGTGGTGGCCAGCGACCGGGTCCAGCGCTCCTTCTCCTCGCGGATCTTGGCCTCTGGGCCGATGATCGCCATCGCCTCCACCAGGCTGGTTGGGACTGCGGCCATGGCCTCGCCGCGCTGGCCTGCGAGGTAGAGGTCCTGGATCCTGGTCGCCTCCGCCTCGTAGCCCATGCGGGCGACGACGTCGAAATGGAAGTTCTGGCCGCGCGCCCCCATGCCCCCGACGTAGAGCGCGATCATCGGGCGGACCCGGTCGGCGGCCGACTCGAGGTCGTCGTCGATCACCACCTGCGTGGGCAGCACCACCTCGAAGTCATCCGCGGTGTGGCGGGCGCCCTCGCGTGCGAATCCCTCGGCCAGGGCGTCGCGGTAATGCTGGTCGTGCTCGGGCGAGAGGAACAGCGGGAACCAGCCATCGGCGATCTCAGCGGCCAGCGCCACGTTCTTGGGCCCCTCGGCGGCGAGGTAGATGGGCAGGTCGCTTCGCAGCGGGTGGACGGTCGGCTTGAGCGCCTTGCCGAGCCCGGTGCCGCCCGGGTAGGGCAGCTGGTAGTGCTCGCCGGCGTACTCGACGGGAGCCTCGCGGGCGAGGACCCGCCGCATGATGTCGAGGTACTCGCGGGTGCGGGCCAGCGGCTTCGCGAACGGTAGCCCGTACCAGCCCTCCACCACCTGCGGCCCGGAGACGCCGAGCCCGAGGATGAAGCGCCCGCCCGAGAGGTGGTCCAGCGTCATCGCCGCCATCGCGGTCGCCGAAGGCGTCCGCGCCGACATCTGGATGATGGCGGTGCCGAGCCTGATGCGCTCGGTCCGGGAGCCGTACCAGGCCAGCGGGGTGAGGGCGTCGGAGCCGTAGGCCTCCGACGTGTAGACCGCGTCAAAGCCGAGACGCTCCGCCTCCTGCACCAGCCCGAGCGTCATCTCCGAAGGGCCGGCGCCCCAGTAGCCCAGGCTCAGCCCCAGCTTCAACCTGCCGTCGGCGCCCACCTCAGGTCCCCGTGAAGGCGCCCTCGCGCCGCTCCAGGAAGGAGGCCAGGCCCTCGCGGGCGTCGTCGCTGGCCATCATCTTTGTGATCTCCGGCAGGAGCCTGGCCGCGGCCGCGGGCTCCCCTTCGCGCCAGGCGACGCGGGCGTTCGCCAGCGTCCCCATCACGCCCAGGGGCGCCTGCTTCGCGATCACCTGCGCGATCTCGGTGGCCCGCGCCAGCTGGCTACCCGCGGGCACCACCTCCTGCACCAGCCCGATGCGCAGCGCCTCGGCGGCGTCGAACTCGTCCGCCGTGAGCAGGTAGCGCATCGCATTGCCCCAGCCGCAGTCGCGGACGAAGCGGGTGGTGGCGCCGCCGAACGGCATGATGCCGCGCTTGATCTCGATCTGCGCGAACCTCGTGTTATCGGCCGCCACCCTGATGTCGCTGGCCAGCGTCAGCTCGATGCCGATCGTCAGGCAGCGGCCCTGGACCGCGATGACCACGGGCTTGCTGGACGGCTCGCCGCTCAGCCCGAACGGGTCGACGGCGCCCTCCGGCCAGCCGAAGCCATCGCTGGCCATCGCGGGGGCGACGTCGGCGAGGTCGAGGCCGCCGGTGAAGTGGTCGCCGTGGGCGAACAGCACGCCGCAGCGCAGCTCGGGGTTGGTGTGCAGCTCGGTGTAAGCGAGCGAGAGGTCCTCCAGCATCTGCCGGTTGAAGGCGTTGCGCTTCTCGGCGCGGTTGAGGCCCATCAGCAGCACGTGGCCGTCCCGCTCGAGCGTGATGGTGGACAGGTCAGGCATGGTCACCTCCTCACCGGCTGGTCCGGCCCCGGGATACTAGCGCGCCGCAGGACGCCGAGAGGCCGTAAGTAGAATGGTCACCTGCCGGGCCGGCCCGGCGATTCGGGGCGTGGCGCAGCTCGGTAGCGCGCGTCGTTCGGGACGACGAGGTCCCCGGTTCAAATCCGGGCGCCCCGACCATTCACTGCCGGCAGCAGACCCTCAGGCGGGCTGCCACAGCTCGATCCGGTTGCCCTCGGGATCGGTGACCCAGCCGAATCGACCGACACCCTCCATGTCCTGCGCGTCACCGCCGTCGGGTCAGCGCTTGGGCGTGCGCCGGCCCCCACCCAGCACCCCTGGCCTGGTGCGGACCTTGGTCGGCTGCCGCGGCGTCGCGGTCTGCGAGGTGGTCTTGCGGAAGGGGGCCTGGCGGGTCACGGCGATGTCATCGGCGCTGATGTTGGCGCCGGCGACCACGAAGACCATCCGCGCGTTGACCTCGCGCTCGACGGCGTCGGCGTCGTGGTGGAGGTAGTCGATCCAGTAGCGGGCCTCGAGCGCCGTGTCGGCGTCGGGACGGGGCACGAGCGCGACGGTGGGCGCAGGGTCCTCGGAGATGCCGTTGACGCGGTCCAGCTCGGCGCGGGTCTCGCGGAGGAGCGCGGTGGGGTCGCGGTCGGCGGGGATGCGGACGCGGGTGATCGTCTGCCGTAGCGGGTAGAAGCTGCTGTTCACCAGGGCGGAGGTGTAAACGACCTGGTTGGGCACCATGATCTTGCGACCCTCCTCCGTGCGGAGGACGGTGGTGCGCAGCTCGACGGTCTCGACGGTGCCGCTGAAGCCGGTCACGTTGATCTCATCGCCGATGCGGAACGGCCGCTCCAGCAGCAGGAAGAAGCCGGAGATCCAGTTGCGCAGTACGTCCTGGAAGGCGAGGCCGATGGCCAGGCCGAGCAGGCCCACCGCGCCCAGCACCGGGCCCACCAGGCTGGGGGCCACCACGTACAGGAAGGCGAGCAGGCCGATCGAAAGCACCACCACGTACATCACCCGGCCGGCCAGCAGCACCAGCTGCAGGTCCCAGAGCGCGTTGCGGCTGGCCCGCCGGGTGACCGCGCTGAGCAGCTTGGCCAGTACGTAGGTCACCAGGACCACGGCCGCGCCCTCGAGGAGCGTCAGGGCCACGGCCGCCACGTCGTTGCCCTTCAGGCCGACGGAGTCGAGGACCTGCTCGTTGAAGTCGAAGGAGCCGACGAAGGAGACCTCGAACGCGAGGCCCCCGAGAGCTGCTGTCAGCTCTCCTCGGAACTCGACTCGGCCGCGGCCTCGCCACCCTCGGCCGGCGCGGCCTCGCCCTCGGCACCCTCGGCCGCCTCGCCCTCGGCGCCCTCCTCGGGCTCGACGACGGGCTCCTCCTCGACCTCGCGGATCTTGGCGATTTTGACCACCAGCTCCTCGGCGTCAGTGAGGACCTCGATCTCGGCGGGGACCGTCAGCTGGGCCACGCGGATGCCGTCATCGATGGCCTCGAGGCCGCTGACGTCCACGTCGATGTGCTCGGGGATGTCGGCGGGGAGGCAGCTGACCTTGAGCGTCTGGTGCATCTGCTGCAGCTCGCCCTCGCGGTTCGTCACCGCGGGGGCCTCGCCCACCACGGTCAGCGGCACGTCGGCGGTGATCTTCTCCTTGAGGTTCACCTGGTAGAAGTCGACGTGCTGGAGGTTGCCGGAGCGGGGGTCGTACTGGACCTCGCGGACAAGGACCCGACGGGAGTCGCCGCCCTCGATGCCGGTGAGGTCGAGCAGCTGGGTCCGTCCGACACGGTGGAACGCGCGCTGGAACTCCCGCGTGCTCATCGAAATCGGCGTGTTGTCGACCCCGTGCCCGTACAGCACACCCGGCAGGCGGCCGTCGGCGCGCAGGGATCGATTCTTCTTGCGACGAAGCCCGCGCGACTCGACCGCGAGCGTGTGGATATCAGGCATGGCGAACTCGGATGCTACCATGAGGTCGGCCGTCGCCGGATGATTCAAGCGATCAGGGCGAGCCGGACTTTCGACTCAAAAAAGCCATGGCAACAGCGATCGCGGTCCCGGAAAACCAGGCCGACAGCGCCCCCGGCGCTGACTTCGAGTCGGCTTCCTCACTACCCTGGCGCCTTGGCTTTGTGCGGTCCGCGTTGCTGGCCGCGATCGCCTCGGTCCTGATCGCCGGCTTCCTCGCCCAGACCCGCTTCGACATCGACGCCGCGAACGCCACCGCGGCCACCCGCCAGCGGACAATGGCGGTGGTCGACGCGGAGCGCGCGGCGGGGGTCGACGAGGCCCTCCTGGCTCCGGCGCTGGAGCGGATCCACCGGCTCGATGGCGCCGCCGCACCGGTGCGCTTCCTCTACATCGACCCGCTCGTGGGCTTCCAGGATGGCCAGCAGGCCGCCTACCGCGACGTGGCCACCGACCTCGCGACCCTTCCCGCCACCGTCATCACCGTCCGCCGGGCGCAGGTGCAGGCGAGCTACATCGAGATCCGGCAGGCGGCGGCTCGGTGGCCGGGCGTGGGCGGTGACCCCGCCGAGATCGCCCCGGTGCTGGCAGGCGCGCAGCGCCTGTCCGCCGACGCCGACGGCTCGACTGACCTCCGGCTCCTGGCGGCGATCGCCGGCCAGTCGGCCAAGCTGCAGGCCTCGATCACCGGCTCGCTGGCGCAGCAGCAGGCCGACCACGACAACCAGGCCCGCTACGCCTCTGAGGAGCTGGCCGCGGCCACCTCGGACGCCGCCGGCGCCCACCTCCGCGCCGACGACCTCACCCACAACGGGTCGGGCGATGGAGAGGTGGCGGTGAAGTACCACGTGCCGGGCGCCGACGTGCTGCTGGCCAGGATCAACGCGCACGGCGCGGCCGCGAAGTCGGCCGGCACCCCCGAAGCGCTGGCCGGCGCGCTGGCCTGGCTGCGGGTCGACCAGGAGCGACTGGGGGCGGCGATGCAGGCGTCGATGCCGGAGAAGGCCATCTACGTCTCCCTGGCGCGCGAGGAGCTGCGCGCCTACGACCATGGCAAGCCGTTCATCACGACGCTGGTGACCACCGGCCGCCCCGAGCTGGGGACCGACACCGGTGAGATGTCGGTCATCAAGAAGGACAGCCCGTGGGTTATGCACTCCCCGTGGCCGCGGGGCTCGAAGTACTGGTACCCAGACACCCGCGTCACCTACGTGCTGTGGTTCCATGTCGACGGCTCGGGGCTGCACGACGCGCCCTGGCGCTCCCGCTACGGCCCCGGCACCAACGACGCCAACGGCACCCACGGCTGCGTCAACATCCCCTATGCGGAGACGGTGAAGCTGTTCAACTGGGCGCCGGTGGGGACCCCCGTCTACATCTACTAGCAGCCCTCCGGCCGTTTCCGGGCGGTGACCGGGCGGTTGCACGATTTCGCTCCCCCAATGCGGGATTTCCCGTAGAGTCACGGCATGCGCGTCACGATCCGTTTCCTCGACGGCGAGATCATGGAAGGCCAGTCCGACGCCGCCACGCTGAGCAAGATGGGGTTCCCGGTTGCCTTCCCAGAGGGGAACAACCAGATCGCGTGGGTATCGCTCGCCTCGATCAAGTACGTGCTGTTCCGCGACACGGTCCTGGAGCAGATCGAAGCCGACAACCGCGGCGCCCAGGGCATGGTCAAGGTCGTGCTCCACTTCGTTGACGGCGAGACCATGCGGACGTATAAGGACGACTCGTTCCAGCAGGACGGCGAGGGCTTCAACATGCGGGTCTACGACCCGGCGGTCAAGGGCCTGATCCGGGCGATCGTGTCCCTCCACGCGCTCAAGGCGATCTTCTTCGTCAACGAGTGGGACTCGCGCACCGATGAGGAGAGGGTCCGCTTCGGCGCGACCACCAACGGCCCCGCGCCCAGCGCCGCGCCACCGCAGCCGGCCCCGTCAGACGTGGAACCCGCGACCGAGCCGACAACGCCGCCGTCGTGAAGATCACCGTCCGCTTCGTGGACGGGGAGGAGCTCGAGGGGGAGTCATCAGCGGTAACGCTGCAGAAGCTCGGCTTCGAGGTGAACATCGCCAGCGGCGGCAACACCCGGACCGTGTGGGTGTCGATGGCCGCCATCAAGTACCTCACGATCCAGAACGAGGGCGTCGCAGCCACCCCGGTCCGCTCGATCGGGGATCCCCGCGCCAACCTGGGCCTGCCGAAGGTCGTGGTCCACTTCCTCGACGGCGAGGTCCTGCACAGCTACCGGGACGAGGAGATGGAGGAGCAGGACGAGGGTTTCCGGCTGCGGATCTGGAACCCCAAGTCGCGCACCCTGGAGACCGTGCTGGTGTCGGCCCACGCCCTCAAGGGCATTTTCATGGTCGACGACTGGGACTCGCGCTCCGAGGACGAGCGCCGCGAGGACGCCACCCGTTTGCGCGCCGTGCCGGACACGTCGGTGCCCATGGCCTGGACCGACCCCGACATCGTGGAGCAGCTCGACCCCGAGATGCGCCGCCTGGCCTACAACTACCAGCGGCGGCTGGCGCTGGAGCGGGACCTCGAGCTGACGGGCTCCGACCTGCTGTCGTTCGAGCGCGCCATCCGGATGCGCCTTGACCGCCTCCTGGAGGACGACCTGGTGGCGCTTCAGCCGCACCAGAAGCACCAGCTGGTGACCTACATCCTGCGCGAGTCGGTGGGCTACGGCCCCATCGACCCGCTCCTCAAGGACCCCACCATCACCGAGGTGATGGTCAACGCCCCCGACGAGATCTACATCGAGCGCAACGGCCAGATCCTGCGCAGCCAGGTGCGCTTTGACGACAACAGCCAGCTGATGAACGTCATCCGCCGGATGGCGGCGAGCATCGGGCGCCGCGTGGACGAGACCAGCCCGATGGTCGACGCCCGTCTGCCCGACGGCAGCCGCCTCAACGCCGTCATCCCGCCGGCGGCGACGCGCGGCCCGGCGCTGACGATCAGGAAGTTCCGCGCCTTCAAGATGGGCCTCGAGGACCTCGTCGGCGAGGGCACCCTGAGCCCCGCGATGGCGGCGTTCCTGCAGGCTGCCGTTCGCGGACGCCTGAACCTGGTCATCTCCGGGGGCACCGGCTCCGGCAAGACGACGACCATGAACGTGCTGGGTGCGTTGATCCCGGTCGGTGAGCGGGTGGTGACGATCGAGGACTCGGCCGAGCTCAACCTCGCCCATCCCCACGTCGTCTCACTCGAATACCGACCGGCCAACGTGGAGGGGACCGGCGAGCTGACCATCCGCCAGCTGCTGCGCAACAGCCTGCGGATGCGCCCCGACCGCGTGATGGTGGGCGAGGTCCGCGACGCCGCCGCGCTGGACATGCTCCAGGCGATGAACACCGGCCACGACGGGAGCATGTCGACGATCCACGCCAACTCGGCGCGCGACGCCTTCTCGCGGCTGGAGACGATGGTGCTGGCCAGCGGCGTGGAGATCCCGCTCCCCGCGGTGCGCGCCCAGGTGGCGTCGGCCATCGATGTCGTCGTCCAGCAGGCGCGGCTGCCCGACGGCTCGCGCAAGATCGTGCAGATTGCGGAGATGAGCGGCTACGAGGGCGAGACCCCGATCCTCAACGACATCTTCCTGTACCACCGCAGCCATGGCGGCGAGAACATCTTCGAGCCCACCGGCGTGGTTCCGGCCAACGTCGCCAAGCTGGCCTTCTACGGGGTCGAGCTCGCGCCGGAGGTGTTCGCCTCGGATCCCTGGATCGCGCCAGCCCGGCCCACCCGCGAGGGCGAGCCGCCCCCGCCGCTGCCCGGGCCGGTCGACGAGATCCCACTGGCCCCCGACGCGGAGTTCGCCGCCGCAGTCGAACCCGCCGCCACGGCCGAGCAGGTCCCCGCGGAGCAGCCCGGCTGGGCGCCGGCCGAGATGCCAGCGATCCCCGATAT
>JAXDLV010000215.1:0-20146 GCA_034666445.1 Chloroflexota bacterium | reverse complement strand
CTCCGCGAAGGTCATCCAGGCCGTCACCGAGCGCCTGGCGGAGTCCGGCGCGAGGTAACCAGCTGGTCCGCGCCCTTCCCTGGGCGCGGCACCGATCCCGCCAGATGAGCCCCGGCCCGCCGCCGGGGCTCATCTATTTAATGTGCTAGACGGCCCGGCTCTTGAGGCCCCTGAGGTCGACGATGGTGATGCCGCGGCGGTGGGTCTCGATCCAGCCAAGCGAGCGCAACGAGCCCAGCGCCTTGCTGACCGCCTCTCGCGAAGAGCCGGTCCAGCCCGCCAGCTCCTCCTGGGTCAGGGGCAGGTTGATCTTGATGCCGGCCTCGGCGTCCTCGCCGAACCGCGCCGCCATCTCCACCAGGCGGCTGGCAACCCTGCCCACGGTGTCGAAGGCCGCGAACTCGGCGCGCTTGGAGTCGGCGTCGCGCAGCCGGCGACTCAGCATCCGCAGCAGGACCAGCGCGATCCCGGGGTGGTGCTCGATGAAATCGGTGAACTCCGTGGCCGGGATGACGACCGCGTCGACGGGGTCCATGGCGGTGGCCGTGGCGGAGCGCGGGGCACCGTCGAGGAAGCCCTGCTCGCCGACCAGGTCGCCCTTGCCGCGAACCGCCAGTACCACCTCCTTGCCGTCGGGGGTGAGGATCGAGATCTTGACCCGGCCGCCCTGGATCACCGTGACGCGGTCGGCGCGGTCGCCCTCCACGAAGAGCGTGGACCCCTTGGGGTACTTCTGGCGGCGCCCGAGCGCCTGCAGCGCCGTCGCCTCGTCGGCCGGCAGGGTGTCGACAAACGGCGGCTCCGATCCACCGCCGCCGTTCCCCCCGGCCACGTCACCGCGTTCCGCCATCCTGCGGATAGTAGCCATTTACCCCGATTCGGGATTCGTTGACACATCGCGGCATCGAGGCTAGACTCGCAACTCAACTGAATAGAGCTATGACGGGGAGTACTAGGGCACCCAGGGGCTCGAGCGAGCCGGGTCTGGTGTGAGCCGGTAGTCCGAAGGAGCCTGAACTCGCCCCCGAGCAGCCGATCGAAAGCCCCGGGCCCACGGGCCCATGGGTGAGTAGCAGCGGCCGAAGTGGTCCTCGATATCGGACCGAGGGGTGAGCGCGCGAGCGGGAGCCCTGAAGGGGTCGGCTAAGCCGGCAATGCGGGTGGTACCGCGGGATTTCGTATGAGGTCTCGTCCCAGGATTTTGGGGCGAGGCTTTTTGTTTTCCCGAGGAACGGGATAGGGCCGACAACCAGCAACGGAGGCAAATGCAATGACCGAGGACACCAGGCAGAAGATGAAGCTCCAGGCGCGCATGTTCGACATGGGCCAGGCGCCCAAGGAGCGCGTGGTCAACCGCGTCATGGACAAGGTGGCCCGCGACGAGAACGCGCCGACCGACGAGAAGCTCCACGAGATGCTCGCCGACGAGAACACCCGCGAGGACATCCAGAACCTCTACGGCTGACCGCCGCCCACCGGGAGACGTCCATGACCGCTGAGACCGAGCCCCAGGCACCGGCCGAGACGCCGGTTGTCATCGACAAGCCCAGCGCCAACGGCGCGGGTCCGCGCACGCTCACCGGGGCCGAGGTGGTCATCGAGTGTCTCCTCAAAGAGGGCGTCGACACGGTGTTCGGGTACCCCGGCGGGGCCAACCTGCCCCTGTACCAGCACCTGCCGAAGTACGCCGACCGACTCACGCACGTGCTCGTCCGCCACGAGCAGGGCGCGGCCCACGCGGCCGACGGCTACGCCCGCAGCCGCCGCGGCAGCGTCGGCGTGGCCTGGGCCACCAGCGGTCCCGGCGCCCTCAACCTGGTGACCGGGCTGGCCACCGCCTTCCTCGACTCCGTGCCGGTGGTGGCGATCACCGGGCAGGTGGCCACCTTCTCGGTTGGCACTGACGCCTTCCAGGAGTCCGACGTCATCGGCACGACGATGTCGGTCGTGAAGCACAGCTACCTCGTCACGGACATCGAGGAGCTGCCGAGGGTGATCCGGGAGGCGTTCTACATCGCCCGCACCGGCCGCCCCGGCCCCGTCCTGATCGACCTGCCCAAGGACATCCAGCAGGCGTCGATGGAGTTCACCTACCCCGACGAGCCGGTGCGGCTGCGCTCCTACAACCCGACCTACCGGGGCAACCCGATGCAGCTGAAGAAGGTCGCCGAGCTGATCAAGAACGCCAAACGCCCCCTGATCCTGTGCGGCCGGGGCGTCCTGATCTCGGGCGCCGAGGAGCAGCTGATGGAGCTGTCGCACAGGGCCAACATCCCCGTCGGCTGGACCCTGCTGGGGACCGGGGCCTTCCCGCTGCAGGACCCGCTCGCCCTGCAGATGGTGGGCTTCATGGGCGCCGGCTACACCAACAAGGCGGTCAACGGCTGCGACCTGCTGATGATGATCGGGATGCGCTGCGACGACCGCGTCACCACCAAGCTGGACAGCTTCGCGCCCGATGTCGAGAACATCGTCCACATCGACATCGACCCCGCCGAGATCGGCAAGAACCTCAAGCCGCAGGTGCCCATCGTGGGTGACGCCGCCTCGGTGCTGACGGACCTGATCCCCCTGGTGGAGCCCAAGCGCGAGCACGAGTGGCTCACCCAGATCGAGCAGTGGAAGGAGGAGCACCCCATCCGCTACGTCAACAACACCGGCCTGCTGCAGCCGCAGGAGGTGCTGATCCCGATGTACGAGCGCGCCGCCTCCGAGGCGATCGTCGTCGCCGATGTCGGCCAGAACCAGATCTGGGCCGCGCTCTGGTTCAACTACGACAGGCCGGGGCTGTTCCTCAACTCAGGCGGCACCGGCTGCATGGGCTTCGCGTTCCCCGCGGCGATCGGGGCCAAGATGGCCAACCCCGACAGGACCGTGTTCTGCGTGACCGGCGAGGGCGGCTTCGTGATGAACATGCAGGAGCTGGCCACCGCCGCCGAGCACAACGTCGAGGTCAAGATCCTCATCCTCAACAACCACAACCTGGGCATGGTCCGCCAGTTCCAGGACGACTTCTACGGCGGCATCCGCTCCCAGGTGGACCTCAGCCAGGGCCCCGACTTCGTCAAGCTGGCCGACGCCTTTGGCATCAAGGGGATGCGCACCGACCAGGCCTCCGAGGTGCCGGGGATGCTCGACGAGGCGCTGGCCCACAGGGGGCCGGTGCTGATGGAGTTCACCATCGACCCCGACGCCAACGTGTACCCGATCATCCCGCTGGGGAAGGGCCTGCTCGACTTCGTGGAGGCGAAATGACCCAGGCGCGGCTTCTGTCAGTGCTGGTCGAGAACAGGCCGGGCGTGCTCCAGCGCGTGGCGTCGATGATCCGCCGCCGGGGGTTCAACATCGACTCGCTCTCGGTCGGCCCGACGGACGACGCGACCATCAGCCGGATGACGATCACCGTGCACGTCGGCAAGCAGCAGGCGGAGCAGGCGATGAAGCAGCTCTACAAGCTGGTCGACGTCATCAAGATCGATGACATCACCACGGAGCGGGTGGTCGCCCACGAGATGGTCCTGGTGAAGGTGAACTCGCCGAACCGCGCGCGGCGCGACCTGCTGGACATCGTCGACATCTTCCGCGGCCGCGTGGTGGACGTCGCCAGCAACACCGTGATCGTGGAGGTGACCGGCAACGCCGAGAAGATCGACAACTTCCTGGAGCTGGCGCAGCCGTTTGGGATCAAGGAGGTCGCCCGCTCCGGCGCCGTCGCCATGGTTCGTGGCAACCAGGCCCGGCTGAAGATCGTCGACCACGACCGGGAGGCCTCCGAGGGCGCCGCCAACCTCCTGCCCGGGCGCAAGCTGCGGCCGACGGGCACCGCCGGCGATACCACCGGGGCCGTCTGATGGCGGTCAACCCCACCCCCGACGAGGGCCTGGCCGTGCCTGTCGCGCCGCCGGTCGCCGAGGGCGCCCCCGAGGACCGGCTGATCATCTTCGACACCACCCTGCGCGACGGCGAGCAGTCGCCCGGGGCGGCGATGAACATCGACCAGAAGCTGCAGGTGGCCCAGCAGCTGGAGCGACTCCGGGTCGACGTGATCGAGGCGGGCTTCCCCAACTCCTCGCCCGGCGACTTCGCCGCGGTCAGCGCGATCGCGGAGCAGGTGGAGACAGTGACGATTGCCGGCCTGGCGCGGATCTGGCCCGAGGAGGACGTGCTGAAGGCGGCCGACGCGCTCTCCGGCGCGAAGCACCCCCGGATCCATACCTTCGTGGGCACCTCGCCGCTGCACCGCGACATGGTCAGCTGGGCCAAGACCCCCCAGGAGATCCTCGACCGCGCCGTCGAGGCGGTCGCGATGGCAAAGTCCTTCGTCGACGACGTCGAGTTTTCGCCGATGGACGCCAGCCGCACGGAGAAGGAGTTCCTGGTCGACATCATCGCGGCCACCATCGAGGCGGGCGCCACTACGATCAACGTCCCCGACACGGTCGGCTACGCCACCCCCGAGGAGTGGGCGGGGCTGATGCGGTACCTGTATGAGAGCGTCCCAGCGCTGTCAGGCGTGGTGCTGTCCGTCCACTGCCACGACGACCTCGGCATGGCGGTGGCCAACTCGCTGGCGGCGGTGACCGCCGGCGCCCGGCAGATCGAGGGCTGCATCAACGGGATCGGCGAGCGCGCCGGGAACGCGTCGGTGGAGGAGGTGGCCACCGCCGCCCGCCTGCGCCCCGACATATATGGTGTCTGGACCCGCATCGACCACACCCAGATCTACCGCACCAGCCGCCTGGTGAGCCAGCTGACCGGGATGATGGTGCAGCCCAACAAGGCCGTCGTCGGCGCCAACGCCTTCGCCCACGCGTCCGGCATCCACCAGGACGGCGTGCTCAAGAACCAGCGGACGTTCGAGATCATCGATCCCTCCGACGTCGGCACCGAGAACAAGCTGGTGCTGGGCAAGCTGTCCGGCCGTCACGCGTTCAAGGTCCGCCTCGAGGAGATGGGCTACCGCCTGGGCGACGACGAGTTCAAGCGCGCCTTCGCCCGCTTCAAGTCGCTGGCCGACAAGAAGAAGGACGTGACCGACCGAGACCTGGAGTCGATCGTGGCCGACGAGGCGAGGATGGCCTCGGAGACCTTCCGGCTGGAGGGCCTCCAGGTCCACTCGGGGACCATGCTGAAGCCGACCGCGACGGTGCGGATCGCCTTCGAGGACGGCCGTACCGAGGACGCCGTGGCCATGGGCGACGGCCCGGTCGACGCCGCCTACAAGGCGATCAACCAGATCGTGCAGCTGCCCAACGAGCTCAAGGAGTACCGCGTCCAGGAGGTGACCGCCGGCATCGACGCTGTCGGCGAGGTCAACGTCCGGGTGCGCCGAGGCCCCCACCTGGCCAGCGGCCACGGCGCCGACACCGACATCCTGGTGGCCTCGGCGCGGGCTTATATCAACGCCCTCAACAAGCTGGTCGACCTCGGCGACGAGCCGCGGCTCAAGCCCGAGGACTCGGGCGCCGCCGGGTCGCCCACCGCGGTCGGCACCCCCTGAGGGGGAGCCACCCCATGGCCCCGCGCACCCTCTTCGACAAGGTGTGGGACGACCACGTCGTCCACGCGGCCGAGGGCGAGCCGTCGATCGTGTACGTCGACATGCACCTGGTCCACGAGGTCACGTCGCCGCAGGCGTTCGAGGGTGTGCGCCTCGCCGGGCGCGGCGTGCGCCGCCCCGGGCAGGCGGTGGCCACCCACGACCACAACGTCCCCACGGTCCATCGCGAGCTGGGCATAACCGACGCGGTGGCGCGCAAGCAGGTGGAGACGCTCAACAGCAACTGCGAGGAGGCCGGCATCACGTGCTTCGGCCTGGGGCACGCCAACCAGGGGATCGTCCACATCATCGGCCCCGAGCTGGGCATCAGCCTGCCCGGGATGGTGGTCGCCTGCGGCGACAGCCACACCTCCACCCACGGCGCGTTTGGCGCCTTCGCGCTGGGCATCGGCACGAGCGAGGTGGAGCACGTGCTCGCCACCCAGTGCCTGCGCCTCAACAAGCCCGGGACGATGGAGGTGCGCGTCGACGGCGCGCTGCCGCTCGGGGTGGCCGCCAAGGACGTGGCCCTGGGCATCCTCAACCGGCTCGGCGTTGACGGCGGCACCGGCCATGTCCTCGAGTACACCGGGTCCGCCTTCCGCGCGATGTCGATGGAGGAGCGGATGAGCGTCTGCAACATGTCGATCGAGGGCGGCGCGCGGGCCGGCATGGTCGCCCCGGACGAGACCACCTACCAGTACATCGAGGGCCGTCCCTATTCGCCGCGGGGTGCCGAGTGGGAGGCCGCCCTGGAGTACTGGAAGGGGCTGCCCACGGACGACGGGGCCGCGTACGACCGCCAGATGGTGGTCGACGCCACCCAGCTGGAGCCGTATGTGACCTGGGGCACCAACCCGGCCCAGTCGGTTACCGTCGGGGACCGAGTACCCGACCCCGACGCGTTTACCGACCCCGCCCAGGGCGATTCCGCGCGCCAGGCCCTGAGCTACATGGCGCTGCAACCCGGCACGGCGATCGAGGACATCGCGGTGGACCGCGTGTTCATCGGCTCCTGCACCAACGCCCGCATCTCCGACCTCCGCGTTGCCGCCGCGGTGGTGGAGGGGCGGCGGGTGGCGCCCACGGTGCACGCGATGGTCGTGCCTGGCTCGATGAGGGTGAAGGCGCAGGCCGAGCGCGAGGGGCTGGACCGCGTCTTCAAGGCGGCCGGGCTGGAGTGGCGCGATGCCGGCTGCTCCATGTGCCTGGGCATGAACCCGGACATCCTCCAGCCTGGCGAGCGCTGCGCTTCGACGAGCAACCGCAACTTCGAGGGCCGCCAGGGGAGGGGAGGCCGCACCCACCTGGTCAGCCCGGCGATGGCGGCGGCGGCGGCCATCGAGGGCCACTTCGTCGACGTGCGCCGTCTTGGCGTCCTCGCGGGGGCGCCGGCGTGAGGCCCTTCCGCCGCGAGGCCGGGGTGGTCGCGCCCCTGCTGAAGCACAACATCGACACCGACCAGGTGATCCCCAAACAGTTCCTCAAGCGCATCGAGCGCACCGGCTACGGGCCGTTCCTGTTCAACGACTGGCGCTACGACGCGAGCGGTGCCGAGAGGCCCGACTTCGTGCTCAACCAGCAGCCGTACCGGCAGGCCCGGGTGCTGGTGGCCGGCCGCAACTTCGGCAGCGGCTCCAGCCGCGAGCACGCGGTTTGGGCGCTGGACCAGTTCGGCATCCGCGCCGTCATCGCGCCCTCGTTTGCCGACATCTTCCGGGGCAACGCGGGCAAGGAGGGCCTGCTCACCGTCCAGCTGGCGGAGGAGGCCGTCAACCTGCTCGCCTCACGCGCCGAGGAGGAGCCGGGGGTGGAGGCAACCGTGGACCTGGAAGCGCAGACGGTCACGCTCGGCGAGCTGACCTACGGGTTCGAGGTGGACCCCTTCCTCAAGCGCTGCCTCCTGGAGGGCCTCGACGATATCGGCCTCACCCTGGAGCGCGTGGCTGACATCGACACCTTCGAGGCGGGGCGGCCGGCGTGGATGCCGGACCTTGGGCGCGTTCCCGCGGGACCGGCGTGAGCGAGAGCCGTCGCGTCGTCGTCCTCCCCGGCGACGGCATCGGGCCGGAGGTCACCGCCCATGCGGTGGCGGCGCTGACGTCCGCCTGTGCCGGCGCGGGCGTGGAGCTGCGGGTCGAGCAGCGGCTGATGGGCGGTGCGGCGATCGACGCCGAGGGCACCCCGCTGTCCGATGCGACGCTGGACGCCTGCCGCGCCGCCGACGCCGTGCTCCTTGGCGCCGTCGGGGGGCCGAAATGGGACCACCTCACCGGCGACATGCGCTGCGAGTCCGGCCTGCTGCGGCTGCGGGATGAGCTGGGGCTTTTCGCCAACCTCCGCCCGGTCAGGGTTCACCCTGCGCTGTCCGACCGGTCGACCCTGAAGCAGGAGGTGGTCGAGGGCACCGACCTGCTGGTGGTGCGCGAGCTGACCGGCGGGATCTACTTCGGCCGGCCGAAGGAGCGCAGCGGGTCAGGCCCCGACGAGCGTGCCGTCGACACCCTCGTCTACACGCGGGCCGAGGTCGACCGCGTCGCGCGCCGCGCCTTCGACCTCGCCCGCGACCGCCGCGGCAGGGTGACGTCGGTGGACAAGGCCAACGTCCTGGTCAGCTCCCAGCTCTGGCGCGACGTCGTGACGGACGTGGGCCGTGACTACCCCGATGTCGCGCTGGACCACCAGCTGGTCGACGCGTGCGCGATGCGCCTGGTCAGGGCCCCGCGCGACTTCGACGTCATCGTCACCGAGAACATGTTCGGCGACATCCTCACAGACGAGGCCGCGATGCTCAGCGGCTCCCTGGGAATGATGCCGTCGGCCAGCCTGGGCGCGCCGGGGACGCCGGGGGTGTTCGAGCCAATCCACGGCAGCGCCCCCGACATCGCGGGGCAGGGCAGGGCCAACCCGCTTGGCGCCATCCTCAGCGTGGCGATGATGCTGCGCGCCTCGCTGGCGCTGCCGGAGGCGGCGGGCGAGGTTGAGCGAGCGGTCGACGAGGTCGTCGGCGCGGGCACCCTGACGCCCGACCTCGGCGGCGAGGCGACCACCGACGAGGTGGGGGAGCTGGTCGTGCAGGTTCTGGAGGGGCGGCTGATCGCCACCCTCGACCGATGAGCGGGCTGGAGGTCTACGACGTAACCCTGCGCGACGGCGCGCAGGGCCCGGGAATCAGCTTCTCGGTCTCGGACAAGCTCAAGATCGCCGCCAAGCTCGACCAGCTGGGGGTCGGCTACATCGAGGGCGGCTGGCCGGGCTCCAACCCGAAGGACTCGGAGTTCTTCCACGAGATGCAGGCGGTCAAGCTGCAGAACGCCACCCTGGCGGCGTTCGGCGCCACCCGGCGGCCCGACGTCGAGGCCGGCGACGACCTCGGCCTGCGTCAGCTGCTGGACGCGGACACCCCCGTCGTGACCCTGGTGGGCAAGAGCTGGGACCGCCAGGTGAAGGACGTCATCCGCACCAGCCTCGACGAGAACCTGGCCATGATCCGCGACTCGATGGCGTTCATCGTCGCCGACGGCCGGGTGGCGATGTACGACGCCGAGCACTTCTTCGACGGCCACGCGTCCAACGCCGAGTACGCGCTGCGCTGCCTCGAGGCGGCGGTGGAGGGGGGCGCCCAACGGGTCATCCTCTGCGACACCAACGGCGGCACCCTTCCCGACCGCGTGGCCGCGGTGGTCGCCGCGGTGGTGACCCGTGTCGGCCCCGTCGTCGGCATCCACTGCCACGACGACTGTGGCGTCGGCGTGGCCAACACGCTGGCGGCGGTACGCGCCGGGGCGGTCCAGGTCCAGGGCTGCCTCAACGGCCTCGGCGAGCGGACCGGCAACGCCAACCTCACCACGATCATCCCCAACCTGGTCATCAAGATGGGCCACCCCGTGGTCAGCGACGCCCAGCTGGCGACCCTGTCAGAGGTGTCGCAGTACGTGGGCGAGCTGGCCAACGTCGCGCCCAACCCGTCGGCGCCCTTCGTCGGCGACGGGGCCTTCACGCACAAGGGCGGGCAGCACGTCGACGCGATGATGAAGGCGTCGTACACGTACCAGCACATCGACCCCGCGATGGTGGGCAACCGCAGCCGCATCGTGGTCTCCGACCAGGCCGGCCGGGGCAACATCCTGCACAAGGCCGGCGAGTTCGGCATCGACCTGGAGGGCGACCAGGCCCTCGCCCGCAGGCTGGCCGACGAGGTCAAGCGGCTTGAGCACCGGGGCTACTCGTTCGAGGGCGCCGAGGCGTCGTTCGAGATGGTCATCCACCGCGCCCGGGGCGAGGCCGCCGCGTTCGAGCTGGTCGACTTCATCGCGCTGGTCGAGCAGCGGGAGGGCAGCGCGATGGTCAGCGAGGCGACGGTTAAGCTGCGCGTCGGCGAGCAGGTCATCCACACCGCCGGCGAGGGCAATGGCCCCGTCAACGCCCTGGACGCCGCCCTGCGGAAGGCGCTCGTGCCCTTTTACCCGGAGGTCGAGTCGATCCGGCTCCACGACTACAAGGTCCGCGTCCTGGACGAGTCGGAGGGCACTGCGGCGTCCGTCCGCGTGCTGATCGAGTCCGGCGACCACCTTGCCCGCTGGAGCACCGTCGGCTGCTCGACGAACGTGATCGAGGCCTCCTGGCTGGCCCTGGCGGACTCGGTCGAGTACGGGCTGATCAAGGCCCAGGCCCGCGCCGCCGGCCGTCGCGCCGGGGCGCCGGACGCCTGAGCCGGCTTCCCACCGGCGCCCGCCGGTCCGGGCATGCTAAAAAGTAGCCCCGTGAGGAGATACCGCCGGGCGGCGGGGGCGCTGACTCTTCTTCCCCTGGTCGCCGCACTCGCCACCATGCCTGCGCCCGCGGGGGCCGACGCCGCCTTCAGGATGGGCGTGCCCATAACCGTGGACCCGGTGCGTGGCGTGGGCGAGCCGATCATCAAGTCGGACAACGCCGGCGGTCCCTGGATCTCCGGGCCCGGCGGGTCCGGCACCCAGACCAGCTTCTTCTGGCACAGCCTCGACGGCGGCCTGACCTACAGCCAGCTGGGCCCAGCCACGGGCCACTGGGTCTGCAACAGCACCGGCGGCGGTGACAGCTGGCTGGAGTACGACAAGGTCAACGGCGACATGTACGTCACCGACCAGCAGTCGCTCGCGGACCTGGCGCTCGGCAAGGTCGAGCCCGACGGTCACAGCCTCACCGCCGCCTGCTTCGCCAACCCCGCGCTGACCGCTGACCGCAGCTTCCAGGCGATCATCCACCCGACCGGCGCCGTCCAGGCGCCGCAGTACGCGGCCAACGGCAACAAGCAGCTCATCTACATGTCGTGGCAGTGCAACGCCTGCGGCCTGCCGACGGGCGGCGGCCTGGCCTACGCGTGGAGTGAGGACGGGGTCGCCTGGCACGTGGCCGAGCCGCAGTGCATCGTTGACAACGCCGTCGGCGCCCAGACCTGCCTGGGGCAGCAGATCCCCAACTACCAGTGGCACGGCAACATGGTCGCCGACCAGGAGACCGGCTACGTCTACACCGCGCTGAGCTGCGCGGGCAACGACTGCCCCGGCAGCACCAACCAGAACCAGTTCGGGATCGCGGTGGCAACCCCCGGGACCGACGCCGGCAACCCCGGCAAGTTCGCCTCCATCACCTACCAGCCGGCCAGCTTCGACTACCAGGGGACGCCGTGGCCGGAGGCCGGCAGCCTGTTCCCCGCGCTGGCGATGGATTCCGCCGGGACGCTCTACGAAATGTGGTCCACCGTCGGCACCGCCACCAGCGGCACCATGCCGGAGCAGAGCGGCCACGTGTACTACACGTACTCCAAGGACAAGCCCAACCACCAGGTCTGGTCGCCTGCGATCAGGGTCGACTCCGGCCCCGAGACCGCCACCAGCACCTTCCCGTGGATCGTCGCCGGTGACCCCGGCAAGGTTGGCTTCGCATGGCTGGGGACCAATCTCCGCGAGTACCCCGGCCAGCACACGGCTGAGAAGCAATGGTGGCCGTTCCTGGCGCTCACCACCAACGGCGACACCGACGCCCCGACCTTCCAGCAGGACCGGGTGGGGATCGGCGCCAGCCACACCGGCGACATCTGCCTCCAGGGCACCACCTGCGGGGCCACCTTCCCGCCCGGCAACCGCAACATGGCCGACTTCATCAGCCTGGACATCACCCCTGACGGCGCGCTCCAGGTCGTCTACGCGGACGACGCCAATCGTTTCTCCACGTTCCCGACCACGCTGGTGCAGGGCGTGCCGGTGACCACGACTGCGCGGCAGGCGAGCGGTCCGCGGCTCATTGGCGCCGGCGACGTGTCCAACCCCGAGTTCGCCACCACGCCGCGGCCTGCCGTGGGTGACAGGCAGGGCGACGGCCGCTACCCCACGGTCACGGGTGACAGCTTCCCCCAGCTCGACCTCACCGGCTCCAGCATCGAGCTGTCCGGCGATGACATCAGGGTGCACATGCCCGTGGCCAGCCTCACGGACATGACCAGTCCGAACAGCGGCCAGCCCAACGTCTGGTGGCTGACCACCTGGCAGTACCAGGACAAGATCTACTTCGCCCGCGCCGAGTCCGACGGTGGCGGCGCTCCCACCTTCGCTGCCGGCCTGCCCGCCACCTACGATCGCCCCGGCCTCAGCTACTACTCGGTTCCCACCCTGGTCGACTACCAGGGCGGCTCACCGGTCACCGGCGAGAAGGTCGGCAACGAGTTCGTGCTCACGGTGCCGAAGTCGCTGGTCGGCAACCCCTCGCTCGGCGACATCCTGGAGGGCGTCACGTCCTACACCGCGCTCGACAACGGCCAGCAGCTGATCATCACGACGCAGGTTGGCAATGCCCCGACCATCACCGACGCCACCCAAGCGTATGACCACCAGCTGGGCGGACGTGCGGCCGACGTCGTCCCCGAGGGACCCACCAACCTGCCCAACACCGCAACCCCGCTGCCAGTCGTCCTGGTCCTCCTCGCGCTGCTCCCGGCGCTCCTCGTCGGGGGTGACCAGCTCTGGCGCCGGCGGTCCCGGGGGGTGCGCCCCGCGCGCTAGCGTCGCCGCCGCCCGCGCCGCGCGAAACCGGCGCTTCCCAGGCATCCCGGCCCCCACCGCGGGCCGCGTAGACTACGCCGATGCCTGACCTGCGGCCGTCCAAGATCGTCGCCGTCGGGCGCAACTACCTGGCCCACGCCCGCGAGCTGGGACATGAGGTCCCGACCGAGCCGCTCCTCTTCCTGAAGCCGCCGTCGGCGGTTGTCGGCGACGGCGACGAGGTGCGCTACCCGGCGGCTTCGCACAACGTCCACCACGAGGCGGAGCTGGCGGTTGTCATCGGTGAGGTGTGCCGTGACGTCGCCCCGGGCGACGCCCTGGCCCGCGTGGCGGGCTTCACCTGCGCCAACGACGTCACCGCCCGGGACCTCCAGGAGAGCGACGACCAGTGGACCCGCGCCAAGGGCTTCGACACGTTCTGCCCCCTCGGGCCCGTCGTGGTGGCGGGCCTGGACCCCGCCAACCTCCGGGTGATAGGGCGGGTCAACGGGGAGGTGCGCCAGGACGGCTCGACCTCCGACATGCTCTTCGACGTGCCCCACCTGGTCGCCTACATCAGCAGCGTGATGACCCTCCTCCCCGGCGACGTGGTCCTTACCGGCACGCCCCCGGGGGTCGGCCCGGTGCAGCGCGGCGACCTGATGGAGGTGGAGATCGAGGGCATCGGCGTGCTCCGCAACAGGATCGGGTGACGTGAGCCGCGCGTGGGAGAAGGAGGAGGTCCTGGTCGTCCCCCGCGCCGAGATCTTCCCCGATGGCGCCTGGCACGGGTTCATCGACAGCCAGCCCGAGCGCTACCTCGAGATCATCGACGCCCGCCGCCAGTTCCGCCCTCGCGGTGAGGTCGAGGAGGACCCCGACTACCAGCAGATCATCCCCTACATCGTCTTCCGCCACGAGGACCGCTACCTGCTGACGCGCCGGCTCAAGCAGAGCTCCGAGAAACGGCTGCGCCACCTGTACTCGCTGGGCGTCGGGGGCCACGTGAACCGCGAGGATGTGACCGCCGCCGGCGCCGGCTCGGACCCGGTGCTGGAGGGGCTGCGGAGGGAGTTCGCCGAGGAAGTAAGCTACTCGGGAGGCTGGACGCACCGGCTGATCGGCCTCATCAACGACGACTCCAATGACGTCAGCAGGGTCCACCTCGGGCTGGTTTTCGAGGTCAGCGGCGACGACCCTGAGATCAGCATCCGCGAGACCGGGAAACTGGAGGGCGAGCTCTTGCGACTTGAGGAGATGAAGATCTACTACCTCGACATGGAGTCGTGGAGCCAGCTTATCTACGACCACCTCCTCGCCCGCCAGCAGGCCAGGGTGACCTCGTGAGTGCCGACGCCGAGAGCTGGGCGCCGGGCGGTCCCCACGACCGGGCCCACGCCTGGGACCTGCTGGTCGAGCACAACGAGTCGGACAGCCTGCGCAAGCACGGCCTGGCGGTGGAGGCGTCGATGCGTGGCTTCGCCCGTCGCTACGGCGAGGACGAGGAGCTGTGGGGGATCGTCGGCCTGATCCACGACTTCGACTACGAGAAGCACCCCGACCCACTGGAACACGGCCTCGCGGGCGGCCGCATCCTGCGCGAGCTGGGCTGGCCTGACGTGATCACCCACGCGGTCGAGAGCCACAACGACCACGTCGGCGTCCTCCGCGAGAACCTGATGGAGCAGGTCCTCTTCTCCAGCGACGAGCTGACCGGCTTCATCGTGGCGGTGGCGCTGGTCAAGGGCCGCGACCTGACCCTGGTCGAGGCCCGCTCGGTGCATAAGAAGATGCGCGACAAGGGCTTTGCCCGAAGCGTCTCCCGGGACGACATCGAGAAGGGCTGGCGGCAGCTGGGCGCCGACCCCGACGAGCACATCGGCTTCATCGTCGAGAGCCTGAAGGCGGTCGACAAGGAGATCGGGCTGACCCACTCCGAGTACTAGCCCGCCGCGCGCATCTAACTTGTCGGGTCATTGCGGCGATGTCAAGATTCGTTGGTGACCTCGATCGTCAAGCCGCTCCTGTCGCGTCGCGCGATCCCGTTGCTGCTGGGCGCGGGGCTCGGTCTCCTCAGTGCCGGCGGGCGCGTGCCGACTCCGGTCGCCGCGGCGAGCACCGCGTGCACGGCGTCGCCCACGGTCTCCATCCCGCTGGGCACCTCGGTGACCGTCGCCGGCAACCTGCTCACCACCCCGTTCGACCCCGCCGGCCTTGTGGTGTGCCCCGTCGGCGCCGCCACCCACCCGGCCCTGGAGTTCACGGCGACGAGCACCGACAGCACCCCGCACGACTTCCTACTGTGCACCGCCGGGATACCCGACACCAGCGCCGAGGGCACCACGACCGTGGGCCGCAGCGGCCACGTCACCGGGAGCCCGGTACAGCGGGTCGGCTTCCACGATCTCAAGTACCCGGAGTACAAGGTCCAGGCCTTCGCCGCCGGCCCCGGCACCCAGGTGGGCTGCATCGCGGGGCCGGGTGGCCAGGGGGGGGCGTACTCACTAACGATCCGGTACTTCGACGCGCCCGAGACGCCTGCGGGTAACGGCTTCAGCTTCGCCACCAAGCACCTGCCTCAGTCCAACCCGAGCCCCAGCCAGCCCGGCGGCGGCGAGCCCAGCATCGCGGTCGACCGGCTGCACGGCGACCGTGTGTACATCTCCACCCCGGTCGGTGTGCCGTCGGTGGCGAACTGCCTGTTCCCGCCCGCCAACACCGGCTGCCAGGGCACCAACTTCTGGTTCTCCCTGGATGGCGGCGACACGTTCACCTTCTGCAACGCCTCGTTCCAGAACGGCGGCGGCGACTCGACCCTGGCAGTCGACACGACCGGCTCGGTGTACATGGCGGACCTGGCCGCCAGCGATGTTCCGACGGGCAAGCTTGCCTCCTCCGGGCCCAACGCCCCGCCAGCGCCTGCGCGCAACGATGACGGGAGCTGCAACGTGCCCAACACCAACCCCACAGGGGCGCTCTCGGACCGCCAGTGGGTGGCCGCCTACCTGCCCGATCCCAGCCAGGGCACCGCCGCGGCGAAGGTGGTGCTGAGCTACAACAGCCTGGCCACCTCGGAGCCCTTCGAGTGCCTCGGCATCAGCGGCGGCGCCGCGTGGTCGCCCGCCTGCTCCCCGATCATCACCGACGCGTCGATCACCGCCGACGGCGCGACCAACGCCGTCAACGGCAACCAGGTCTTCGACAGCACGGGCACGGTCTACTCGGTGTTCAGCACAGCCTCACTGGAGGACCAGGGCACATCCGCGACCCCGCCCATCCACAACATCTACATCGGTCGCAGTCCCGACGGGATCAGCTTCACCAACCGCGCCGTCTACCTGCCGCAGCCCGCCAGCGCGGTGAACATCTACCGGCTCTTCCCCGTGATCGCGGTTGACAAGGCCGACAACCTCTACGTGGTGTGGCCGGAGACCGTGATCGCCACCGGGCTGACGTCCGTGAAGTTCTCGATGAGCACCGACCACGGCGACACCTGGAGCCCGCCGGTTGTCGTCAACAGCCCCGACGCCGCCAACGGGATGGATCTGAAGAGCAATGTCCTGCCCTGGGTCGTGGGCGGCGACAAGGGTAAGGTCGACGTCGCCTGGGTGGCCAGCGATGCTCCCAACCTCGACGACCCGACGCATGACTGGTACGTGTACATGGCCCAGGCCACCGACGCCGACTCCGGCACCCCAACCTTCATCCAGGGCCGCGTCAGCCCAACGCCCGTGCGTTACGCGGCCCTGTGCTTCCGCGGCACGCTGTGCCTAACCGATGGCGATGACGGGCGCATCCTGCTCGACTTCATGACGATCGACCTCGACAGCCACGGGATGGCCAATATCAGCTATGCCAACGCCGGCCCCGACACCGAGGGCTTCACGACGGTGTCAGGGGTACAGCCCTTCACCGATTTCGCCAAGCAGCTGACGGGACCTTCGATCTGCTCCGGCGCCTGCACCAGCGTGCCCGACACGCCGGCGGCCGATCGCGGCCTGCCGAACACCCGGATGGTGCCGATGGCGCTGCTGGCGCTCGCCGCGGGGGCCGTGCTGCTGGCGGCTCTCGGGCTGGTGCGGGCGCGCCGCCGGGGGCTGCGGGAGGCCTGATCCACAGCGCCCCGCACCACGGGCCGCGTACTCGGGATTTGCCCACGGGGGTGGCGATTCTGTAAGGTTCCCCGCGGCGCGCCACCGACCGTGGCGCGTTGGGGAGGGGTCGGCGTACCGCGCCGGCGTCAGCAATGGGCGGCCGCGGCGCTGATCGCGCCCGGCGGTGCCGGTGGAGGGTAGCCAGGGTGTTGGTTCTCAATTCGCTGCGGCGGGCGTGGGTGCCGCTCGTCATCGTCGGGATCGTCATGGCCTCGGTGCCGGCCATCATCGGCCAGGCGGCCTACACGGCCCCGAGCCACACGTTCTCGATCCCCACCGGCTCCAACCACGACGCGTACGTGTGGCAGGGGACCACGCTGCAGTCACCCGACTCGGCGTCGGGGGTGCTCGACCCGACCGGCGGCACCTGCGACGCCGTCGAGGGCAACTGCGAGGAGATCTTGCTGACCGTGCCCGACGACGCCCCCGCGCCGCGCACGCTGTATCTCAAGATCGCCTGGCAGCACCCCGTCTGGAAGGCCTACATGTACGTGATCGCGCCCGACCAGAGCATCAAGGGCACCCAGGGCCTGGGCTGCGACGGCAGCGTCTTCGACAAGGGCTGCGGCAACGAGACCAGCCTGCCCCTTGACGAGCTGACGATCGACAACCCCGACGCGGGAGTCTGGAAGGTGCGCGTCGTCGCGGTCAACATCCACAACGAGGACTACAAGGGCATGGCCTCTCTTGTCGCGGGCAACCGCGTGGAGTACGCCAAGGAGAATCTGGCGCAGCTGACCGGTCACCTCACCCGCGACCAGCGGATCAACCTGGTCTTCACCGGCTGGACGCCCACCGAGGCGGAGCTCAACGACATCAAGGGCGCGCTCCCCGACGAGTACGTGCCCTCGACCGCCCAGAAGCAGAACCCCGACGGCTCCGATGACCGGGATGACGGGGGCCAGGTGTCAGGGCTGGTGCAGCACAACCCCGCACACTTCTCGGGCACCGACCCCAACAACTCCCACGACACCGGCACCGCCACGCCGCGGGTGCCGTACTTCCAGCCTCTGAAGTTCAAGCCCGACTACCACTTCCTGGTGGCCGACGACCTCTACACGCGCGACCTCTACAGCGCGATGAGGGACGCCACCCGCCAGGACCAGGTCCTCGCCACCACCAGCGTCTACGCCACGAGCCTCAGCGGCCTGCCCAGCTATGAGGGCGCCTATCTCGCGAAGTACAACGCCCAGTTCGGGCAGTTCCGCGGCGGCAAGGCCGCGGACTGCAGCGACCCCTCCTGCCCGGTGGACCTGATCGACGCCTTCACCGTCGAGGACTGGATCCAGTCGACTCGGCTCGACCCGAAGTACTGCAACTCCTTCACCGACATGGACACCGGCGCCACGACGGGCGCGCAGTTCATCAACCCCGACCCCAATGCTGTCCGCGACCCCTACTGGGATGGCAACGGCAGCCACGCGGTCAACGTGGACTCCCAGCCGCAGGGCACCTCGCAGGGGTTGACCTTCATGCTGATGGACACCTTCTACCCCGCGTACGCGGATGAGTTCTTCCGGCCCAATCGGTACCACATGTTCGCCACGTTCGACCACATCAAGGACCCCGACACCGGCGCCGGCGACCAGGTCGACAACACCCGCGGCTGGGGCGGGCGGTACCGGTTCTACTTCCAGGACCTGGGCGCGGCGCCCACCTTCTACGAGCGGGAGAACTGGCTGCGCGAGGAGGTGGCCGCGACCGACGGGTCGGCGGGCTTCGACCCTCCCATCTGGCAGTACCGCAACGACCCCACCTGGAACGGGGTGAGCCCGCCCAGCCAGGCTGACTCCCTGCTCCGCGCCGGGGGCAGCGTCTTCGGTGGCGTGCTCGGCTGGGACGTCAACCAGGGCCTGGCGTTCAAGTACATAGGCAGCTACCTGTACCGGCCGGTGCCCAACGATTTCTACATCCTGGCGACCAACAACTGGATCGACCACTACTCCGACCCCGACAACCAGCCGGGCGCCTTCTACAAGGTCGACTTCAGCAAGGTCTACAAACCCGAGCTGGGCATCAAGGCCCTCAACTCCGCGAGCCCGTACGCGAGCTTTGCCGACGTCCTGCCCGGCTATGACTTCGCCCAGGCCCCGCTGCTCGGCTGCGCCACCAACCGCGAGTCCCTGCAGCTGGACACCATCACCGGCTTCCCGGTGAGCAAGGGCCCCGGGGTCGACCCCAACTGCAACACCGGCATCGAGGACCCCCGCCAGCACGCCCTCGAGCAGGGCAAGGCCAACGGCGCGCTCGACACCGGCATCCCCGACGCGGGCGTCAACTCCACCGACCTGCGCAACTTCGTGGACCACAACCGCGACAGCTATGCCCCGCTGCGCGACGGGGCGTTCACCGTCCCCGTGCTGAACGTGTACTTCGAGAAGGTCTACAACGTGGCCCTGCCGCTGATCGTCGGGGGGCTTGCCGAGGGCACCAACGACGGCGAGGGCTGGGGCCAGATCGACAACCTCAACGAGCGCTCGATCAGCAAGACCGCGATCCTGTGCGACCAGTCACCGCCCTTTGCCCCCGCCTGCCTTCCCGGCGGTGGCCCGTTCACCAACGCCCGCGCCCTGACCTACATCGTGCAGCACGAGGCGGCCCACTTCCAGGGCCTGCACCACCCCCACGACGGCACCCAGTCGGTCGAGCGCGCCGAGGGACAGCCGCCGCCGGGGTCGCCCTTCACCGGCGCCTGGCACTACTACTACTCGATGAACAAGTGGCAGTACGACCTGACCGCGTCGCCCACGACCTACGGCCACACCTATGGCATCTACGAGGTGGTCGACCAGGACCGCCTGATGTACGGCCACACGTCGGAGTACATCAAGCAGGCCCAGGACTGGGTCGCCGACGCCTACTTCACCGACGGCGCCAACGGCGAGTCCGGCCCGACGGCGCTCACCTCCACCCGCGAGACGACGATGAAGCAGTACCGCGACTACAGCTCGGACCTGTTCCAGCGCGGTGACTACCTCCACTCGCAGTTCGCGATGCGCGACGCGATGCTCTACGCGAAGGGCTTCTTCTTCCCCCAGGTGGAGCCGCACCGGATGTCGCTGGAGGACGCCGGCCGGGCCGCGGCGCCGCCCCTGTGCATCGGGGATGCCATCGGCTGCAGCGACTCGATCGAGGACGGCAACGCCGTCTTCGCGATCCACCCGCAGCCCGTATACAGCTCGGATGTCTGCGGCGCGGGCACCACGACGCCCGGTCCCGTCGTGCCGGACGTCTCCCTGGGGACCCCCAACACCTCCGCCTCGGCCTGGCCCCACATGTTTGACAACAGTCGTGCCCCGCTGCTGCTGGTCGCCCCCGTCGTGTTCGTGGCAGCGCTGGCGGCGCTCTCCTACCGCGCCGTGCGGCGCCGCTGGAACGCCGGGTGAGGCCCCCCCGCTCGAAGAGCCCCCGGTCGAGGCCGCCGTCGACGGCCAGGG
>JAXDLV010000214.1:0-25647 GCA_034666445.1 Chloroflexota bacterium | reverse complement strand
CCCGGGCGGCGCGCCACCTCGAGGGGCGGGTGGTGATGCTCCACCCTGACGGCCAGTACGACCCGAAGATCCTCGGCCAGATGGCGGACAAGGTGCGCGCCGGCGACGACATCGTGCTGGGTTCACGCTTCGCCGACCCCGGCGCGGCGAAGGCCGGGGGGATGCCCTGGTGGAAGCGGATCGCCAACCGTTTCCTCACCGCCTGCGAGAACGCCGTCCTGGGGCTCGGGCTGTCGGAGTACCACAGCGGCTACCGCGCCTACAGCCGCCGCTTCCTGGAGGCGGTGCCGTTCCTGCGCAACTCCAACGACTTCGTCTTCGACACCCAGATCCTGGTGCAGGCGGCGGCGTTCGGCTTCACGGCAGGGGAGGTGCCGGTGCAGACGCGCTACTTCGCCGAGGCGTCGTCGGTGAACTTCCGCGTCAGCCTCGTCTACGGCCTCAAGACGATGGCCACCCTGGTCCGCTACATCCTCCATCGGATGGGCCTCCGCTGGCGCCTGCTCGTCCATTAGACGCCGCCAAATAGACTTGGACCGTGGCCTGTTTCCCCCTCCCTGATCCCTCCTAGTGGCCCCCAAGCGGCGTGCCGCCGTGGCGCGCCCGCGTGACCTGACCGAGCCGTCGGCGCAGCCGCACCAGTCCTCGATCGTCGTCCGCGGCGCCCGCGAGCACAACCTCAAGGACGTGCACCTGGAGATCCCCCGCGACAAGCTGGTGGTCTTCACCGGCCTGTCCGGCTCGGGCAAGTCGTCGCTCGCCTTCGACACGATCTATGCGGAGGGCCAGCGCCGCTACGTCGAGTCGCTGTCGGCATACGCGCGGCAGTTCCTGGGCCAGATGGAGAAGCCCGACGTCGACCAGATCGACGGCCTCTCGCCCGCGATCTCGATCGACCAGAAGGGGAGCAGCAAGAACCCGCGGTCGACGGTGGCCACAGTCACGGAGATCTACGACTACCTCCGCCTGCTCTTCGCCCGGGTGGGCCGGCCCCACTGCCCCGAGTGCGGCCGCCCGATCGCCCGGCAGACGGTGGACCAGGTCACCGACCAGGTGCTGGGCATGCCCGAGGGGATGCGGATGATGGTGCTGGCGCCCGTGGTCGTGGGCCGCAAGGGGGAGCACGAGGAGGTCCTCGACGGCGCCCGCAAGGCCGGCTTTGTCCGGGCGCGGGTTGACGGCAGCATCTACGAGCTCGAGGAGAAGATCGACCTCGACAAGAACTACAAGCACGACATCGAGATCGTGGTCGACCGCCTGGTGGTCGACCCGGCGTCTCGCTCGCGGCTGACGGAGTCGATCGAGACCGCCACCCGGATGTCGCAGGGGTCCGTGGTGATCGCCCCGCTGACGGACGTGGCGGTCGCGGAGGACGGGCCGCGAAAGAAGGCCCTCAAGGGCGCCCGCGACACCGCCGAGACCGTGTTCTCGCTCTCCTACGCCTGCCCCGTGCACGGCAGCACCGGCCTGGAGGAGCCCCAGCCGCGCAACTTCTCCTTCAACTCGCCCCACGGCGCGTGCACGGAGTGCACCGGCCTGGGGACGCGCCTCGAGGTCGACCCCGACGCGGTCCTGCCCGACCGCTCACTGTCGCTCCGCGACGGCGCCTTCGAGCTGGCCGGTCGCAGCGGTCACTGGTACAACGAGCAGGCCGAGTGGCTGGCCCGGAAGCACGGCATCAGCACCACCACGCCGGTGGGCGAGCTGCCCGAGGAGGACCTCGACTTCATCCTCTACGGCACCGACGACTTCGACGCCAAGAAGAGCTTCCGCAACCGCTTCGGCCGCAAGCGCTTCCGCCGGGCGACGGTGGAGGGGGTGATCAGCAGCATCGAGCGCCGCTACCGCGAGACGGAGTCGGACTACACCCGGTCGGAGATCGAGCGCCTGATGATGGCGCTGCCCTGCCCGGGCTGCAACGGCCGGCGGCTGAAGCCCGAGGCGCTGGCGGTGACCGTTGGCGACAGGAACATCTCGGAGCTCTGCGACCTGTCGGTGGCGGCCTCGTCGGTGTTCTTCGACAACCTCCAGCTGACCGAGCGCGAGGAGACCATCGCGGTCCAGATCCGCAAGGAGATCAAGGAGCGGCTGAGCTTCATGGTCGACGTGGGGCTCGACTACCTCACCCTCAACCGCACCACCCCCTCGCTGTCCGGCGGCGAGGCGCAGCGGATCCGGCTGGCGACGCAGATCGGCTCCCGCCTGATGGGCGTGCTCTACGTCCTCGACGAGCCCTCGATCGGGCTGCACCAGCGCGACAACCGCAAGCTGATCAACACGCTCGAGCGGCTCCGCAACCTGGGCAACACCCTGATCGTCGTGGAGCACGACGAGGAGACGATGCGCCACGCCGACTGGCTGGTGGACATCGGCCCCGGCGCAGGGGAGCACGGCGGTCGGATTGTCTTCAGTGGCCCCTACGCCGACCTGCTCCGCTCCCCGGACTCGCCCACCGCCCAGTACCTGCGCGGCGAACGCAGCATCCCGCTGCCGCCGCGGCGGCGCAAGGGCAGCGGCAAGAAGGTGGTGGTCAAGGGCGCCAGCGAGAACAACCTCAAGGACGTCACCGTCGACTTCCCCCTGGGCAAGCTGATCAACGTCTCCGGGGTCAGCGGCTCCGGCAAGTCAACGCTGGTCAACGACATCCTCTACCGCCGCCTGAACCAGCACTTCTACCGCGCCAAGACCAGGCCCGGTAAGCACCGCGGCGTGACCGGGCTGGAGCACCTCGACAAGGTGATCGACGTCGACCAGACCCCCATCGGCCGCACGCCGCGCTCCAACCCGGCGACGTACACCGGCGTCTTCACTCACATCCGCGAGCTGTACGCCACCCTGCCCGAGGCCCGGGAGCGCGGCTACAAGCCGGGGCGGTTCAGCTTCAACGTCAAGGGCGGCCGCTGCGAGGCGTGCCAGGGCGACGGGATGATTAAGATCGAGATGAACTTCCTGCCCGACGTCTACGTGCCGTGCGAGGTCTGCAAGGGCAAGCGCTACAACCGCGAGGCGCTGGAGGTGCGCTTCAAGGGGCACAGCATCGCCGACGTGCTCGACATGAGCGTCGACGACTCGCTGGAGCTGTTCCAGAACGTGCCCAAGATTGAGCGCAAGCTGCGCACCCTCGTCGACGTCGGCCTGGGCTACATCCGGCTCGGCCAGCCGGCGACGACGCTGTCGGGCGGCGAGGCGCAGCGGGTCAAGCTCTCGACCGAGCTGTCGCGGCGGGACACGGGGATGACCTTCTACATCCTCGACGAGCCCACCACCGGCCTCCACTTCGCCGACATCGAGCGCCTCCTGCGCGTCCTGCAGCAGCTGGTCGACCGCGGCAACACGGTGCTGGTGATCGAGCATAACCTCGACGTCCTCAAAACCGCCGACCACATCATCGACCTCGGCCCTGAGGGCGGCGACAAGGGCGGCTACGTCGTCGCCGAGGGCACCCCGGAGCAGGTGGCGGCCAACCCCCGCTCATACACCGGCCAGTACCTCCAGCCCTACCTCCGCCAGGAGGCCGCCAAGCCCGCTTAGGTCAGTGGCGCCTGACTGATGCGCTTCCAGACCAGGTATCCGGCCTTGACCACCCCGGTTGCGGAATGCTCCCAGAAGATTGCCTCACCCGCGAGGTCGATGACCAGGACCAGCAGGCCGCTCAAGATCAAAGCGTCCGGCAGGCCCCGGAGGCCCCACAACATCAGTCCCCCGTATCCGAGGAAGCCGATACCCCACAACCGCGTCTCCAGGAAGGACTGGCGATAGAAGGGACGCCGGGTGACCAGGTGGGAGATGCCATACAGGACCACGACCCACCCGATCGCTGCGGGCAGCGCCTGCTCGTTCACCACAAAGCTGGCCGCTGAGATCAGGGCAAAGCCGATCAGCCCAAAACCTATTGAGCCGATTCGCGCCCGCCCTGAGGCTCGGTCCATGCGCGAATCGTATCGCGGTCGGGGCTGGCGCTTTCTTCAGCGGGGCTCCTGCCCAAGCCTCCTACTATCGACGGTGTGAGCACCGACCTCCTGCTGGAACGCCCCGAGCTCCTCAAGGAGCGCCTGCGCCAGGCGCCCGCGGGGCCGGGGGTGTACGTGATGCGCGACGTGCAGACGAAGGTCATCTACGTCGGCAAGGCGCACAACCTGCGCAACCGGCTGCGGAGCTACTTCCAGACGTCGGGACCCACGGACCCGCGGATGGCGGGGATGGTGCGTAAGGTCTACGACTTCGACGTCCTGACTTGCACCACCAACCAGGAGGCGCTGCTGCTGGAGTGCACGATGATCAAGCGCTACCGGCCGCGCTACAACATCCGGTTGCGCGACGACAAGAACTACCTCTACATGAAGCTGCCCCGCAAGGGCGACTTCCCGCGCGTGTACACCGTGCGCAAGGTGACCGACGACGGCGGTCGCTACTTCGGCCCGTTCACCAACGCCGGCGCGCTGCGCAGCACGATGAAGACGCTGCGGCGGATCTTCCCCTACCGGACGTGCTCCGACGACGTCTTCAAGCGCGGCCGGGTCTGCCTCGACTACCACATCAAGCGCTGCTCGGGACCGTGCGAGGGGCTGATCGAGCCGGCCGAGTACCACGGCAACCTGGAGCGGATCGGGGTGTTCATGGAGGGCCGCTCGGAGGAGCTGCTGCGGTCCACGCGGCGGGAGATGCTCGAGGCGTCGGACAGGCTGGAGTTCGAGCGCGCCGCCCGCCTCCGCGACCGCGCCTACGCGCTCGAGCAGGTGGCGGAGCGGCAGCGCGTGCTGTCGCAGGCGGCCCGCGACCAGGACGTCATCGGCGTCGCCCGCGACGGCTCCGGGGCGCTGGTGTCGGTGCTCACCGTCCGTCGGGGGCAGGTCATCGGCTCGGAGGGCTTCGAGCTCGAGGGCAGTGCCGACGTCGACGTCGCCGGGATCCTCAACGGATTCGCGGGGCAGTTCTACGGCGACGCCACCAGCTTCCCGAGGGAGATCCTGCTCCCCGTCGAGATCCCCGACGCGGAGGACCTCGCCGGCTGGCTCAGCCAGCGGCGCGGGTCGCGGGTGGCCGTGACGGTGCCCCAGCGCGGTCGGGGCCGCCAGCTGCTGGCGATGGCGCGGGAGAACGCCGAGGAGGCGCTGCGCCAGGCCACCATCAAGAAGGACTACGACAGCGAGCGCTCCGAGCGGCTCCTCGCCGACCTCCAGGAGGCCCTCGGCCTCGACCGCCTGCCCCGCCGGATCGAGTGCTACGACATCTCCAACCTGATGGGCACGGACCCGGTGGGCTCGATGGTGGTGTTCGAGGACGGCCGCCCGAAGAACGCCCACTACCGGCGCTTCCACATCAAGGGGGTGCAGGGCGCGAACGACTTCGCGATGCTGCAGGAGATGCTCCGCCGCCGCTTCCGCCGGCTGGCCGCGGCGCGCACCCCCGACGACGCCCCGGAGGCCCCCAACGACCCGGCCGAGGCCGCCGCCGCGTCTGTGCCACACCTCGCCGAGGCGCCCGAGCCGCGTCCGCGCCGCGACCCCGACAGCAGCTTCGAGAGCCTCCCGGACCTGGTGATCATCGACGGCGGCCGGGGCCAGCTGAGCGCCGCCCGCGAGGTGATGGAGGAGCTGGGCGTGCACCAGGTCACCACCTTCGGCCTGGCCAAGCGCCGCGAGGAGATGATCCCGACGGGTGGCGGCGCGCCCGTGCTGCTACCGCTGGACTCGCCGGCGCTGTTCCTGCTGCAGCGGGTGCGCGACGAGGCTCACCGGTTCGCCATCAGCTTCCATCGCCGGACCCGGGCGAAGCAGCGCCTGGAGTCGCCGCTGGACTCCGTGCCGGGCCTCGGCCCGGTGCGCAAGCGTCAGCTGATCCGGCGTTTCAAGTCGCTCGCGGGTATCCGCGACGCCTCGGTCGACCAGCTCGCCGAGGTGGTCCCCGCCGTGGTCGCCGTCGCGATCAAGGAGCAGGTTTAGGGGACAGCACCCTGCCGCGCACGCGCAGCACCAGCCAGAGCCCAGCGGCGGCCGCGGGCAGGGCCGTGAGCTGCACCACCCGTAGCCCGGCCACGCCGGTGGGCGCCAGCCGGAAGGCCCCGATCACCAGCTGACCGGCCGCGTAGCCGACGAGGTAGATCCCCGCCACCTGGCCACGGCGCAGCAGTCCCCGGCGCCAGAGGTAGTAGAGGACACCGAACAGCGCGAGGTTGTAGAGCACCTCATAGATGGCTATCGGGTGCTGGGTCTTGCCCACCGTGTCGGGCGCCAGCAGGCGGTTGGAGACATTGGTGTACTCCACGCCGAAGTTGGTGGTCTGCAGGCCCGCGATGTCCCCATTGATGATGTTGCCCACCTTGCCCAGCGCCACCCCCAGCGGCGCCACCAGCGCCCCGACGTCGAGTACGGCCAGGGTGGGGAGGTTGTAGCGGTTGGTGTACAGCCAGGCGCCCAGCACCCCGCCCGCGATGCCGCCGGTGAGGCTAAGGCCGCCCTGCCACAGCGACAGGGCCTCGCCCAGGTGCTTGCCGTCCACGTACCAGCCCGGCTGGTACTGCAGCACCCAGGCGACCCGGGCGAAGAGCAGCCCGAACAGGGACGCGACCAGCGTCGCGGAGAGCACCTGGTCGCCGTCGAGGCCCCGGCGCTCGGCCTCGTTGGTGGCCAGCCGGATCGCCACGACGAACCCGATCGCGACGAGCAGCCCGTACCAGTAAAGGGCGAAGCCGCCGACCGTGAAGGCGACCGGGTCGATGCCGATCTTCAGGCAGGTGGGCAGCGCGCATTCCATCGGTCGGGAGTATAGGTACGGGCGCGCCGATAGAATTTCGCCCCGATGGCTCCTGGTCGACTGGTGCTGGTCGCCGGCCTCTCGGGCTCGGGCAGGTCGCAGGCCGTCCGTGCGCTGGAGATGATGGGCTACACGTGCACCGACAACCTCCCGCCGCGGCTGCTGGCGGCCTTTGTCGAGGAGCCCTCCACCACCGGTGGTCCGCGCGCGGCGGTGCTCGACGCCCGGGGCCTGGACCGCGATGGCCTCGCCGGGCTGGTCGGGCAGGTGCGCGCCCTGGATGCCCAGGTGATCTACCTGGAGGCGGAGACCGACACCCTGGTGCGGCGCTTCAGCGAGACGCGCAAGACCCACCCCCTCGACACCGGGGCGGGGCTGCGCGGGGCGGTGGAGGAGGAGCGCGGGCGGCTGGGCGAGCTGCGCGAGGTGGCGGAGGTCGTCGACACCACCGACATGCGCGTTGACGAGCTGGTCTCGCGGGTGCAGGAGCTGGTGGCCGGCGAGGCCGGCGCCCCGCGGGTGGGCGCGTCCCTGCCCGTCAACCTCGTCACCTTCGGCTACAAGTACGGCGTCCCCACCGAGGCCGACTGGGTGATCGACAGCCGCTTCCTGGAGAACCCCTTCTACGTCCCCGCGCTCCGGGACCTGACCGGCCGCGACGCCGCCATCCGTGACTTCGTGCTGGGCTCGCCGCTGACGGGTCCGTTCCTGGACGGCGTGGCCGCGGTGCTGGAGCCGCTTCTCGAGGGCTACAGGGAGTGGGGCAAGCCGGCGCTGTTCGTGGCGGTCGGGTGCACCGGTGGACGCCATCGGTCGGTGGTCCTGGCTGAGGAGATCGCGCGGCGGTTGGAGGCCTCCGGTGTGGCCGCGACGGTGCGCCACCGTGACCTCGATCGATAAGCGACGGTCCTCGTTCTCCGCCGACGTCCGCCACGAGCTGGCGCTCCACCCCTCGCCCCGCGCGTGCTGCCAGCTGAGTGAGCTGCAGGGCGTGCTGGCCGCGGCCCGCACGGCCGAGGCCGACGCCGGCTTCACCTGCCGCCTGACCACCAACATCGCGGCCCGCAAGGTGGTTGGCCTGGTGCACGCGCTCAGCGGCGCGCCGGGCGAGCCCGGCGGCGAGGGCCACTTTCGGCGAGGCCGGACCCCGGTGCGGCCCAGCTACATCGTGGCGGTGCCACGGACACCGGGCACGCCGCTGCACGGGCTGGCCATTGGGGCGGCGCCGCCGGCGCGCAGCCACTGTGAGCGGGCGCACCTGCGGGGCGCCTTTGTCGCCGCGGGCACCGTCAGCGTCGGTGGTCGAGGCTCGCACCTGGAATTCGCCCTCACCAGCGAGGCGGGTGCCACGGGGGTGGCGGTGGCCCTGCGACGCCTGGGCGTCCGGCCGCGCGTCCGCCACCGGGGGCGGCGCTGGCTCGTCTACATCAAGGGCGGCGAGGACGTGGCCCTGCTGCTCAACGCCATGGGCGCCAGCCAGGCGGTGCTGCGGTTCGAGAACGACCGCATCCTCCGTGAGATGCGCGGCCAGGCCAACCGCGAGGCCAACTCCGAGACCGCCAACCTCCGCCGCAGCGTGGCCACGGCGGTCCGGCAGGTCGACACCGTCCGGCGCCTGGTGGCGGCCGGGGTGCTCGAGGCGCAGCCCCAGGCGCTCCGAGAGATGGCGGCGCTCCGGCTGTCCATGCCGGGCGCCTCGCTGGCCCAGATGTCGGTCCGGCTGGGGGTCAGCAAGTCCGCCGTCAACGCCCGCCTGAGGCGGCTGGCGGCCGTGGCCGCCGAAGCCGGTTTGGTAGATTAGCGCGCTGGGCTCGCGGCGCCCGGCCCCCTTGCAGACGTCGTCGCCGCGCGGAATTTGGGAGATCTGAATGGGCTTCAAGGTCGGTATCAACGGGTTCGGGCGGATCGGTCGCAACGTCTTCCGCGCCAGCCGCCGCTTCGACGACATCGAGGTCGTGGCGGTCAACGACATCACCAGCCCGGACACCCTGGCCCACCTCCTGAAGTACGACAGCGTCCTGGGCAACTACGAGGGCGAGGTCAGCGCCGACGGCGACCACCTGGTGGTCGACGGCCAGCGCATCAAGGTGCTCGCCGAGCGCGACCCCGGCAACCTGCCGTGGGCCGACCTCGGGGTGGACCTGGTCGTGGAGTCGACCGGCTTCTTCACCGACGCCGAGAAGGCGAAGGTCCACATCGAGAAGGGCGGCGCCAAGAAGGTGATCATCTCGGCGCCGGCGAAGAACGAGGACATCACCATCGTCATGGGCGTCAACGAGAAGAGCTACGACCCCGCCGCCCACAACGTCGTCAGCAACGCCTCCTGCACCACCAACTGCCTGGCCCCGGTGGCCAAGGTCCTGCATGAGTCCTTCGGCATCCGCAGCGCGCTGATGACCACGGTGCACAGCTACACCAACGACCAGAAGATCCTCGACGCTCCCCACGAGGACCTGCGCCGGGCCCGCGCGGCGGCGATCAACATCATCCCCACCACCACCGGCGCGGCCAAGGCGGTGGCGCTGGTGATGCCCGAGCTCAAGGGAAAGTTCCACGGCCTGGCGCTGCGGGTCCCCACCCCGGACGTCTCGCTGGTCGACCTGACCGCGGAGCTGGAGAAGGAGGCCACCGCCGAGGAGATCAACGCCGCGATGAAGCGCGCCTCCGAGGACGATCTCAGCGGGATCCTCGGCTACACCGAGGAGGAGCTGGTGTCGTCGGACTTCGAGGGCGACAGCCACTCGAGCATCCTCGACGCGAAGTCGACGATGGTGGTCGACGGCAAGCACGTGAAGGTGCTCAGCTGGTACGACAACGAGTGGGGGTACTCCTGCCGCGTCGTCGACCTCGTCCGCTTCATGGGCGCCAAGGGCTTCTCCGCCAGCTAGGCGGCCGCCTTGCCAGACAGCGACATCGCGGCGCCGGCGCGCCGTCTGCGCACCCTCGAGGACCTCGACGTCGCGGATAAGCGCGTCCTGCTGAGGGTGGACTTCAACGTCCCGATGGAGGGCGGGCGTATCGTGGACGACGCCCGGATCCAGGCGGCGGTGCCTACGATCCGGGCACTGCTCGAGAAGGGCGCGTCGCTGCGGCTGGCAACCCACCGGGGCCGCCCCAGGGGCAGCGTTGTGGAGGAGATGCGGGTCGCGCCCCTGGCGGCGCGGCTGGGCGAGATCATTGGCCGCGAGGTGGCCGTGGCGCCCGGCGTGGTCGGCGACGACGTGGCGCGCTTCCTCGATGGCGCGGGTGCCGCGCCGGTAATGCTGGAGAACGTGCGCTTCGAGCCCGGCGAGGAGGCCAACGACCCGGTGTTCTGCCGCGCCCTCGCCGGCCTGGCCGACGCGTACGTCAACGACGCCTTTGGCGCCGCCCACCGCGCGCATGCCTCGACCGAGGGCGTAGCCCACCTGCTGCCCAGCGCCGCGGGGTTCCTGATGGAGAAGGAGGTGCGCGTGCTGGGCGAGGTCCTCGCGCACCCCCGGCAGCCGCTGGTGGCGATCGTCGGTGGCGCCAAGATCTCGACCAAGATCGGCGTGATGGAGCACCTCCTGCCCCGCGTAAGCCGGATGCTGGTCGGCGGGGCGATGGCCTGCACGCTGCTCAAGGCCGGCGGCGCCGACGTCGGCGACAGCAAGGTGGAGGAGGACCAGCTCGATACCGCCCGCCGGCTGTTGGACGCCGGCGGCGAGAAGCTGCTGCTTCCCGCGGACGCGATGGTGGCCGACGGCTTCAGCGCCGGCGCGGCCACCCGGGTGGTGGACTCGGGGGCCATCCCCGCGGGCTGGATGATGCTGGATGTCGGTCCGGCGACCCAGGCCGCGTTTGGCGAGGCCGTCGCCGGGGCCGGCACGGTGGTCTGGAACGGCCCGCTTGGCGTCTACGAGATGGCGCCCTTCCGCGCCGGCACCGAGGCCGTGGCGAAGGCGGTGGCCGCCTCCGACGCGACCAGCGTGGTTGGTGGCGGCGACCTTGCCGCCGCGCTGGCCGAGCTGGGACTGGAGGACTCGATCACCCACGTGTCCACCGGGGGCGGGGCAACCCTCGAGTTCCTCGAGGGCCGCGAGCTGCCCGGGATCAGGGTGCTGCAGGAGGAAAGAGAATGAGCCGGACGCCATTTGTCGCTGGCAATTGGAAGATGAACAAGACCGTGCCGGAGTCGCTGGAGCTGGTCGACGCGATCGTCGCCGGCCTGCCCGCGGGCGAGTCCGACCAGCCATCGACCGCGGAGGGGTCCACGGTGGAGGTTGCGATCCTGCCGCCGTTCACCAGCCTCTGGCCCGTGTCGCGGCGACTGGGTGGTCGGCTGGAGCTGGGCGCCCAGGACATGTACTGGGAGGCCTCTGGCGCCTACACCGGCGAGGTCGCCCCGCCGATGCTCACGGGCTGGTGCCGCTACGCGCTCATCGGCCACTCGGAGCGGCGCGGCCTGTTCGGCGAGACCGACGAGTCCGTCAACCGCAAGGTCCACGCGGCCCTCGCCCACGACCTGCGGCCCATGGTCGCGGTCGGGGAGACGCTCGAGGAGCACGAGCTGGGTCAGACTGACGCCGTCCTCGGCCGCCAGGTGCCGGCCGCGCTGGCGGGCATGACGGCGGAGCAGGGCCGCGACCTGGTGCTGGCCTACGAGCCGGTGTGGGCCATAGGCACCGGGCGGACCGCGACACCCGACCACGCGGAGGCCAGCTGCGGCCTGATCCGCCGCCTGCTCGCCGACGTGCTGGGGGCCGAGGTGGCGGAGGTCACCCGCATCCTCTACGGCGGCTCAGTCAACGCCGGCAACGCGGCGGAGCTCATGAGCATGCCCAATATCGATGGCGCCCTCGTGGGAGGCGCCAGCCTGGTGGCGGCCGACTTCCTCGCCATCGTCGCCGCGGCCGCGCCCACCGCGGGCTGACCCCGTGCCCTACGGCAACTCCGCCCCACCGGAGGGCGCCCCGGTGCCGCCCCAGGAGCTGATCGGCGCCTCCCTGTTCCTGGGACTCGTGGCGGTGGTGACCATCTCCCGCCACGGCGCGTACATGCTCGCCTTCATGCTCGGCCGAACGGCGCTGGCCCCCGGCGAGCTGGGGGTGATGGTGCTCAACATCGCCGGCTTCACGGCGTCCCTCTGGCTGCTGGCGCTGCGAAGGTGGGCGTGGCGCCTGTCCGTGGCCTACGCGGTGGTGATGGTGGGGCTGCGCGCGTTCTATGTGTTCGACGACCTCGCACCCGGCATCGTCCGGGGCGCCGGCGACGTGGAGTGGCTCGCGGCGCTCGGCGAGTTTGCGCTGGGCTTCGTGTTCCTGATAGTGCTGGCCTACCTCGTCAGCGAGGAGACCCGCGAGCGGCTCAACGCCCGCGACGAGTACCGACAGGCCCAGGTCCGGGGCGCCTAGGCCGACACCGCCCAGTCCGCCTCCATCCGGCGCAGCGCCGCGGCGGCGACCTCGGGACTGTCGATCAGCGCGTCCAGCTCGTGGTTGTGGCCGAATCCTGAGCTGGTCCAGTTGGCCGAGCCCACCAGGAGGCGACCGCCGTCCACCACCATCGCCTTGGCGTGGAGCTTCTCGCCGGAACCGTGGTAGAAGCGCACCGCCACGCGCGCCTCGCGGAGGCGGACGGCGGCTGCCTGGTTAAGGGGCTGGCCGGGGTCGAGCAGGATCCACGTCGCCACCCCGCGGCGGGCCGCCTGCTCCAGCGCCGCCAGCGCCGGGCCGTCGGTGATGACGTACATCTCGACGAAGACGTACGCGCGGGCGGCCCCGATGGCCTCCAGCACCAGCGGGCGGATGTCGGCCGCCGGGTGGGTGGTGGCCAGCCGCAGGCCGGGGTCGTCGGGTGGACGGGCCGGCGGCCGGAGCTCCACGTTGCCCGACCGGACCAGGTCGTTGGCGAGGATCCAGTCGAGGAGCGCCACTGGCGTCCCCGTGACGGCGACGTCGAAGTCGTGGTTGAGATAGGAACGGCTGCCCCAGTTCATGCCCCCGAAGACCGCGGCCAGGCCATCGACGACCAGCAGCTTCACGTGGTCGATCTGACCCGCGCCCGTGGGGAACAGGCGGACCTCGGCGCCGGCGGCGCGCAGCCGATCCAGGGCCTTGGCATTGGTTGACACCGTGGGGTCGGCGACCACGGCGACGGCCACGCCGCGGCGCCGGGCCGCCACCATCGCCTCGACCAGCTCCCGACGGTCGAACTCGTAGATCTCCGCCTCGACGCGCGCCCGGGCCGCCGCCACCAGTGCCACCATCCGGGCCATCGCCTCGGCCCCGTCGGCCAGCAGCTCCACCCGCGCCGTCCCAACGGCCACCGGTCCGGCTGCCGCCGCGGCGGCCGCCGCGGGCGTCGGGAGGGGTGCGCCGGCCGCCGGCAGGCGCGCGGGGCCGCAGGCGGGGAGGATGATGGCCGTCAGCAGGGCCGTCACCAGGCGGCTTGGCACCACTAGATTGTAGACTCGCGGACACCATAGAAATCCTGTGTTAGATTCGGGGCGCGATGCTGAAGAATTTCCCCACCCACACCGTCCTCCAGGTGCTGGAGCTGGTCACCGGCGTGCTGCTGGTGATCTCCGTGCTGCTGCAGACACCGAAGTCGAGCAGTGGCCTCGGTGGCACGATCGGCGGCGGCGCTGACAGTGGCGGGGGCTACCGCACCAAGCGCGGCATCGAGAAGACCGTCTTCCAGATCACCATCGGCCTGACGGTGATCTTTGTCCTGGTCTCGATAGCAAACATCAAGTTCTCATGACGGCCCGCCTGGGGCGACGCCCCGGGCCCGGTCGCCGTCGGATCCGGGGCCCGCTGCTGGCCCTGGCGCTGGTCGTGGTCGCCGCCGTCGTGGCGGGCGGGGGGCTGGGGGCGTACTTCCTGACCACCCGGCTGGCCCCCGCACCGGGCGGCACGGTCACCGAGGGCCTGGTTCTGGACGGCCCGCTGTCGCTGCTGCCGCCGTTCGCCTCCACCCAGAACTCCAGGGACGTCTCGGCACTGCTGGACCGCGGCCTCACCCGGATCGCGGCCGACGGCCGTCCCGAGGCGGAGCTGGCCGAGAGCTGGGAGGTCGACGCCACCGCCAGGACGTACACCTTCCACCTGCGCCCCAACCTGCAGTGGTCCGACGGCGTCCCCCTGACCTCGGCCGACGCGGCGTTCACGCTGGCGGTGCTCCACGACCAGGCACTGTCGCAGACGCCGGTGGGCCAGGCGTGGTCGGGCGTCGGCGTGACCACCCCCGACGCCCGCACGATCATCTACGCCCTGCCGTCCCCCAGCGCGGCGTTCCTGTCCCTGACGACCATCGGGCTGGTGCCGGAGCACTACCTCAAGCCGCAGCAGGTGGCCGCGATGCCGGAGATCCTCGACGCGCCCACGTCAGGCCCGTTCAGGTTCGACTCCGCCGACCGCAACCGCGTGGTCCTGAAGCGCAACCCGCACGCCCTCGAGCCGCCCCAGGTCGACCAGCTGGAGCTACGCCGCTACGAGACCAGCGGTGAGGCCTTGCAGGCGCTGCTCTCGGGCGACATCGACATGCTCGCGCAGCTGTCCGCCGAGGACGCGACCACGGTCTCGCGGCTGCCCAACCGGCGCCTGGTCCGGGCTCAGAGCTTCAGCTACGTCCAGCTCCTGTTCAACCAGAAGCAGCCGGGAATGGGGGAGGTGGGGGTACGCCGCGCCGTCGCCCAGGGGATCAACCGCCAGCGCATGGTCGACGACGTCCTCAGGGGTTACGGCCACGTCACCGGCTCACCGATCCCGTCGGCCATCAGCTGGGTGGACTCCGCCGACGCGGGCCCCGGCTATGACCGCCAGGCCGCCGCCGCCGCGCTGGACGCCGCCGGCTGGGCCCGGACAGGTGCGTCGCGGGCCAAGGCGGGCCAGGAGCTGTCGCTGGTGCTGCTGACGTCGGATGTCGACCCGTACCCCGCGATCGCCCGCCAGGTGAAGGCCGACCTTGCCGACATCGGCCTGAAGGCGGAGGTCAAGCAGGTGGGGGAGGGGCAGGTCGTCGACGCCCTGACCAAGCGCGAGTTCGACCTCGCCATCACGCCCTTCGACAACGGCCCTGACCCCGACGTGTTCGCCCTGTGGCACTCGGCCGAGGGGACGGCCACGGGCACCAACTTCTCCGGCATGGCCAAGGACCCCTTCCTCGACAAGGCCCTGGAGGACGGCCGCTTCAACGCCGACATCGGAGCTCGGCGTACCGCCTACGCGGAGGTGCAGAAGATCCTGCGGGAGAGCGCGGCCGCCGTCTTCCTCTACAGCCCCGACCAGCTGGTGGGAACCAGCAACCGGCTGAACGGTGTGCGGCTCAACCCCGGGATCGAGTCATGGGAGCGCTACGAGTTCGTGCAGGAGTGGTATGTCAACACCCGGCGGGTGGGTCGCTAAGGGTTAATGCCGCCCAGAGGACTCGAACCTCCACGAGCATGCGCTCACAACGCCCTGAACGTTGCGTGTCTACCAATTCCACCAGGGCGGCACTCCCACAAATACTACTGGCCGCCTGCCGGCCTCATGATTTCTCGCGATGACGACCAGACGGGCTCGCCCTGGCTTTGGCCGCCGGCTATGGGGTGCGGCGCGGGACCTGCTGGGAAGCCCGCTTGTGCTGGGCCTGCTGGGGGCGGTCTTCGGCGCCAGGCTGGTGCTCCTGACCCTTCTCGCGCCGAATCAGCCGGACGCCTTCGTATGGTGGCAGGCGGGTCGCCACTACCTGACTGACAGCGCCCACCTGTACGACCCCGTCGTCCGGGCCGTGGGCTACCAGGTGCTGCCCCAGCCCGGGGCCTACGAAGGGTTCTTCAACCCGCCGCTCCTGGCGGTGCTCGCGGTGCCTTTCGCCCTGCTCCCATCGGGCCCCGGGGTGCACCTCTGGGCGGCCTTCAACCTGGCCTGTGCCGGGGCGGGGCTGGTGCTCCTGTACCGCACCGGGTCGATCGGCGCGCCGCCCGCCGCGCGGGCCCTCTTCTGGCTCGTCGCGGCCGCCTTCCCACCGCTTTTTGCGGATGCCATCGCGGGCCAGGTGGGCGGTGTCATCCTGGGGCTGACGTGCGGCGCAATCGTGCTGGCCCGGCGCCGAGCGTCAGCCGCGGGAGCACTTGTGGGGCTCGCTGCGGGCATCAAGGTCTACCCTGCCGTGATGATGCTGGCGGCCCCCGCCGGCCGCCGGCTGCGCTTCGTCGGCGGCGTGGCCGCGGGGCTCCTCGTGCCCCTGGCGCTGGCCTTCCTGCCGATCGGCGCCAGCGGCCCGGTGGTCTATGTCCGCGACGTCCTCCTGCCCGTGAATCGCATTCAGACCGTGGACTGCGCCGTGGTTTCGGTCGACACCCTGTTCCTGCGCCTTGTTGGCGGCAACCGCTTCATCGTGCTCGACTCCGCAGGCACGCCGGTCCTCACCCAGCTCCCGATACAGCTCCCCGGGCTGGCCATGGCGCTCTTCTACGCGAGCGCCGTCACGATGCTCGCCGGGGTGGCCTGGGGGTTGTGGCGCAGCGGTGGTGACGCCGCCTATGGGCTCGCGCTGGCGCTCGCGCTCGGTGCGCTCCTGCCGCACCACGTCTTTCCGTACCAGCTGCTGCCCCTACTGCCGGTGGTGCTGCTGGTGGTGACCCGGGCCGCGGCGGCGCGCCGCTGGTGGGTCCTTGCCGCGCTGCTGTTACCGCTGCTCGGGTTTGTGCGCGACCCCTGCAACCTGCCGTTCCCCAACACGTGGACGGTCGCGGCGATGGTGATGTTCGGAGTCTGTGTATACGCCGCCCCGATGTTCAGGCGGCCGCCGGGCGGGGCGGTCTCGCCGGCTACGCGTACTCCTGCATGAGGGCCTCGAAGGCCTCGCGCGTGGGCCGCAGGTCGAGCTCGCCGAGCTCCCGCAGCGGCGTGGCCGGCAGGTTCTCGACGGTGCCGAGGTCGGGCCGGCCCTCGTCGATGTAGAGCAGCCCGGTCAGGATCTCGCCGCGGTCGCGGGCGCCGGAGATGACCTTCTGCGCCTCGATCCGGCTGTGGACGTCGTGCTCCCCGCTGGCCAGCTTGCGGAGCAGCATGTGCGATCCGTCGTGCAGGGTGATGTCGGTGCTGGTGCCCTCCGCGTAGTCGGCCTCGATGTTCTCGAAGTAGGGGATGAAGTCCAGCTCCTGGAGCGCGATGTCGTGCTCCTTGACGTACTTGTAGCTCTTGGTGGAGCCCTCGTGGTCGTTGAAGGTCACGCAGGGGCTGATGATGTCGAGGACGGCGGTGCCGCGGTGGGCGAGAGCAGCCTCGATCAGGGGAACGACCTGCTTGCCGTCGCCCGAGAACGAGCGCGCCACGAAGGTGCACCCCAGCTCGATCGCCAGCCCGGCGATGTCGATGCTCTCGAACTCGTTGGTCTTGCCGGTCTTGGCCCTGCTGCCGATCTCCGACGTCGCCGAGAACTGGCCCTTGGTCAGCCCGTACACGCCGTTGTTCTCGCAGATGTAGACCATGTTCAGGTTGCGGCGGATCATGTGGATGAACTGGCCGACGCCGATCGAGGCGGTGTCGCCGTCGCCGCTGACCCCGATTGCCACCAGCTCGCGGTCGGCGAGCTTGGCGCCGGTGGCAACCGACGGCATCCTGCCGTGGACGGAGTTGAACCCGTGGGCCTGGCTGACGAAGTACGCCGGCGCCTTGGAGGAGCAGCCGATGCCGCTCATCTTGGCGAGCCTGTACGGCTCCACGCCGTACTCGAAGAAGGCTCGGATGATGTGGTTGGTGATGGCGTTGTGGCCGCATCCCGCGCAGAGCGTCGTGGGGGCGCCCTTGTAGCCCTCGCGGGTCAGGCCGACGCGGTTGGTGCCGTTGGTGGCGGGCTTCTCCGCCACGGCCGTGGCGGTACCCCCGCCGTGGTCCTCGCCGGTCTCCTGGCTGGTGCCGCTGGTGGAGCCGCGGGAGGCGGACTCGGAGCGGCGGCGGCCCTCCTGGGGCGGCTTCTGGTGAGCCTGGATCTGGCTGGCGTCGACGCGCGGGGTGTTCTCGGGCGCCTCCGGGTCGGCGTTGGCGGGCGTGGTGTCGCTGTGGTCGTGCGCGTTCTTGCGGGGCTTGTCGGCGCTCATGTGTTGGCTCCCTCCACGGGCAGGGCGTAGACCTCCTTGGGCCGCTCGAACTCGGCGGCCGACGCCAGGCCCTGGTCGATCAGGATCGGCTCCACGATCGCCCGCGCCGGGATCGGCGTGCCGTCGTAGTGGCGGACCGAGACCATCGTGTCCTGGCTGGCGTTCATGGTCAGGCGGAGGAGGTCGAACATCTGCCCGTCGCGGTTCTGGTCGACGACGTAGACCCGCTCGTGGCGGGCGATGAAGCGCATCACGTCCTGGGGGAACGGGATCGAGCGGATGCGGCAGTAGTCCGTCTCCAAACCGCGCTCGGCGAGGTCGGCGCGGGCCTCGACCATCGCGTGGTGGCTGGTGCCGTAGGCGATGATGCCCACCTTGTTGCCGCTGCCCTCGATGATCGCCGGGGGCATGTACTTGCGCGCTGACCGGTACTTCTTCTTGAGCCGGTCCATGACCCGCTCGTAGACCTCGGGCAGCTCGGTGTAGAGCGCGTTCTCGTCGTGGCCCGAGCCGCGGGTGAAGTAGCCGGCCCGCGGGTGGTTGGTGCCGGGGAGGGTGCGCCAGCCGATGCCATCGTCGTCGACGTCGCGGTACCGGCCCCAGTCTCCGACGCGCTCGAGGTCCTTGGCGGACAGCACCTTGCCGCGGTCGTACTTGCGGTCCGGGTACTGGAAGGGCGTCGACATCCACAGGTTCATGCCGAGGTCCAGGTCGCTCATCACGAAGATGATGGTCTGCAGCCGATCGGCCAGGTCGAAGGCCAGCTGGCCGAACTCGTAGCACTCCTCGACGGTCCCCGGGACCAGGAGCACGTGCTTGGTGTCGCCGTGCGAGAGCAGGTGGGCGAACTCGATGTCCGCCTGCGAGGTGCGGGTGGGCAGCCCCGTTGACGGGCCCACGCGCTGGATGTCCATCACCACCGCCGGCACCTCGGCGTAGTAGGCCAACCCGGCGAACTCCGCCATCAGCGAGAGCCCCGGGCCCGACGTCGCGGTCATCGCGCGGGCCCCGGCCCACCCGGCGCCGACGGTCATGCCGATGGCGGCGAGCTCGTCCTCGGCCTGGATGATCGCGATCCGGCGCTCGCCGGTGGCCTCGTCGCGGCGGAAGCGGTTGGCGTACTCGTCGATGTACTCGCACACGCTCGATGACGGGGTGATCGGGTACCAGGCCGCCACCGTGACGCCGCCCATCACTGCGCCCAGCGCCAGGGCCTGGTTGCCCTCGATCAGGATCTTGCCCTCGGTCTTCCCCGTCATCGGCGCCACCCGGTAGGCGTCGCGCTTGGTGTGGTGCTCCTTGCAGTAGTCGTAGCCGAGCATCACCGACTTCATGTTCAGCGGCACGGCCTTGGGCTTGGCCTTGAACTGCTGCGCCAGCGCGGTCTCGACGACATCGATGGGGATCTCGAGCAGCCAGGCCGCGGCGCCGACGTAGATCATGTTGGTCAGGTACTTACGCAGGTCGGGGTTGTCGATGTGCTCCTGGCCGAGCTTGTGGAAGGGCACCGCGTAGTAGAAGACGTCATCGCGCGAGGTGTTGCCACCCACGACGTAGCTCTCCTCGTGGATCACGGCCGCCTCGGGGGCGACGCCGTGGATGTCACGCTGCCAGGTGGTTGGGTTCAGCGCCACCAGCACGTTGGTGTGCTCTGACGGGCACTGGTAGGCCTGGGGGCTGACGCGGATGTTGAACCAGGTGGGCAGCCCCTCGATGTTGGAGGGGAACACGTTCTTGGGGGCAACCGGGATGCCCATCGAGAACAGGGCCCGCGTGATCACCAGGTTGGAGGTCTGGCTGCCCGACCCGTTGATGGTGGCGGCCTGGAAGGTGAAGTCATTGACGACGCGCTTTTCGAGGGCGGCTTTCTGCGGTGCTTCGGCGATTGCCATCGCTAAAGAATAGCCAGCGGCCCGAGTTGGCTCGGAACTCGGCCCCGGGTCACGCCCCGCTTTCGGCGGCGGCCAGCGCCTCCAGCTGCGCCGCGGTCGGGGGCGGCTGGCTCAGCAGCTTCAGCTTGCCCTTGCTCACGGCGCTCTTCAGCGCGTCGACGATGTCGGGGTCGAACTGCCGCCCCTGGTGCTTGGCGAGCTCCTCGAGGGCCCGCTCCACCGAGCCCGCCTTGCGGTAGGTACGGGTGCTGGTCATCGCGTCGAACGCGTCGCAGACCATGATGATCCGCGACTCGACCGGGATGTCCTTGCCCAGCTTGCCGGCGGGGTAGCCGCCGCCGCCGAAGTTCTCGTGGTGGTGCAGGATGATCGGCCCGATGTTGCGGAGGAAGTCCACGCCCTGCACCATCTCGTAGCCGATCTGGACGTGGCTCTTGATGATCTCGTACTCCTCGGGTGTGAGCCGGCTCGGCTTGCGCAGCAGGGTGTCGGATATGCCGATCTTGCCGACGTCGTGGAGCAGGGCGCCGAGGTGGAGGGTCTCGAGGTCGACGTCCTCCTCCAGCTCCCCGGCGATCACGCGGGCGTAGTCGGCGACGCGGTGGGAGTGGCCGTGGGTGTACGTGTCGCGGGCGTCGATGGCCGCCGCCAGCGCCTCGATGGTCGCCTTGTTGGCGTTCTGCACCAGCAGGTGGACCTTCTCGGGGTTCTTGGCGAGGGTGTTGATCGAGGACTCCATGCCGTACCCGATTACCTGGTTGCGGCCGAGGTTCTTGGCGAGGTACATCGCCTGGTCGGAGCACTTGACCAGCTCCTCGCTGGCGAGCGCGTCCACCGGGTGGGTGGCCACCCCCGCGGAGACCGTCAGCTTGCGTCCCGGGATGGAGCCCAGGCGGGGGATCGAGAGGCGGTCGGCGGCGCGGCGGATCTTCTCCGCCACCATCACCGCGCCCTCCTTGTCGGTGTCGGGCAGCAGCACGAGGAACTCCTCGCCGCCGTAGCGGACCGGCAGGTCGACGGAGCGGACCTGCTCCTTGAGGATCTTGCCGAAGGCCTTCAGGATCTCGTCACCCTTGCTGTGGCCGTACTCGTCGTTGACCGTCTTGAAGTGGTCGAGGTCGACATTGATCAGCGACACCGGCCGCTGGTTGCGCTGGCTGCGCACCATCTCCCGCTCCAGGATGTCGTGGAAGTAGCGGCGATTGGGCAGGCCTGTCAGCGAGTCGGTCAGCGACTGCCTCTCGGTGCGCTCGAACAGCCGCGCCACCAGGAAGATGACGCCGACGATGATCGCGGCGGCCAGCGTGGTGAACTCCAGGGTGTTGTTGCGCGACTGGTCGATCGGTGCGAGGAAGGCGGACTCGGGCTGGGCCACCACCACCTGCCACTGCTCCCGCGACAGGGGCGCGAAGCCGAAGACCTGGCGCTCGTTGCTGGGCTTGAACAGCCCGCTGGTGCTGCCCGGCGCGCGGTTGCCCTGGATCCGGTCGGCGAGGTCGGTCATGCCGAGGTCAGTCACCGCCGACGAACCGAAGCTCTGGCTCTGGCGAAGCAGGTTCTGCTGCGTCTCGTTGAGCGGCGCCAGGCTGTGGTACAGGATCTGCTGGGGCCCGCTGGTGCCGATCACGATGCCGTTCTGGTCGAGCAGCATCGCGTAGCGGCTCTGGCCCAGGAGGTTGGCGCTGAAGAAGCTGTAGATCTTGTCCGGCGCGGCGCGGACCGCGGCCACCGCGTGTACGCCGCCCACCGGGTCGCGCACGGGGGTGGCGACGTAGATCGCCGGGACCGGCGCGAGGTGGCCGATGGACAGGTCGGACACGAACGTGTTGCCCGCCTTCGCCTGCTGGAAGAACTGCTGGGCGCCCATGTCGGTGTTGCTGGTGAGCGCCGGGTCGGAGCTCTGGGTCACGTGGCCGTCGAGGTCGACCAGGAAGGCGACCTTGTACGAGGGGTCGGACTGCTGGAAGCGCGTCAGGGTGGCGTCGGCGTCGGCGCCGGACGCCGCCGGGTCAGAGGTGACAAGGCGGACGATCGCGGGATCCAGCGCCAGGGCGCGGGTGTCCTTGGTCCACTCGCCGAGCTGGTCGTCCACCTGGGCCGCGAGGGAGACCGAGCGGCTGGTCAGGTTCTCCAGCTGCTGGGCGCGCAGGATCGACGCGTTGGCCTGGTCGTTGATGGCGGTGAGGCCGTAGAGCGGGATGAGGCTGGCGAAGATGAAGAAGAGCAGCACCTTCGTGGAGGTGCGCGTCGACATGAAGCGCTCCACGAGGTCGCGCCGTACGCTGAATTTGAGCATCGTTAGGTGGGCCCATATTGGCCCATTAGAATCAGCCTGACAATGCGCTTGGCCACACGCATGGGGAAGCTGGGGACGGAGTCCGCGTTCGAGGTGCTCGCCCGCGCCAAGCGCCTGGAGGCCGAGGGCCGCTCGATCGTGCACCTCGAGATCGGCGAGCCGGACTTCGCCACGCCGCCCCACATCATCGCTGCCGCCGAGGCCGCGATCGAGGACGGCTACACCCACTACACCCCCGCCGGCGGCATCCCCGAGGTCCGCGAGGCGGTCGCCGCGCACTACAGCAAACGCATCGGCCACGACGTCGCGGCGAACCAGGTGATCATGACGCCGGGCAGCAAGAACATCCTGATGTTCACGCTAATGACCCTCATGGACGAGGGCGACGAGGTGATCCTGCCGGACCCCGGCTACCCGATCTACGCCTCGCTGGTGACGTTCCTGGGCGGGAAGGCGGTGAGCCTGCCGCTGCGCGAGTCGAGCGGGTTCCGCTTCGACGTCGAGGAGCTGCGCGCCCGGGTGACCGACCGCACCCGGGTCATCATCCTCAACTCCCCCCAGAACCCCACCGGCGGGATCCTGCTCGAGGAGGACCTCAGGGCCGTCGCCGAGCTCGCGGTGGAGCGCGACATCTGGGTGATCAGCGACGAGATCTACTCCCAGATCACCTATGACGGCCCGGTGCCGTCGATTGCCGAGCTGCCTGGGATGCTGGAGCGGACGGTGGTGATGGATGGGCTCTCGAAGGCCTACGCCATGTGCGGCTGGCGGCTGGGGATCGGGGTCGCCCCCGCCGAGCTGATCGGCCACATGGAGACGCTGATGATCAACAGCAGCTCCTGCGCCACGGCGTTCATCCAGGTGGCGACAATGACGGCGCTGGACGCACCCGAGTCGGACGTCTCGGTGGAGCGCATGGTCGCCGAGTACCGCAAGCGGCGCGACGCCATCGTGGACGGCCTCAACGAGATCCCGGGCATCAGCTGCCACCGCCCCGGCGGCGCCTTCTACGTCTTCCCCAACATCACCGGGACGGGCTTGGACGAGCGACGCCTGGCGGACGGGCTGCTGGCCGAGGCCGGGGTGGCGGCGCTGCCGGGCACGGCGTTCGGCGCCGAGGGGAAGGGCTTCCTGCGCTTCTCCTACGCCCAGGCGGTGCCGGTGATCGAGGACGGCATCTCCCGCCTGCGCGACTACGTAGCCAAGCAGCAGCGGTAGTGGAGCGTTCCGGGAGTGACCCCTCAATCTCATCCGCTGTGACGGCCGATCCGCCCGCTGCGCGGGCCGCCGGTGTCGGCTTCTGCGCGCGCTCGGTCACGCACCTACGGGTGCGCTCGCTCGCGTGCTCGTCACCTCCTTGGCTTCGACCGCCACAGCGGCGGTCTTGTGGAGCCCTTCCCGAAACGCTCCACTAGGCGTGGGCCCGGAGGCGCCGCGCCCGCCGGCCACGGTCGCCGGGACGGAGTGGGGGGTGGTCCAGCCATCGCTGGAGGACGTCCGTGGGCTGGCCCGCGACCATGACCTGGTGCCCCTCTACCGTCACGACCTCGCTGACGTCGAGACGCCGGTGGCCGCCTACTGGCGGCTCAACGGCGACGGGCCAGGGTTCCTGCTCGAGTCGGTGGAGGGCGGCGAGCACCTGGGCCGGTTCTCGTTCATCGGCGGCCCGCCGCGGGCCTCGATCACCCTTCGCCGGGGCGAGGCGACGGTGGAGGACGACGGCGGCAGCCGCACCGAGGCGTTCACCGACCCCGTCGCTTTCCTCGAGGGCGTGCTTGGGGCGCAGCGGCAGGCGCCCGCCCCCGGGCTCCCGGGTCGGTTCTCGGGGGGCCTGGTGGGCTACCTCGCCTACGAGGCCGCGCGCTACTTCGAGCGCCTCCCGCCCCCGGCCGCCGACCCCCTCGACCTTCCCGACGGCGTCTTCTTCCTGGTCGACAACGTGGTGGTCTTCGACCACCTTCTCCACCGTCGCACGGTCGTGGCCCACGTCCGGCTGGGGCCCGGCGCCGACGTCGACGAGGCCTATGCCGACGCGGTCGCGCGGGTGGGGGAGATGGTCGACCGCCTGGACCGCGCCGACCTGCCCCCGGGGGCGGACTACGCGGGACCGGGCGGCCAGCCGGCGGCGAACACCGCCGGTGCGCTGGCCGAGGGCGAGTGGAACATCGGCCCCCAGGAGTTCAGGGACCGGGTGCTCCGCTGCAAGGAGTACATCCTGGCGGGCGACATCTTCCAGGTCCAGGTCTCCCGCCGCCTGGCGGTGCCGATGACCGCCCACCCCTTCTACCTCTACCGCGTGCTGCGCACGGTCAACCCGTCGCCGTACATGTACTACCTCCGCCTCCCCGGGCACGCCGGCGAGAGGCGCCGGGGCACCGCCATCGTTGGCACGTCACCGGAGATCCTGGTCCGGGTGGAGGACGGCGAGGTCGAGTACCGGCCCATCGCCGGCACCCGCCGGCGCGGCGAGGACGAGGCCCGCGACGCCGCCATGGAGGCGGAGCTGGTGGGCTCCGAGAAGGAGCGCGCGGAGCACCTGATGCTGGTCGACCTGGGTCGCAACGACGTTGGCCGCTTTGCCGAGGTCGGCAGCGTGCAGGTGCCCGAGCTGATGCTGGTGGAGCGCTACTCCGCGGTCATGCACCTGGTCAGCCGGGTCACCGCGCGGCTGGCCGCGGGCCGCACCGGCTTCGACGCGCTGCGCGCCTGCTTCCCCGCGGGCACCGTAACGGGCGCTCCTAAAATCAGGGCGATGGAGATCATCGCCGAGATGGAGCCTGAGGCCCGTGGTGTGTACGCGGGCGCTGTCGGCTATGCCGGTTTCACAGGCAACGTCGACACCGCCATCGCCATTCGCACCGTGGTGGTGAAGGACCAGTTCGCCTACATCCAGGCCGCCGGCGGCGTGGTGGCCGACTCCACGCCCGAGGAGGAGCTGCTCGAGACGGAGAACAAGGTCGCCGCCCTCCGGCGCGCCGTCGCCCTGGCCCACGCCCCTTCGCGGTGAGACCGCGCTGATGGGGCCGCTGGTGGTGGTCGACAACTACGACTCCTTCACCTACAACCTGGTCCAGTACCTCGGCGAGCTGGGCGAGACGCCGGTGGTGTTCCGCAATGACGCGGTGACGCTCGGCGAGCTTGCCGCGATGACGCCGCTGGGGGTGGTCATCTCGCCCGGTCCCTGCACCCCCGCCGAGGCCGGCATCAGCACAGACCTGGTGCGCGAGCTCGGCCCCACCACCCCGGTGCTCGGGGTGTGCCTCGGCCACCAGTGCATCGGCGAGGCGTACGGCGGCGACGTGGTGCGGGCACCCAGGGTGATGCACGGCAAGCTCTCATCGATCGAGCACGACGGTGCCGGCGTGTTCGAGGGCCTGCCCAACCCGATGGTCGCCACCCGCTACCACTCGCTGGTGGTCGACGCCGCAACCCTGCCGCTGGCGCTGGAGCCCACCGCCTGGACCGACGACGCCCTGCCGGACGGCGGCACGGCACGGGTCCTGATGGGGGTGCGCCACCGCGAGCACCCGGTCGAGGGGGTGCAGTTCCACCCCGAGTCGATCAGCACCGACGCCGGCCACCGGCTGCTGGCGAACTTCCTCGACCGCTGCCGCCGCCTCGCCGCGGTCCCGGCCTGACGGCCGCGGGTCCGGGGG
>JAXDLV010000213.1:0-10256 GCA_034666445.1 Chloroflexota bacterium | reverse complement strand
GCTGTGGACGGTGGCGGTGCCATCGTCATGGACGCCCAGCCCGGCGGGCGAGTCTGGCAAATCCTGGCCATCCGGGTCGGGGAGATGGTTGCTCGCCAGCGTGACGAATTCGAGATGCATGGTCGTGGCGGCAATCTCGACCGCCCCCTCCTCACCGGTGTTGTTGGTGATGGTGACGTTGGTCAGGGTGCTCTCACCGGTGTCGTCGCCCTCGATGTCGATCGCGGCCGCGCTGCCCGCGGTGTTGCCGGCGATGATGCTGTTGGTAATCGTCAGCGGGATCTCGGCGCAGCACTGGATGTTGATCCCGCCCCCACCACTGGCCTGGTTGCCGAGGATCGCGACGCGATCAAGGACCACCGTCCCGCTGGAGAGGATGCCGCCGCCGTCACCGTCGGTCGCCCCGTTCTGGACCGTGATGCCGCTCATGACGACGGTGGTGCCGCCGTCGAACGCGAACACCGTGCTTGCGGCATCGCCGTCAACCGCCAACCTGCGGGCGCCCGGGCCGGTGATGTGGAGCGTCCCGCTGGTCACGTTCAGGGCGCCGTTCTGCAGCGTGATGACGCTGGGGTCGGGCAGGTTGAACGTGATCGTATGGGTTCCCGCCGCCGCGGCGTTGAGGGCCTCGATGGCGCTGCGCAAGGTCACCTCGCCGGCGGTTGCGGTCTCACAGTTGTCGCCGCTGGCCCAGGCGTCGTCGTCGGTCGAGTTGACCACGCAGGACAGTGGGGGCGCCGCCGCGGCGGGCACCCAGGCGAGGAAAGAGGTGACGAGTGCGAGCATGCCGGCGATCGAAATGAGTCGTTTCATGTGTGCCTCCCAGGCCCTGACGGTGTCGGCCCCCGCTGCCGGCAGTATAGGGACCCGGTCCTATCGGCCGGTGATCGCCTCCAGGCTCGGGCGGCCGGTGAGCGGCCCCTTGACGCGGTGGCTGAGGACCATGTCGATGACCTCGTCCACCTCGGCCTGGGTGACGGTGTCGACGCCGCGCAGGGCGGCCAGGGCCTGGGCAGCCTTGCGGGCGACGAGGTCCGACCGGTGCCCGTCGACCGCCAGGCTGACGCTCAGCTCGGCGATGGCCTCCAGGATCTCGCGCGGCACCTCGACCGCCAGGAGTCGCGCGATCGCGGCGGCGATGCGCTCGGCCTCCTCGGTCTCAGCGTCGGCGTAGCGAGCGGCAAACCCGTCGGGGTCCTCCTCCCAGGCCTCGCGGCGCTCGATGATCGCCACCCGGTCCTTGACCTCACGGATGCCGGTGACGTCGACGCACAGCCCAAAGCGATCCAGCAGCTGCGGCCGGAGCTCGCCCTCCTCGGGGTTCATCGTGCCGACCAGGATGAAGCGCGCCGGGTGCCACACCGACACGCCCTCGCGCTCGACGATGTTGACGCCCATCGCGGCGGCGTCGAGCAGCACGTCGACCAGGTGGTCATCGAGGAGGTTGACCTCGTCGACGTAGAGGATGTTGCGGTTGGCCTCCGCCAGCACCCCCGGCTCGAAGCGCTTGGTGCCGGTCTTGATTGCCGACTCGATGTCGATGCTGCCGACCACGCGGTCCTCCGACGCGTTGATGGGCAGCTCCACCACCCGCATGCGACGCCGGGTGGTGGTGAGCTTCTCGCCGCGGGCCACCCGCTCGGTGCAGTCCATGCAGAGCCGCGCCCGGCCGTCGGGGAGCGGCGGCTCGCAGCTGTAGTGGCAGCCCTCCACCACCTCGATCTCCGGCAGCAGCCGCGCCAGGGCGCGCACGGCGGTGGACTTGGCGGTGCCCTTCTCGCCCCGGATCAGGACGCCACCAATGGCCGGGTTGACGGCGTTCAGCTGCAGCGCCAGCCGCATCCGGTCCTGGCCGACGATGGCGGTGAATGGGTACACCGCGCCGCGCGGCGCGGCCATCTCGAGCTCGGACACGGCTAGGCTCCCCGCGCGTCCTGGTGCGAGGGCCGCTGGCCCAGCGACTCCTGCACCCCGGCTACGATGGATCGCTGGCTGAGGTCGAACAGGCCGAGGTAACGCCCGCCCAGGTGGTCGGCCAGGTCGCTGCAGGCGTTGAGCGCGTAGCTGCTGTACGCCGACCCTGTGATCTGTGCCAGCCGACGCGCGGGCAGGCTTTTGGAGTAGTCCCGGGCCGAGTCGATCACGAGCGACTGGATGCCCTCGCCGCGGACCTGCTCCGCCACGCGCTGGGCCTCGACCAGGGGCTCCTCACCGGACACAGAGATGTTGCCGCGACCGTCCGAGATCAGCACCAGCAGAGGGTACACGTCAGGGTTCTTGAGTCGTTCCGAGCGGACCAGCTTGAGGCCCTCGACCAGGCCGTGGGTCAGCGGCGTGGTGCCCCCGACGGTCAGGCGGCTGAGGCGCCGCTCCGCCGTCTCGACACTGCTGGTCGGCCGCAGCACGACCCGCGCCTCCCGGCCGCTGAACACCACCAGGGCCACCTTGTCGCGGCGGACGTAGGCGTCGCGCAGCAACGAGAGGACGGCGCCCTTGGTGGCGTTCATCCGCTGCTCCGCGTCCATGCTGGCGCTGGCGTCGACGACAAAGACGATGAGGTTGCCGATCTTGCGGTCGCGCACCTTCTGGCGCAGGTCGTGGCGCTCCAGGCGGAGGTGCTGGCCGGCCTCCTCGCCCGCCGCCACCGCCGCCGCCCGGCGGCTGGCCTGCATCGGCGCGGCGGCGCGCAGCGTCGCGTCGAGGGCCAGGTCGGTGGTCTTCTCCACGGTGGTGGCACGGACGTAGCGGCCCCGGCGCTGGTCGGTCTTCGACTTGGTGCGCTTGCCGGCGGCGTGGCGCTGGCGGCGCTCGCGGGGGATCTCGATCTTGCGGATGGCGAAGATCTCGCCCTCGAACGCGGCGCTGCCCTCGGCCGGCGGTGGCTCGCTGGGCTCCAGTGGCGCCTGGCCGGCGCTGGTCTCCACCTCCTGGCTGTCGCCGCCGGAGCCGGACTCGCTCTCGGCCGACGCCTCCGGCTTGCCCTCGGCCCTCGCCTTCTCAGCGTCGGCCTCCAACTCCTTCAGCTTGTCCTCGGCCTGCTGCCGCATCTCCTCCTGGGAGGCGTGCTGCTGTCCCGGCGGCTGGTCGCGGCGGCGGTGGTTGAGGGCCAGCTCGGCGGCGTCCTGGATCTCCGCCAGGCCCACCTCGGGCTGCCCCCGCAGCGCCGCCATCGCCCGCGCGGTGCGGACCAGCACGATGTCGGCGCGGTGGCCGGAGGCGCCCGCGGCCACGGCGAGGCTGGACGCCAGCTCCAGCATGATGTGGCTCACCCCGACGGAGGGCAGGCGGGCGCCGGCGGCGAGGATCGACCGCGACAGCTCGGCCTCCGCCTCGGCCGCCCCGGCCGCGAAGGCGTCGGCGTCGGCGGCGCGGTCGGCGTCCTGCTCCATGATCCGCACCCGCTCCTCGATGGCGACCGACCCGGACACGTCGACGCACAGGCCGAAGCGGTCCAGCAGCTGCGGCCGCAGCTCGCCCTCCTCGGGGTTCATCGTGCCGACGAGGATGAAGCGCGCCGGGTGGGTGTAGGACACGCCCTCGCGCTCCACCGTGTTGACGCCCATCGCGGCTGCGTCGAGCAGCACGTCGACCAGGTGGTCGTCCAGCAGGTTGACCTCGTCGACGTAGAGGATGCTGCGGTTGGCAGCCGCCGGTTCGAGCCGGGCCTCCTGGCGGCTGCCCTCGCGGATGGCGGCCTCGATGTCGATGCTGCCCACCACTCGGTCCTCGGTTGCCCCTACGGGCAGCTCGACCACCGGCATCGGCTGCAGCTGCGACACCAGCGTCTCGCCCGCGTCCAGCCGGGCGCGGCAGTCGGCGCACAGGGAGCTCGGGTCGCCGAGGTCGCAGCTGAACGCGCACCCGAGCACCACCTCGCGCGGTGGCAGCAGGTCGGCCAGGGCGCGGACCGCCGTCGACTTGGCGGTGCCCCGCTCGCCACGCACCAGGACGCCGCCGATGCGCGGGTTGATGGCGTTGAGCAGGAGCGCCAGCTTCATCTGCTCCTGCCCCACCAGCGACGTGAAGGGGTATGGGTGGCGCTGACGCGGCATGGCTATATTGTCGCTAGCCTCGCATGACGGACTCGACCAGCCCCGACCCCGCCCGCACGGTCGACGCGCGCGGCCTCCGCTGTCCCCTGCCGCTGCTGCGGGCGCGCAACGAGATCGACCTGCTGGCCAGCGGCGAGGTGCTCGAGGTGCTGGCCACCGTCCCCGGCGCCGACCACGACCTGCGCGCCTGGACCCGCCGCGCCAGGCACGAGTTCCTCAGCGTCGACGAGCAGCCGGGCCCGGTTTTCCGGTTCCTCCTCCGCAAGGCCTGACGCCATGCCGGAGATGCCCGAGCTGGAGGTCCTGGTCGATGTCCTCGGCCCGCGGCTGAAGGGCAGGACGATCACCAAGGTCGATGTCTCGGCCAAGTTCGGTTTCCTGCTGCGCACGCCGCCCGCAGACCTCGCCCGCGCCCTCGAGGGCAGCCGTATCGAGAAGCTGTGGCGGCGGGGCAAGTTCCTCGTCCTCGACGTGGGGGAACGCCACCTCGTGCTCAACCCGATGCTGGGCGGGCGGCTGCACTGGGCGCCGGCCGCCACCAAGCCGCCGCCTTCGGTGATCTTCTCGATGCTGCTCGACTCCGGCGACGTGCTGCGCCTGACGGACTTCGCCCGGATGGCCCGCGTCTACCTGGTGGAGCGCGAGGAGCTGGACACCGTGCCGGGCTGGTCAGAGCTGGGGCCAGAGGCGGTCGACATCCCGGTGGAGGAGTTCCAGGCCCGTATCCGCCGCCACCCGGGAGAGCTGAAGAACCTGCTCCGCAACCAGGCCTTCATCGCCGGCATCGGCAACGCCTACTCCGACGAGGTGCTCTTCGAGGCGCGCTTCCACCCGATGCGCAAGCGCTCCACCCTCAAGCCCGAGGACGTCGAGACCCTGCACACGTCGGTCGGGACCGTGCTGCGCGACGCGGTTGCGTCGATCCGCGCCCAGCCCGAGTACGAGCCCCACAAGCAGGATCGGGGCTTCATGAAGGTGCACCTCCGGGGCGGCCAGGATTGCCCCCGCTGCGGCCACCGGATCGCCGAGATCAAGGCCGGCGGCGAGGTGACCAACTACTGCCGGAGCTGCCAGAAGTAACCGACGCCGGCGCGCCGGCCGGTGAGTTCGGAGGGGTGTTGGCACCCCCGGCAGGCGGCCCCAAAGTGCTAGGTCGCCGGGGGGCGGCACCATTCCGGCGGCGCGGCCGCGGGGCCAGAATCAGGCCATGAGCAGGCGCTGGTCGCAGCCGCCCAGCACGATCCTGGCATGGGCTCTCTGGACATTGTCCGTGGTCCTGGTCATCGGGTGCTGCGTGCTGGTCTACGCCAATCGCAGCCGGCAGCTGGTGCTGTACGGCAACATCTGGGAGACGACCCTGCTGGTGATGCTGTTCCCGACGGTCGGCGCCCTGATCGCGCGAACCCTGCCGCGCAACGCCGTCGGGTGGATCTTCATCGCCAGCGGCATCTGCCTGATCCTTAACAACTTCCTGCCCCTCTACGCGGTCCGCGGAGCGCTGGTGGCACCGGGCACGCTTCCCGGCGTTGAGGTCGCCGCGTGGGCCGGCAGCTGGATCTGGATCCCGGGCGTCGAACTGCTGATCGCGTTCATGCCCCTGCTGTTCCCCAACGGCCGTGCCAACGGCAGGCTCTGGGGGTGGTTCGTGCGCCTCGCCGTGGCGGTGCTCGTGTTGCAGATCGTCGTCGCCGCGATCGCCAGTATCCCTTCGCCGGGGGCGCGGATCGATGGCAGCGGCACCTTCGAACTGGCCAGCGGCGGTCTCGGCCCCGCGATCTTCTCCCTGGCGACCATCCCAGGGGTGCTGCTGGCCGTGGGCGCGGTGATCAGCCTCGTGCAGCGCCTGCGCGGGTCGACGGGCCCCGCGCGCCAGCAGATGAAGTGGTTTGCGTTCGCCGGGGCGGTGGCGACAGCTGGCTTCGCCACCAGCACAGTAACCACCGCAATCGACGGCACCTCCGGGCCGCTGTACGACCTCGGCGCCACCATCTTTGTGACCTCCGCCGTCGCGATCCCGGTCGCGGCGGGGATCGCGATCCTCCGCTACCGGCTCTACGACATCGACGTCGTGATCAATCGCGCCGTGGTGTACGGTGCCCTCGCGGTCATCATCAGCCTGGTCTACGTCGGCGTGGTCGCCGGCGTCGGCGCCCTGGTCCACGGCAGCGACAGCTCCAACCTGGTCCTGTCGCTCGGCGCCACCGCGATCGTGGCTCTCGCCTTCCAGCCCGCGCGGGCACGCCTCCAGCGCCTCGCCAACCGCCTGGTGTATGGGCAGCGGGCTGACCCTTACGCGGTGCTCTCCGGCTTCAGCCAGAGCATGGCCGAGACGTACGCGGGCGAGGACGTCCTCGACCGGATGGCCAGGCTGCTGGCGCAGGGGACCACGGCTGTGGCAGCCGAGGTGTGGCTTCGGGTGGGCGACGACCTCCGCCCCGCCGCGGCGTGGCCGAGGCCGGCGTCAGACGCCGTCGCGGTGCCCGTGGACGGCGACCGGCTGCCCAGCCTCTCGGGCCGTCCCATCACCATCGCCGTGCGCCAGCAAGGCGAGCTGCTCGGTGCGCTCACGGTGTCGAAGAAGGCGGGCGACGAGCTCGCGCCGATGGAGCAGAAGCTGCTCGACGACCTGGCGCTGCAGGCCGGGCTGCTCCTGCGCAATGCCGGCCTTACCGAGGAGTTGAAGCAGCGGCTGGAGGAGCTGCGGGCGTCGCGGCAACGGCTGGTCGCCGCCCAGGACGCCGCCAGCCGGCGGATCGAGCGCAACCTCCATGACGGCGCCCAGCAGCACATTGTCGCGCTGAAGATCAAACTGGGCCTGCTCGAGGGCTTGGTCGGCAAGGACCCGGAGAAGGCCCACCAGCTGGCCGGGGAGCTCAAGGACGACGCCGACGCCACGCTCCAGGAGCTGCGCGACCTGGCCCGTGGGATCTACCCCCCGCTGTTGGCCGACCGGGGGTTGAGCGCCGCATTGGAAGCCCAGGCGGGTAAGGCGAGCCTGCCGGTGACCGTCGAGGTCGACGGCACCGGGCGCTACCCGCAGGACATCGAGGCCGCCGTCTATTTCTGCTGCCTCGAGGCCCTCCAGAACACCGCCAAGTACGGCGCCGCCGACCATGCCACCATCGCCATCGCCGAGGTCGACGGGAGCCTGCGCTTCAAGGTGATGGACGACGGCCGAGGCTTCGACTCAGCCACAGTGCCGATGGGGTCCGGCCTCCAGAACATGGCCGACCGCCTGGACGCGCTCGGTGGTGAGATCGTGGTCGTCTCGGCGCCCGGCCAGGGCACGGAGGTGCGAGGCAGCATCCCAGTCCGGGTTGAGGAGCCCGGCTCATCCCCGGCGGCTGCCGGCGAGGGTGCCTAGAAGGTGGTGGTGCCTCCCGGCTTCACGATCATCAGGAAGATGATGGTGAAGAGACCCACGGTCATCAGGATGCCCACCATCTGGGAGCGGCGCGCCAGGGCGGCTATCGCAGGTGGCGGACCACCCCCGGTGGGCGCGCCCGGCGGCGGGCCCTGCTCCGTCAGTTTGGCCAGTCTCGCCGTGGTGGGCAGCTGCACGAAGATGGCGAGGCTGATCTCAACCAGGTAGATGACGATCGCCACCCCGAGCCAGACCGACCCGGTGGGGTTGATATGGCTGGAGACGATCAGGCCGATGCCGCTTACCAGCATCGTCAGGGCCACTGGCACCACCAGCCCCTTCTCGATCTTCTCCATGATCACCACCGCGAAGTGGGCGTGCTGGGGCTCCTTGCCGATCATCGGACCGATGATCGGGAAGACAAACGTCGGCCCGAAGGCCACGATCGCGGCCGAGATGTGGAGGAAGAGCCAGAAGAGCGTCCAGTTCATGTTCACCACTCCTTACTAACGGCCGGCTTCACAGGTCCATGGTCTTCGCGATGATCTCGCGCATTATCTGGGTCGTCCCGCCGCCGATGGGGCCGAGGCGAGCGTCGCGCCAGGCGCGCTGCACCGGGAACTCCATCATGTAGCCGTAGCCGCCGTGGATCTGGACCGCCTCGTCGGCGACGCGGGTGGCGGTCTCGGTGGCCGTGATCTTGGCCATGCTGACCTCGCGGACGGCGTCCCGGCCCTGGCTGAACAGCCACAGCGCGTGGTAGGTCAGCTGCCGCGCCGCCTCGATCTCGGTGGCCATCTCGACGAGCTTGTGCTTGATGGTCTGGAACCGCACGATCGGCCGGTTGAAGGCCACCCGCGACTCGGCGTAGTCCTTCGCCAGCTTCAGCGTCCGCTCCGCGCCGGACACTGCGCCCAGCGCCATCGTCAGCCGCTCCCACTGGAAGTTGGCCATGATCATCGGGAAGCCGGCGCCCTCGCCGCCGAGCATGTTGGCGGCGGGCACGCGGCAGTCCGAGAAGAAGAGCTGGGCGGTGTCGGACGCGCGCCAACCGAGCTTCTTCAGCCTGGTGCTCTGGTCGAACCCGGGGGTCCCCTTCTCGACCACGATGAAGGACACGCCGCCGTGCGGGTCCTCCCCGGTGCGGACCGCGGTGACGACGATGTCGGCGCGGCAGCCGTTGGTGATGAAGACCTTGGAGCCGTTGAGGATGTAGTCGTCCCCGTCGCGCACGGCCTTCGTCTTGATGGCTGCGACATCACTCCCCGCCTCGGGCTCCGTGATGCCGAGGGCCGCGATCTTCTCGCCCTTGATCCCGGGCACCAGCCAGCGCTGCTTCTGCTCCTCGTTGCCGAAGCTGGCGATCGGCGGCAGCGCGATCTGGGCGTGCGCGCCCAACCCGGCCGCCACCCCGCCCGAGCCGCAGCGAGCGATCTCCTCCACCAGCACCGCCTCGAAGACGAAGCCCGCGCCGGTGCCGCCATAGGCCTCCTCGAACTTGTTGCCGAACAGGTCGAGCTTGCCCATGCGCGTGAAGGTCTCGTCGGGGAAGTCCTCGGCGCGCTCCCAGTCCTCGGCGTGGGGCAGCAGCTCCTTCTCGACGAACGCGCGCACGCTCTCGCGGTAGTGCTCGTGGTCCTCCTCGAAGATGAAGTAGCGCTGGCTCACTGGCGGCGGCCCGCCGGGCGGCCGTCGGGCATGGCCGCGAAGTAGTCCTCCAGCTCCGGGTGCTCCCGGGTGGCCAGCTCACGGACGTCGTCGGGCACCCGGATGAAGAGCCCGCGGCCCTCCGCCAGGAGGGTGCCGTCGTCGAGCCGGACCTCGCCGCGGCTCTCGAAGGAGTCGCGTCGGCCCCGCGTCAGCCACGCCTCGACCAGGAGCCGCTGCCCGATCGGCGCCGGGGTGCGGTAGCGGATCTCCAGCTTGCCCGTCATGACCCAGGTCCGGGTGAACAGCGCGGTCCGACCCATGGTCTCGTCGAGGAGGGCCGAGAGCAGGCCGCCGTGGACGTACCCGGGGAAGCCCTGGTGCTCCTTGCCGCCGACAAGGTCGGTGACGATGTGGTCCCCCTCCTGCCGGTAGCGCGCCTTGAGCCCGGCGGCGTTGCCCTGGCCACAGACGAAGCACTGGCGATAGTTGCTGTAGTCGTTCAGCCAGTCGTCCGGGATTGGTGGCTGCGGCGAGGTCTCGGCCATGGTCGGAGCGAATCCTAGCCGAGACCCGGCGGCCACGGCGGGCTGGCCGGGGCGGTGACAATTGGTCGCGTGATCGCCGCCGTGGTACCCATCAAGTCCTTCACCAGCGCCAAGACGCGCATGAGCGCGCGGCTGGACCCGGAGCAGCGCGCCTGCCTTGCCCGGGTGTCGGCGGAGCGCGTGCTGCGGGCCGTCGCGCTCTGCCCTGACTTCGACTGGCGGATCGCGGTCGTCGAGGACGAGCCGGCCAGCGTGATGGCGCTGCAGCTGGAGTTCGAGGTGCTGCTGCGGCCGGACCTGGTCGGCCAGAGCGCCACCGTCGACGCCGGCTTCGACATCGCCCGGTCCCGCGGCGCGGACACGGTCCTGACCGTCTCGGCCGATTGCCCCCTGGTCCGCCCCCGCGACCTGCAGGACCTGCTCAGGCCGGCGGCGCCCGTGGTGGTGGCGGTGTCCGACCGCGAGGGGCGGGGTACCAATGCGCTGCGGCTCTCCCCGCCCGTCGGAATGCGCCTCCACTTCGGCCCCGACAGCCTTGCCCAGCACCGCCGCGAGGCGGAGGCGCTGGGAACGGAGTTCCGGGTGGTCGACAACGCGCGGATCCGGCTGGACCTCGACACCGGCGACGACCTCGACGCCCTCGAC
>JAXDLV010000212.1:0-2830 GCA_034666445.1 Chloroflexota bacterium | reverse complement strand
CCCCCATCTCTACCCCCGGCCGTGCCCGGCGGCGGGCGCAGAATCAGGTGGTGAGCGATCCAGCCCTCGACATGCAGGCTCCCGGGCAGCGACGCCTGGGACGGCGGATCTTCCTCGGCCTGCTCGGCCTTGGCGGCCTCGTGGCGGCGGGGGGCAGCCAGGCGTTCGGCGCCCTCGGCCGGCTGCCGGTGCTGAAGGGGCTGATGCCCAAGGACGGCTTTTACTACTACACGGTGTCCAACGTCGAGCCGGGGTTCGACGGCGTGAACTGGACGCTGGTGATCGACGGGCTGGTCGAGCGGTCCGTGACCCTGAGCTTCAAGGACCTGCTGGCCCTGCCCCAGGAGGACCAGGTGCACGACTACATGTGCGTCACCGGCTGGTCGGTCAAGCAGGTTCGCTGGCAGGGGCCGCTGGTGTCCCGGCTCCTGGACCTGGCCGGGCCGAAGCCCGAGGCCCGGGCGGTGAGCTTCGATTCCGCCGACGGCGTCTACGTCGACAGCCTGACGATGGACGAGGCGCTGCGACCGGACGTGATAATGGCCCACAGCCTCAACGGCGCCCCCCTGGAGCAGGACCGGGGTGCGGCCCTGCGCCTGGTGGTGCCGTTCATGTTCGGGTACAAGGGCGTGAAGTGGGTCTCCCACATCCGCTTGACGGCCTCGCAGGAGGTCGGCTACTGGGAGCAGCGCGGCTATGACGTCGACGCCTACCTCAAGTAGCGCGGCCCGCGCCGGCGACGCCCCGGACCCACTGGTCCTGCGCTTCGACGTCACCGAGCGGCTGTTCCACTGGGCCTTCGCGGTGCCCTTCCTGTTGACGATGGTCACCGGCCTGGCGATGTACTTCGACGCCCTCCAGAAGCTGGCCGGGGACCGCGAGCTGGTGCGCGACATCCACCGCTTCGCCGGCCTCGCCGTGGTGGTGCTGCCGGTGCTCGTGCTGGTCATAGGCCGCCGCCGGGGCCTGGCCCGTGACCTCGATGACCTGGACTTATGGAGCTACGACGACCGCCTCTGGTTCCGCGCCTGGGTCTGGCGCAAGCTCGGAGGCCGCGACCCGCTGCCGCCCCAGGGCCGCTTCAACGCCGGCCAGAAGGTGAACGCCGCCGTCAGCGCCGCCGGGATCGTGATCCTGTCGGTCACGGGGATCGTCATCTTCCCGGGGATCCATCCGCCGTTCGAGCTGGTGTCGAACTCCCGGGCGCTGCACAACATCACATGGATGGTGCTGACGCTGGCGGTAGCCGGCCATGTGTTCCTCGCCGCCGTCTATCCCCCGACCCGGCCGGGGCTGGGCGGGGCGTTCGGCGGCCGGGTCCGGCTGAGCTGGCTGCGGCACCACCACCCGCTGACCCCGGAGGCGCTGGCGCAGGAGCCGGGCGACGAGGCGGCGCCGGGCCGCCGGTAGACTCTCGCCGTGCCTGCCAACGGGCCCACCGTGGCCGAGGCGATGCGCCCGAGGGTGATCGGCTGCACCCTGCGGACCCCAGTCATGGAGGTCGCGCGACGCCTGCACGAGGAGGGCGCCCGTCGGATGGTCGTCGCCAGCGCCGGGAGCGACCTCATCGCCGGCACTGTGGGCGAGCTTGACCTGCTCCGCGCCGTCATCGAGGGCCACACCGAGGGCATGGCCTCCGACGTGATGAGGCTGGAGGCGCCTGCCACCGTGGGCGCAGGGGAGTCGCTGGCGGCGGCGGTGCGGCGGATGCGTGAGGAGTCGATCGACTTCTTCGTGGTCGTCGGCGGCAGCCCGGAGCGCCCGGTGGGAACCCTCTCCCACGCCGAGCTGGCGGCCTTCGCGGCGCGCCGGCGGGCGGCCGGGTGACAGCCGCGACCGGCGTCCCCGCCGTGCCCGCCGCGGCGCAGTCGCTGGGCGACGCGGCGCGCACCCGCCCGGTGGCGGAGGTGATGCGCCATGGCGTGGTGCTCTGCGACGCCGACGTCTCGGCGCGCGACGCGGCGCGGACGATGGTCGACCGCGGCGTCACCTCGCTGCTGGCGGTGGACATCAGCAGCGAGCTGATCGGGCTGGTGGACGAGGGCTCACTGGTCCGCGCCTGGGAGACCCTGGACGACACGCCGTGCATCGACATCGTCGACCCGGACCCCCTGATCGTGGACCCGGCCGAGTCGGTGGGCGAGGTCGCGCGCCGGATGCTCGCCGCGGGCGTCACCCGCGTGCTGGTGGCGCCCCCGCCGCCGGGCGAGGAGTCGGGCCGCTGGTCGGAGTGGAAAGAGCGGGGCCTGCCCCTGGGGATGCTCACGGTGACGGACATCCTCAGCCGGCTCGAGGAGCTCGAGGCGGTGGTGCGGGTTCGGCCGGCGCGTGCCGGGCTGGAGCGACGCAGCGTGGCGCCGTGGATCGCGCTCGCGTCGATCCTGGTGGTGGCCGCAGTCATCGCCCTCGTCCTCTTCGCCTATCTCAATGGCACCCACCAGTACACGAACAAGCCCGGCCTGGGCTGACCCGGCAGCCGCGGTGAGCGGCTACGCGCGAGGGCTGATTGCCATCACCGGGTTGGCGCTGGCGGGGCGCCTGTTCCTGCTGGGTTCGGTGCCGGTGATCTCTGGGGACGAGGCGTTCACCGGCGTCATCGAGAGACTCCCACTTGGGGGGATGCTCGACGTGGTCCGCCACGACAACCACCCACCGTTGGGCTACCTCCTGACCCGGCTGGTTGCCGTGTTCTCGACATCGCCGGCGGCGCTGGAGTCCATGCTCGACGCCGCCCTAGTTCCAGCGCTGGTCCTGCTGGCAGCCGCCGCCGTGCGCCTTTTCGACCTGGTCTCCCAGCCCGGCGGCCTCTACCCCGACGAGGGCGCCGAGG
>JAXDLV010000211.1:0-3864 GCA_034666445.1 Chloroflexota bacterium | reverse complement strand
ATCTGCGCCTGCAGGCGCAGATGCCGCGAATGTCGCAGCAGATGATGGACGCGATCCTCTCCGAGGTGCCACGCTACAGCGCCAGCCCCGCGGCCTACAGCGCCGCAGTGCTGCAGCGCTGCCGGCTGGCCACCCGGTTGTTCCTGCGCATCATCGCCTCCGGGCGGCCCCCGGTGTCGCGCGACATCCGGGTGGTCCAGGCGATCGCCCGCGACGTCGCCCTCTCCGGCGAGCCGCTCGAGCCGCTGCTCCACGCGCTCCGCATCGGCGCCCGCGTCGGCTGGGACCAGACACTGCAGGTCAGCCTGGTCGACCCCGACGTCAGTCCCCGGACGCTGCTGCCGCTGGCCGGCCAGGTTTTCGAGTACATCGACCAGCTCAGCTCGCGGATCGCCGAGGCGTACGCCCAGCAGGTCGAGGAGAGGCCCCGGCCGCAGGCCCTCAGCGAGCCCGCCATGTTCGAGGACCTGCTGGCGGGCCGACCCGTGCCGGGGGCCGCCGGGCCGCGGCCCCGGGTGGTGTTGGCGGTGGCCTCGGCGACCCCGGCGGTGGCGGAGACGACGTCCGGGCGGCTGCGCACCCGGCTCCCCGACGCCGTCGTCGGCCAGCGGCGCGGGCATTCCATATGGCTGATGGAGCGCGCGCCGCTGGGGTCGCTACTGGCGGACTGCGCCGGCGACGCCGACGTCGCCTTTGGCCTCGGCACCGGCAGCGACGACCTGGCGCTCGAACGCGCGGCCCAGGAGGCGGCGCTGGCGGCTGAGCTGGGGCTCCGGCTCGGCCTCGGCCAGGGGCGGCCGCGGGTGTTCCAGTACGCCGAGGTCTACACCTACGCCGCCGCCCTCGCCGAGGCACCGGCGCTGTCGCGCTCCCACACCGCCCTGCTGGGCCCGCTGCTGGGGCGGCCAGCGCTGCTGGAGACCCTGAGGCAGTACTTCGCCACCGGCCGCTCGGTCTCCCGCACCGCCGCGGCGGTCCACCTCCACCGCCAGAGCGTGGTGTACCGCATGCGCCAGGTGGCCACCCTGCTCGACGTCAGCCTCGACGACGCCGAGGCCATGTTCCGCCTCGAGGCCGCGGTGAGGACCCTGCCCGCCGCCTGACCGGCAGCCGCTAGCGCCCGAAGCGGTCGAGGAATAGGTTGAAGTTCTTGCGGCTGAGGCGCGTGCGCTCCGCCTCCGGCGTCGCCTCCCAGAGCCGGTGGACATGGCGGGTCACCGGGCCGGCGTCGACCCGGACGACGCGCAGGCCCGCGGCGCGCACCTGGTGGCTGTGGTGGATGTCGAGGTTGCGGTAGAAGCGAAAGCGCCGGTCGAACTCGCCGACGCGCAGGAAGTCGGCGCGGCGCATCACCAGCAGGTACTCGAGCGCGGCCACGTCCGTGCCGCTGGATGGTTGGAAGTCGTGGCCGTCCTCGGTGTCCAGGCCGAACGGGCCCACGAGGCCGACTGTGGGATCCTCCAGCGCCGCGGCAAGCCGGTCCAGCGCGTCCACGCCCAGCTCCAGGCTGGGCTCCACGAAGGCGAGGACCCGGCCGCGAGCCCGGAGCGCGGCGACGTTCCACGCCTGGGCGTGGCCCGGGTCGGCGCCGGCGGTCACCACCCGCACCCGGGGGACAACCATCGCCTCGCGGCCGTCGGCCGGCGCCAGGTCACCCGGCGCGATCCCGGCGAGGGCCACGTCGACCACCACCACCTCAACGTGGCCGCCACCGCCCCCGAGCCCGGCAACCAGTCGCGCGACGTCCTCGGGCCAGCCGTGGGCGGCCACGCATACCGAGATCGGCACCTCGTCGGGGGCGTCCAGCAGGCTGTCCACGGCGGCGGGCGACGGGAAGGCCTCGACGCGGTCCAGCACGCTCTCCGCCACCTGCCCGTCGGGGCCATCGCGCACCTCCCAGCCGGCCGCCAGGAGGTCGGCGCGAAGCTGGTCGGCCGTGGCGTAGTCCCGGGCCGCCTTGGCGGCAGCCCTGCGGGCCAGCATCGCCTCCACCGCAGCGGGCCTCGAGGTCATCGCCGCCTACTGGGCGTCGGCCTTGCCCTTCCGCGCCGGCGCGGGTGCCCGCTCGTGCTCCGCCTCGAGGTGGTGCACCACGACGCTCACCGCCTCGTCGACGTCGTCCGTGATGATCATCAGGTCGACGTCCTCCGCACTGATCTTGCCCTCAGCCAGCGCGCGCTCCCGCATCCAGTCGACCAGCCCGCCCCAGTACGCGGAGTCGAACAGCACAACCGGGAAGCGCCGGATCTTGCCCGTCTGCACCAGCGTCAGGGCCTCGAAGAGCTCGTCCATGGTCCCAAGACCACCGGGGAAGATGACGAAGGCCTCCGCGTACTTCACAAACATCGTCTTGCGGACGAAGAAGTAGCGGAACTCGATGCCAAGGTTCACGTACCGGTTGAGCTGCTGCTCGAACGGCAGCTCGATGTTGCAGCCAACCGAGATGCCACCCGCCTCACTGGCGCCGCGGTTGGCGGCCTCCATCACGCCGGGGCCTCCACCGGTGATGACGGCGATGCCGCGCTCGGCCAGCGCTCGCCCCAGCGCTCGTGCGGCGCGGCAGCTGGGGTGCCGCGGCCCCAGCCGGGCCGAGCCGAAGACGCTTACCGCCGGCCCCAGCTCGGCAAGCGCGTCGAAGCCCTCGACGAACTCCGCCTGGATGCGCAGGGTGCGCCAGGTGTCGGTGTGGATGAAGTCGGCGGTGCGGCGACGCTGGAGTAGGTGCTCGTCCGCGGTGGGCGCGTCCGAGGTGCCGGGCAACAGGGTGCGGCCGGCGCGACGGCGCCGGGGCTCAGCCACGGGCGCTCGAGCTGGCGGCCGCCCGGGTGGCCGGCAGCGGTACCCGCGTGACCCGCGGCCCCACCCCAACCAGGACCTCGTACGCGATCGTGTCGAGCTCCGCGGCAATGGTGTCGGCGCCGATGGTGGCGTCCCCCTGGCGGCCGATGACCACCACCTCGTCGCCCACCGCCACCCCCTCGATGTCGCTGATGTCGATGCTCAGGAAGTCCATGCTCACGCGGCCCACCACCGGGGCGCGCCGGCCGTGGACCAGCAGCGCCCCTCGGTTGGACAGGGCGCGCGGGTAGCCGTCGGCGTAACCGACGCTGACCGTGGCGGTCCGGGAGGGGGCGGCCGCCTCGAAGGTACCGCCGTAGCCCACCCGCTCGCCCGGGCGCAGGTCATACACCTCGAGGACCCGCGCCTTCCAGGTGAGCGCGGGCTGGAGGTCCAGCCCGGGGATCGGGCGCCCGGTCGGTGAGTAGCCGTAGAGCGCGATCCCGCAGCGGACGAGACGGAGGCGGGCGTCGGGGTACAGCAGGGTCGCGGCGGAGTTGGCGGCGTGGATGACCGGGACCCTGATCCCGGCGTAGGCCATCCGCGTCACGGCCGCCAGGAACACCGACAGCTGCTTCGCCGTTCGGTCGGTGCCGGGGTCCTCGGCCTCCGCCATGTGCGTGAACAGGCCCTCCAGCTCGAGGTGAGGCGCCGCCTCGATGCGCTGCCCCAGCTCCACCGCCAGGTTGGGGTCGGCGCCCAGGCGGACCATGCCGGTGTCCAGCTGGAGGTGGACCTTCATCGACCTGCCGGCGGCGGCCGCGGCGGACTCCAGGCTGTCGATCGCCCCCGCCTCCCAGATGCTGCAGCGGAGGTCGGCGGCGACCGCCTCGGCCGCCTCGTCCGCCAGGGTGGCGCCCAGGTTGAGAATCGGGGCCTCGATGCCGGCGGCCCGCAGCTCGGCGCCCTCGCCCACCGTCGCCACCGCCAGCCAGTCCGCGCCGGCGTGGCCCAGCGCTTTGCCAGGGAGTGGGGCCAGGTTGTCGTCCTCAAGGGCGCCGAGACGGTGATCGCCGACCCCAACCT
>JAXDLV010000210.1:0-16800 GCA_034666445.1 Chloroflexota bacterium | reverse complement strand
GCCGAGCCAGTCACCCACGCCCCAGCCCAGCCCCCAGGGGCCGCTGCACGGGCTGCTCCCGCCGCCGCCGAGCCGAACAGGTTAGAGCCCCAGCCGCTCGGCGAAGGCGTCCAGCAGCGAGACGTCGCGCAGCGGCGGCCCGTGGCCGAACAGCACCAGCGAAGGGCGCAGGTCCACCAGCCGCCGGATCGACCGGCGGTTCTCGGCGGGGTCGGTCGAGTACATCTCCGGCGGCTCGGCCAGCCGCGGCCGGCGCGTGACGGGGTGCTGGTTGCTGACCACGTCGCCGCAGATCACCACCCCGTCGGCGGCGCGGTGGTACATCACGTGCCCGGGCGTGTGGCCGGGGGCGTGGACCACACGGAAGCCGCCCACCTCGTCGCCGTCGTGGAGCACACGGTCCACCGCGCAGGCGGGGCCCGCCCAGGCGCCCTGCAGCCGGTTGATCACGGGGTTGCGAAAGGCAACCGGGGTGGTCCCCTCCATCCACTCGACATCGGCCTCGTGGCAGGCCAGCGGCACGCCCTTCAGCGTCCGGACCATCGCGGCGACGCCCTGGTGGTCAGGGTGGCAATGGGTCAGGGTCACCATCTCCACCGGGTGGTGGCGCAGCGCCGTCAGCACGACCCGGCCGCCCCATCGGGTCAGGGCGTCAACCAGGACCCCGCCGGCGATGTACGCGTTGATGCCGTGGGGTGGCAGGCCGTACAGCTGGTGGACGTCGTCGGCGACCTGGGTCAGCACCCGGGGATGCTACGGCCGGCCCGGCCCGGCCGGGGTCAGGCGTGGCAGCTGATCTTGAGGTCGTCGGGGTCGATGATCACCGTGTTCGATTTGAAGTCCTTGCCGTCGTTGGCGTGGTACTGGCCGGTCCACTCGCTGTCCTTGTAGGGGCCGTCGGTGAAGGTGATCGCGCCGCCGCCCGTCATCGTGTAGTGGCCGGAGCCGCCGGGGGTGGCCTCGTACTGCCCTCCCGAGCTGAACTTGACCTTCCCGAAGTAGAGGAAGCCGCTGGACGCGGAGTACTGGTAGCACTGGTATTCGCCGGCGGGCACGGCGGCGCCGCTGTTGCTGGACGGTGAGCTGCCCGGAATGGGGGACCCGCAGGCCAGCGCCAGCGCCGCGATCCCACCCAGGACGAGCGCCGGGAATCGTGACTTCCTCATCGGCCGCCTCCCTTCCAGCGGTTCCACCGCTCCCGTCGTGGGGGACCAAAATGGTAGAACCGATATCAGCATTCATGATACCGCAGGAGGAGTGAGATGCTCGACGTTGGACTTTTCGTGCTGAGGGTGGCCATCGGCCTCATGATCTCCGCGCACGGCGGCCAGAAGCTGTTCGGCTGGTTCGGCGGCCAGGGCATGAACGGCTGGACCGGCATGGTCGAGAAGATGCGCATGCGGCCCACCTCGCTCTGGGCCTGGACGGCGGCGGGGACCGAGTTCCTCGGCGGCCTGGCGCTGGCCGCAGGCTTCATGACCCCGGTCGCCGGGGCGATGCTCTTCGGCGCGATGCTGGTGGCGGCCCTGACGGTCCACCTGGCCAACGGCTTCTGGAACACCAAGGGGGGCATCGAGTTCCCCCTCACCAACGGCATCGCCTGCCTGGCGCTCGCGATCACGGGTCCGGGAGCGATATCCGTGGACACCATCCTAGGGCTGCAGCCGTTCGGGCCTTACCTCGTGGTGGTGGCGATGCTGTTCGCCCTCGCCGGGGTCGTGGCAGCCCTGGAGAGCCGCCACTTCGGCCAGCGGCGCACCCGGAGCCGGGCGACGTCGCACTGACCCTGCGCTGACGGGCGGGCCTCGGGTCCGCCCGCCGGTCCGCCGCCGCTCCGCGTAGTGCTACCGTGCGCCCATGACCGAGCCCCCTGAGGGCTTCATGCTGGGCCGCCCCGCGGGCCTCGACGAGGCGCTGATGCGAGAGCGCATCCTGGTGGTGGGCCGCCTCGACCACGATGCCGCCACCGACCTGTCCGCCCGGCTGGTGCTCCTCGACCGCGATGACGGCGTCGCCCCGGTCCACCTCCATGTGAACTGCGACTCCGGCTCAGCCGATGCCGCCCTTTCCCTATACGACACGACCCGCTTCGTCACCGCCCCGGTGCACACCCTGTGCGCGGGCGCCGCCGGGACCGCGGCGATAATCCTGGTCGCCTCCGGCGCGCCCGGGCACCGCACCGCGCTCCCCCACGCGCGGTTCATCCTCCGCCGCCCGACCGGTGACCTCGACACCGCCGAGCTCGACGCCGAGGCCGCCCTGGCGGAGGCGGCACGCCTCCGCGAGGCGGTCACCACGGTCATCGCCCGGCACACGGGGCGAGACCCCGAGGAGGTGGCCGGGACCCTGCGGAAAGGCGCGATGCTGACCGCCCGCCAGGCAGCCGACTGGGGGCTGATCGACGAGGTCATCGACCAGCCACCGAAGGGATGGCGGGGCATCGTCGGGTAAGCCGCGGGCGCCGCGCGGTATCGTGCCTGGCATGACCAAAGCCGACCTCGACGCCTGGGTCGCCCGCTACGTCGCGGCCTGGGATTCCAACGACCGCGACGAGATCGCCGCTCTCTTTACCGATGACGCCGAGTACCTGACCACGCCCTTCCGCGAGCCGTGGCGTGGCGCGGCAGCCATCGTGGACGGCTGGCTGGAGCGACGGGATGAGCCCGGCGACCACGCATTCCGCCACGAGGTCGTCGGCATCGACGGCGACCTCGGCTTCGTCCAGGGCTGGACCGATTACCCCGGCCAGGACCCGCCCGCCTACGTCAACCTCTGGGTGATCCGTCTCACCGGCGACGGCCGCGCCTCGTCCTTTACTGAGTGGTGGATGGAGGTGCGCTGAGGCCTAGCCTGACGCCCGTCGAGTAGTGTTGGCTCGATGCTCGGGCGGGGAGTGCTCTTGAGTAGGCGGTTGCGCGTGGCGCTGCTGGCGATGGCGCCATTGGCGGCCGCCCTCGCCGGCCCCGCGGTGCCGGCCGCGGCTGCCAAACCTCCCGCGCCCCCGGCGGGCGCGCTTGCCGGCCCCGCGCTGCAACCCAGCCTCCCCGGCACCCAGCATTCCACCGCGCAGTACGACACCCACCAGTTCATGACGGTGATGGTGCCGATGCGGGACAGCGTCCGGCTGGAGGTCAACATCTGGTACCCCGACGTCCCGCCGGGCACCGAGATCCCGGTGATCCTCACGCTCAGCCCGTACAACCTGCTCACCTTCACGGGGCTGCCGGCGACCTCCAGCCTGCCCGATACCCAGGCGGCGTGGTTCGTGCCGCGGGGCTACGCCCGGGCGATCGTCGACGTCCGCGGCACGCGCAACTCAGAGGGCTGCTACGACTACGGCGGCGAGGGTGAGCGCCACGACGGCTACGACCTGGTGGAGTGGCTGTCGGCCCAGCCGTGGACCAACGGCGGAGCCGACGGCGCGCCGGTGGGGATGGTGGGGACGTCATACGAGGGCACAACCGCCAACGCCGCCGCTCGCGAGCACCCGCCGCACCTCAAGGCGATGGTGCCGATCGCCTCGATCAACAAGTGGTACGACTACGCGTACGAACTCGGCACCCGCTACTTCCTCAACAGCGAGCACGCCTCTGACGAGGGCATCGACACCCCGGCCGGCTTCACCTACGGGTTCGGCATCATCCCGCCGCTGGACCCCAGCAACCCGATGAACATCATCCAGCGCATCAGCCCCTGCGACCGCCTGGCCCAGGACCAGCACGGCTACAACACCCAGCCCGACTACGACCAGTACTGGAAGGACCGCGACTACCTCAACCAGGAGGCGACCAGCGGGATCCCCACGTGGATAGTCCACGGCGTGCAGGACAACAACGTCCGCACCTGGGAGGGCACCCAGGTGTGGGCCGCGATGTCAGGACCGAAGAAGCTCTGGCTGGGACAGTGGCCCCATGCCGATGGCAGCAGCCGTGACGGCGACGAGTGGCAGCGGCAGATGACGGCGTGGTGGGACAAGTACCTGATGGGGCTCGACTCGGGCATCGACCAGGAGCCGCCGGTCGACGTGCAGTTCAACGACGGCACGTGGCACACCGAGGTCGCCTGGCCCCCGCCCGGCACCCGTGACCTGAAGCTGTTCACCCACCCGTCGGCGGCGGGCGGCGGCGCGCTCGACCTGCTGCCCCCCGGCGACGCCGAGGAGTCGATCTTCGACGACCCGACGCTGAGCGAGAACCGGATGCTGCAGAACCCCGACGCGTCGGACCCGTCCCGGCTGACCTACCGCACGGCGCCCCTCGCGGAGCCGGTCCGGATCGCGGGCCGTCCCGAGGCCGACATCTGGGCCCGCAGCGACATGACGTCGACGCATTACTCGGTGCACCTGGCCGACGTCGACGAGGGCGGCAGGTGGACGATCATCGACCGCGGCTTCGGCAACGCCCGCTACCGCAAGGGCCTCGAGACGGGGATCGACCTGGTCCCCGGGGAGCCCTACGAGTTCCGCGTCCCGATCCTGGACAACGACTACACCTTCGCGGCGGGCCACTCCATCGGTCTGGTGCTGAGCAGCTCCAACGTGGTCTGGGCGCTGCCCGACCCTCAGCGCGCCACCAACGTGGTGCTGCACACGCCGGAGCAGCCGACCTCGCTCACGCTGCAGGTCGTCGGCGAGGTGCCAGCGGGCAACATCAACACCTACGTTCCGCCGCCCCCGGACCTGCCCAACACCGCCACCGCCACGGCGCCCTGGCCACTGGCGGTGATCCCCGCGGGACTTGTCGCGGTGCTGCTCGTCGCCGTTGGCCGGCGGCGTCGTCCTCGCGCCGGCTACAGGCCCCGGACGTAGGCCTCGAGGTCGGGCAGGTGCCCGATCGCGTGCCCGAAAGGCCGCTTCGGCGCCCCCGTGATGGAGCCCAGCAGGCTGCCCAGCCGGCCCCGCCGGTCGGCCTCGTAGGGCGCCTTCGACTCCCACTCGGCGTCTGACATCGCGCCGATGGTGTCCACGAGGCGTTGGTGGGTCTCGGCGGCCCGCTGCCGGACGTCGGCCGGCGAGAGGGCCTCGGTGGCGCGGTCGTACTCGGCGTTGATTTCGTCGATCGCGCTGTCGCCGCTGCGGAACTGCGTCTCGATGTAGGGCATCTTCCCGGCCCGCCACTCGTCGACCGCGCGCAGGGCGAGGTCCTCCCAGAGCGCCAGGTGGGCCACCAGGTCGCGCGCCGACCACTCGCCGCCGCCGATCGCGCCGCGCCGTGTCAGCTGCTTCTCAGTGAGCCCGTGCAGCAGCGTCTCCATCGCCTCGGACCCCTCGCGCAGGGTCGCCAGCGCCTCGTCACGGGTGACCGCCATGGCCGAGATCTTAGACTCTGGCATGCCCACGCTGATGGCCGTCCACGCCCACCCCGACGACGAGGGGATCCAGACCGGCGGCGTCCTCGCGCTGGCCCACGAGCGGGGCATCCACACCGTCCTGGTGACGTGCACCAACGGGGAGATGGGCGACTCGCCGGACGGGCTGAAGCCGGACAAGGAGGGCCACGACACCGTCGCCACACGCGAGCTGCGCCTGCGCGAGCTGGACCGGGCGGTGAGCTTCCTGGCCATCGACGACCTCGAGCTGCTGGGCTACAGCGACTCCGGGATGATGGGCTGGCCCCAGAACGAGGCGCCCGGGAGCTTCTGGCAGACGCCGCTGGAGCAGGCCGTGGACCGCGTCGCCGCCCTGATGGAGAAGCACCGGCCGGAGGTCGTGGTCACCTACGACGACCACGGTCTCTACGGCCACCCCGACCACATCCAGGCCCACCGCGCCACCATCGCCGCGGCGGAGCGGACCGGGATCCCGCAGAAGATCTACGAGATCGCCTTTCCCCGGTCGATGGTCGAGGCCTGGGCGGAGATGGCCAAGCAGGCCGGCCAGGAGCCGCCACCGGACGACGACCCGTTGTTTGGCACCCCCGACGAGCTGATCACCACCACAGTCGACGTCTCCCCCGCGTGGGAGGCGAAGCGGGCGGCGATCTACGCCCACGCCAGCCAGATGGCCAACTTCGATTTCCTCCAGCTGGAGCCCGAGCTGCTGCGGGCGGCGTTCAGCCACGAGTGGTTCGTGCGTCGCCTCGACCGAACCGGCACGCCCGTCCCGGAGACCGACCTGTTCGCCGGTATCCTCTAGGGCTCGCCTCGCTGGAAGGCGAAGACCAGCGAAGGAGTTACAGCCAGGGATGAGCGAGCCGGAAGCCCCGATCGACGCCGCCGCGGGTCAGCCTGTCCTCGAGGTGCGCGGCCTGCGGCGGGTCTTCAAGTCCCGCAGGGGCGAGGTCGAGGCGGTTGCCGGGGTCGACCTGCGCGTAAACCGGGGCGAGATCTTCGGCTTCCTCGGTCCCAACGGCGCCGGCAAGACCACCACCCTGCGGATGCTCGCCACCCTCCTGCCCCCCACCAGCGGCGAGGCGACGGTGGCCGGCGCGGACCTGCTCAAGGAGCAGAAGCTGGTGCGCGAGCGGATCGGCTACGTCGGCCAGGCCGGCGGCAGCGACCCCGAGGTCAGCGGCCGCCGCGAGCTGGTCCTCCAGGGCCGCCTCTACGGCATGAGCCACGCCGACGCCAGCGAGCGCGCCACCCGGCTGTTCGAGATGCTGGAGCTGACGGACGCCGCCGACCGCAAGGTGGGCACGTATTCCGGGGGCCAGAAGCAGCGCCTGCACATCGCGCTGGGGCTGATCCACGAGCCTCAGCTGCTCTTCCTCGACGAGCCCACCACCGGCCTCGACCCCCAGAGCCGCGTCCGCCTGTGGGAGGAGATCCGCAAGCTTCGCGACCGCGGCACCACGGTCTTCCTGACGACGCACTACCTCGAGGAGGCCGATGCCCTCTGCGACCGGCTGGCGATCATCGACCACGGCAAGATCGTGGCCGAGGGCACGCCCGAGGAGCTGAAGCGGCAGGTGGCCGGCGACGTCATCACGCTCGGCGTCACGGGCGACAGGGAGCCGGCCGCGCTCAAGGCACTGGAGAAGCAGAAGTGGGTCCGCGAGGCGAGCCTCGAGGACGGCGTCGTCCGGCTGTACGTCGAGAACGGCGAGGCTGCGATGCCCCAGATCCTGCGGCTGCTGGAGGGCGCCAAGCTCGAGCTGCGCACGATCTCGCTGTCGCGGCCGAGCCTTGATGACGTCTTCCTGCGCCAGACGGGCCGCGCCCTGCGCGATGAGGAGGCCGCATGAAGCTGCTCCGCGACACCTGGATCATCTTTGTCCGCTACATCCAGATCCTCCTGGGCAACCCCACCTGGATCGTTATCGGCGTGCTCCAGCCACTGCTCTACCTGCTGCTCTTCGCGCCGCTGCTGGAGTCACTGGCCAAGATGCCGGGCTTCCCGTCGGGCGGCGCCTACAACGTCTTCGTCCCAGGGCTGCTGATCCAGCTCGGGCTGTTTGGCGCCGCGGGCGTCGGCTTCAGCCTGATTGCGGAGCTGCGCAACGGCGTGATCGAGCGCATGCGCGTCACCCCCGTCAGCCGCTTCGCGCTGCTGCTCGGCCGCGGCCTCCGCGACATCCTCACGCTGGTCATCCAGTCCTTCATCCTGGTCGTACTCGGAATCCCGTTCGGGCTCAAGGTCGACCCGCTCGGACTGGTCATCGCGCTGGGCCTGGTCGCGCTGATCGGGCTGACGATCTCGTCGATCGCGTACTCGCTGGCGCTCTGGCTGCGCAGCGAGGATTCTTACGCGCCGCTGATCTTCACCTCGTCGCTGCCGCTGCTGCTGCTGTCCGGGGTGCTGCTCCCGCTCAGCCTGGCGCCCGACTGGCTGAAGCGCATCGCCGACGTGAACCCGCTGTCCTACGCCGTCACCGCCGCCCGGGCGGTCTTCAACAACGACATGGGCAACCCCGACATCGTGAAGTCGCTGGTGATCATGGGGATCCTGGCGGTGCTGGCAATCGCGCTGGCCGGGCGCTCCTTCAGCCGGGCGGTCGCCTAGCTACCGCACCATCTCCGCCTTGCCGGTGTCGCCGTGGACGAACACGCCGATGCCGTCGGTGGTTCGCCAGTCGCGCTCCTCGCCCTTGTCGGGGCGGCGCTTGAAGGTCACGAACCAGCCCCTGTAGCTCCCGATCCGCGTCTGGAACTTGCCCTCCCGGGTCTCGGTCAGCTTCCAGCGTTTGTGGCTCGGCACGCGCTGCTCGAAGAGCTCCCGCGCCCGGGCGCGGGCCTCGTCCTCGGAGACCTGCTCGACGTCATCCGCGGGCGGTCGCGGCGGTCGCCGCCAGGGCTCAGACGTCGGCAACGCCGTCGATGGCGGTGGCAAGGGCGAAGTCCAGCGCCGTCAGGCCGTTGGACGAGTGGGTGCTCAGCCGGACGACCACCCTGCCCCAGCCAACCTCGAGGTCGGGGTGGTGGTTCATCTCCTCCGCCACCGCCGCGATGCGGTTGACGAAGCCGACGGGCCCCAGGAAGTCGCGGAAATCAAACCTGCGCACCAGCTCCTTGCCCTCGACCTTCCAGCCGTTGAGCTGGGCCATGCGCGGCGCGATCTCCTCGGCGGTCAGCAGGTCGCGGTTGGCCACCGCGATTACCCGCGCACGACGTTGATGTTGAAGAAAGGCGTGCCCACCACCCCAAACATCCGCAGCCAAAGGGGCAGGTACATCTCTGCGCCGCGCGCGGTGGTGATGTCGCCGAGGTCCATGATGTCCTCCGCCGGCCAGCCGAACGACTGCTGCAGCGCGGCCACTGTCGCCTTGGCCTCCGCGTCATTGCCGCTGTGGAAGATCGTGTGGTGGCCGGGCACCGACGCCGGGTCCACCATCACCACCGCGGAGATGGTGTTGAAGGTCTTGACCACCTTCGCCTCCGGGTAGGCGGCCTGCACCTGCTCGGCCTGGCTGTCGGTGTTGACGATGCTGAGGCTCGGCGGAAAGCCGGCCGAGAAGTCGAGGGGGTTGGTGACATCGACCACCACCTTGCCGTTGATGTCGCCGGCGTCGCACGACCCCAGTGCGTCCAGGACAGCCGCGCCCGCGGTGGCGACCAGTAGCAGCTCACCAAAGCGGGCCGCGTCGGCGAATGTGCCCACCGTCGCGCCGGCCTCGGCGGCCCAGGCGTTGGCCTCGGGGTTGTCCGCGCTGCGCGACCCCAGCATCACCTCGTGGCCGACGGCCAGCAGCTTTCCGCCCAGCGCCTTGCCGACGGTCCCGGTCCCGAATACTCCGATCTTCACGTCTCTTGCTCTCCTTCCTTGGCGCCGCGGCGGTAGCCGCGGACATACGCGGGGGGATCCACCGGCCGGGGCATGTCCACGGCGGGGATGGGGGCGGCGGACTCCAGCCGGAGGGGTACGACCCCGGCCCAGAACGCGCTGTCAATGTCCTCCGGGTTGTCGATGGGGCCGCCCACGCGGACCTTGGCCGAAGCCTCCGTCAGCGGCACCGCGAAGATGACGGTGGTCTGCAGCTCCACCGGGTTCGGATGGCGCGTCTCCGCCCACCGCCCCGGCGCGACGTGGTCCAGGAGCGCCTGCATGGCGGCCAGCTTCTCGTCGTGGTCGACAACCTCAGTGGCCGTGCCCACCACCACGACCGACCGGTAGTTCATGGAGTGGTTGAACGCCGAGCGCGCCATCACCAGCCCGTCGAGCAGCGTGACCACCAGGCTGAGTGGCGAGCCCTTGCGCAGCGCGATCATTGCCCGGTTGGCGAGCGCGCCGTGGACGTAGACCACCTCACCGACGCGCGCGTACATCGTCGGGATGACGTGGGGCACGCTGTCCACCACCACGCCCAGGTGGCACAGCAGCGCCTCGTCGAGGATGGCGTTGATCGTCTCGGCGTCGTAGCGGCCGCGCTCGGCATGGCGGCGCACGCGCACGCGGTCGCTGGATGGGGCGGTCTCAGCCATGGGCAGAGCCTATCGGGCGCTCGAGCGGACCTGCTCCAGGGTGTCGCGCATCTGGTCCAGGTGGAAGCGGTCGTGGCCGGCCAGCATCCGGTACGTGGTCTCGAGGCTCTCCTCGCCCCGCTCCGCGTGGAGCCCGACGCGGGCGCGGTCCGTCGAGCTGGCAGCCCGGAAGAGGGCGACGTTCAGCGGGCGCAGCGCCTCCAGGACCCGCAGCAGGTCCTCGGGGTCGGCGTCGTTGTAGGCCTGGGCGGTGACCCAGTGGTCCTGGTCGTAGCCCTCGAGCCTCGGGTCGGTGTCGGCCAGGGTCCAGCGCAGCCGGACGCCGACGACCATCTCACCGTCGACCAGGTGGCCGAGCAGCTCGAGCACTGACCACTCGCCCTCCGCGGGGCGCGTCCGCAGGTCGGCGCCGGCCTCGGCGACGATGCGGCGGACCTCGCCGGGCAGGCTCAGCATGGTGTCCGACGGGTCGTCCTCCCCCGCCAGCTCGAGCAGCAGGTTGCGGTATTTCTCGGCCTCGACGACGGGGTCCAGGGTCATGGGGCGCCCTCCTTGCTGAGATGGAAGGAAGGATTATCCGTCGACGGCTTACGCATGCGATCAAAGGTTGGTCAACCGACCTAACAAATTTGTGTTGACTCCGCGCCCGGACAGTGCTTTACTCCCGTTCAAAGCGACCGGGGGGATTCGGGCGGCACATCAGCATCCCCATCCAGGCCTCTCCTGAGTAGGGCGGCGCATACCCGGTTCAATTCAGAGTGATCTTGGAGGTAACCAGTGGGGATTTCACGTAGATTCCTTGCCGTCGCGTGTGCGATCGGCGCATCTGTCATCGCCTCGGCCGGCCCGGTGGCCGCAACCGACGCGGATACCCTGCACGCCAACACCCAGCAGGTGGCCGTCGATGGCAACAACCAGCTGATCGTCGACGGGTCGTTCGACTTCCTCGGCGTGAATGGCAAGTGGGACGGCGAGTTCGAGTGTCACGCCGTCGCGGTGCCGCCGAAGTCGGCGGTGTCGACCGTCATCGATGCCTGCTACCTGGAGATCTACGACGGCTACAAGTCGGCGGCGATCGTGAACAGCAAGGCCGACGCGGTGGGAGTGGGGCCGGTCAAGAAGGCCGCCCAGGACCCGCAGCTGACGCTGTGCATCAGGGCCCACGCGGTGTTCAAGGGTGGGGTCGTTATCTCGCAGCAAATTTCGTCTGCGAGCAACATCCCAACCCCGCAGACCCCGCGTCCCTGCGTCCACGGATAGAGGCCAGATCCTGAGAGGGCCCGGGCGTCAGCCCGGGCCTTTTCTTTTGCCCGCTGCCTTCTCGCGGCGGGAGTACAGTGGGGACTCGCGAGATGGCCGGTCGCGGGGCCGGCGTGGAGGACGAGATGGCTAGAGACGTTGCGGCGGAGCGGGCCCAGATCGAGGAGGTGATCGCCGGGAGGACGCTGGTCGATGTCTTCCGCGACACGGTGGCTAAGCTCGGCGACGACAACGCGCTGAGCTGGCGCACCGCGGACGGCTGGCAGCACCTCAGCTGGAACCAGTACCGCGACCAGGTCCGCGACGTCTCGCTGGGGCTGCGCAAGCTGGGGATGAAGCCCGGCGACTTCGTCGTCATCCAGGCCCGCAACCGCCCCGAGCACCTCATCGCTGACCTCGCCGTGATCCACGCCGGCGGCACGCCGGTCAGCCTCTACAACACGCTGGCGCCCGAGCAGATCCAGTACATCACGAGTCACTGCGAGGCCACCTACGCGATCGTCGAGGACGCCGGCTTCCTGGCCCGCTTCCACGCCGTGCGCAGGGAGCTGCCGAAGGTGCAGGCGATGATCATGATGGAGCCCGACGACGCGCTGGGCCACCTCACCAGCTGGGACGACCTGCGCCGAATGGGCGCGGAGGAGCACGAGCGCGACCCCGAAGCATTCGAGCGCAACGCCGCCGCCGTCAAGCCCGACGACCTGGCGACCCTGATCTACACCTCAGGCACCACCGGGCCGCCCAAGGGCGTGATGGACAGCCACCACCAGGTGCTCTGGATGTGCGAGAGCACGATGACCTGGCTCCCCCGCCCCGCCGGCTCACGCCACCTCTCATACCTGCCGTTCGCGCACGCCTTCGAGCGCCACGTCGGCCACTGGTACGGGCTGTACTTCGGCGCCGACACCTACTTCTGTCCCGACCCGGCCAACCTCTTCGCGTACGCGGCGGAGATCAAGCCCAACGACATGATCGGCGTGCCGCGCGTGTGGGAGAAGCTGCACTCCGCGCTCAACGCGGGCATCGGCGCGGAGCCCGACGAGGCCCGCCGGGCCGGCACTCAGGGGGCGATCGCCGTGGGGCGCGAGCTGGTCCGGCACAGGCAGGCCGGCACCGAGCCGCCGGCGGAGCTGGCGGCGAAGGCGGAGGCCTGCCGCCCGGTCTGGCGGGCGCTGCTGGGCAAGGTGGGCCTCGACGAGTGCGAGGTGGCGATCACCGGGGCGGCCCCGATCAGCGTCGAGGTCATCGAGTTCTTCCAGGCGCTGGAGCTGCCGCTGGTCGAGGGCTGGGGCATGACGGAGACGACCGTGGGGGCGACCTTCGCGCCCGACCTCACGCGCCCCCGCAACGGCACCGTGGGCATGGCCGACTTCGGCTGCGAGGTGATGCTGGCCGACGACGGCGAGATCCTGGTCCGGGGCGGCAACGTCGCCCAGGGTTACTACAAGCAGCCCGACGCCACCGCCGAGACCTTCGACGCCGACGGCTGGCTGCACACCGGCGATATCGGCACGATCGATGACGACGGCTACGTCAGCATCATCGATCGCAAGAAGGAGCTGATCATCACTGCCGGGGGCAAGAACATCTCCCCGGCCAACCTCGAGAACCTGCTCAAGCAGCACCCGCTGGTGGGCCAAGCCTGCGCGATCGGCGACCGGCGGCCGTACGTCAGCGCGCTGGTCGTGCTCGACGCGGAGGCCGCCCCGGGCTGGGCCAAGGCGCACGGCGTCGAGTACTCATCGCTGGCCGACCTGGCCGCTCGCCCCGAGGTGTTGGCGGCGGTCCAGGAGGCCGTCGACGACTGCAACACCCACGTCGCCCAGGTGGAGTCGATCCGCAGGTTCACGATCCTGCCGGTCGAGTGGACAGCGGAGTCCGACGAGCTGACGCCGACGCTGAAGCTCAAGCGCCGCGTGGTCCACGAGCGCTACGCCGGCGAGATCGAGGCGATGTACGCCACGGCCAAGCCGGAGGAGGTCCGCGAGCCGCAGCCCGTCTAGATAGCCGCGCGGGCGGCCGCCGCCGGCGTTGGCCCAGGTGCCGATCGCGTAACACGCCACAGGTAGCGCGCGCCTGCCACGTCAGACTCCTCGGCGATGCGAATTTCTAGGCGGGAGGTGACCATCAGTCTCCCTGTACGTAATCTCAGACTGCTCCTCGCGCTGGGCGTTGCGGGGACGGCGCTCTGCCTGTTCGTCCTGGGCCGGCCGGCACCCGCGGACGCCGGGCTGCTGGTCCCCGTGGTAACAGCGATCAGCCCCACAGGCGGCCCGAGTTGCGGCGGCACCCCACTTGAGATCCAGGGCAACGGGTTCGGCGCCCAGCTGCCCGAGGTCCTGGTCGGCGACCAGGTGGTCCCGCCCGCCGCGATCCAGTTCATCACCCCCAAGCACCTGCGCGTAAACGCCGTCCCGGGCGTGGCTCTCACGCCGGGCGGCGCGGTGCATGTGCAGGTCAGGACGTCGCAGGGAACATCGGCTGCCACGCCCGTCGACAAGTACCGGTACGCCGCGACCCCTCCGACGATCACGTCAATTGCACCCGGTCGCGGTCCCACGGGAACGGATGTCCAGCTTCAGGGGTGCCTATCGGACGTCAGCAGCGTGTCCTTCGGGGACGTGCCGGCCCTGCCCACCAGTGTCACCGGGTCTACCCTGACGGTGCCCGCTCCTCACCAGCTCCAGCCGGGGCCCCTTACGGTGCCGGTCCGCGCTTCGAACCACCTGGGCCAGACCGAGGCCGAGGACTCGATCTCCTTCGCGTACCCGGAGCCGCCGACGGTCACCAGCGTCAGCCCGAACTTCGGCTACACCAACGGCGAGATCGGCTCAGGCGACGACCGGGTGGTCGTGCGTGGAACCGCCTTCAAGAAGGGCAAGAATCCACCGTCGGTGCGCTTCGGTGACTCGATCGTTTATCCGGGGTGGTTCACCGTGGTTTCGGATACCGAGATCGATGTCTTCGTGGCTCCCGGGAGCGCCGGGTCGGTACCGGTCGTCGTCACCACCTCCGAGGGCGACTCGATCCTGGATCCATCGACGGGCAGCAGCAACACCTTTACCAGGATCCCTGCCGTGTACCTCCGCGGCCTGAGCTCGCAGTACGGCAGCGTCACGGGCGGCATCCCCAGTGGTCAGTGGCCGGTTGTGGTCACCGGCCAGGGGTTTTTCCAGGGGGGCAGCTCATCAGGGATCGACAAGCTCTTCTTCGGGAGCCACACGCTGGACCCATCCTCTTACCGGGTGGTCTCGGACACGTCGATCGAGATCTATGACATCCCGCCCAAGGACGCCACCGACCAGATCGTTGCCTATGTCACCGTGAAGACGATTCGGGGAAAGACATGGAGCTGGAGTCAGGCGTCCTGGACCTATACGCCGATCGTGACCAGCCTCACTCCCAACACCGGCTGGACCAACGGGCAGGTCAAGGTGCGAATCACCGGGCGTGGCTTCTCGGACGGCCCCTATCCGATTGGGGTGTCGCAGGTGCGCTTCGGCGGCCAATCGGTGCCCTGGGCGTACAAGGTGATCGACGACGGCCATGTCGATGTGACCGTGCCGCCGGGAACCCCCGGCACCGTGCCGGTGTCCGTAACCACGAGACACAACGCGGAATCACCGGCGGCCCCCGGTGCCGAATACACCTACGCGACGCCTCCGCCACCATCCCTGACCAGCATCTCGCCGACGCGCGGTCCGACCGATGGGTATGGATCCACGCGTCCGGTCATCCGGGGTCACGCATTCCAGGCAGGACCGGTGACCGTGCGTTTTGGGAATGTGACCGCAAGCGACGTCACCGTCGTGTCGGACGACCAGATTGACCTCCAGAAGGTGCCGGACCTCCCCGGGGCCGGAGCGTACGTGGTGAGCGTCACGACAGGTGCGGGATCCTCACCCTCAGAGCCGGCGGCCGACGGCAGCAATGTCTTCGTCGGGTACCAACGGCCTGTCGTAACCGGGCTGTCCGAGTCGCACGGCCCGATCAGCGGCGGTTTCCACGCCGGGGTACAGCAGGTTGTCATGACGGGGAGCGGGTTCTTTGCGGGCGACACTGTGTCCAGGATCAAGCGGATCTGGGTCGGAAACGCCCTGGCGGACCCGGCGACATACGAGGTCGTTTCCGACACCGAGATCGACTTCCACAATATGCCAGCCCGAGCGCCGAGCACGGGGTCCCTCGCATGGTTCGGGATCTACCTCGACGACGGCAACTACGTCAGCACCGCAGGCACCTACTGGAGATACGAGCCGGTGGTCAGTGGTCTGACCCCAAGCTCGGGGAGCGCCGCTGGCGGTCAGACCGTCACGATTCGTGGCATCGGGTTCTTTGACGGCTCCTGGGAGGCTCGAGTCGCCAGTGTGAGTTTTGGCGGGGTGGCTGCCACATCGGTCGTGGTGCAGGACGACAGGACGCTTACCGCGGTCGTACCAGCAGGCTCGGAAGGCATCGTGGATGTCGTCGTCACCATGAAGTACAGCAACTTCTCGTCAGAGCCGAATCCGGCGGCGAGGTATACCTACACCGCCCCCTGACCCACGGGTAACGCTACTGGCAGCTCCAGGCGCTGCCGCGGCCCTGGCTGAACATCTTGGCGGCGATGTCGGACTGGTCGTATGGGTCCCAGATGTCGTGGCCGCCGTTGCCATAGAAGGTGCCGGGCATGAACTGGAAGAGGCCGCTGGCGCCTGAGCCAGGGTCGTAGGCGCGCGGGTTCCAGCCTGATTCACAGCCGGCGACGCGCACCAGCCTGTCGCTGTCGACGCCCCACCTCGCGGCGGCGTCGCGGATTATCTGCTTGACCTGCTCCTTGCTGTACCCCGAGCCGCCCGCAGGTGGGGAGGTCGCTGCCGCGATCTGGGCGTCGAGGCGCTTGACCTGGGCCAGCAGGTCGGCGGACGAGGAGTTCAGCCCGTCGATCCGGGACTGGTAGTCGGCCGCCACCGACTGCAGGGACGCGCGCCGGCCAGCCAGCTCGCCCTGCAGCTGCTCGACCTCCTCCTGGTGCTGGACCAGGTCGTCGGTCTCGTTCGCCAGCGAGGCCTCGACCCCGCGCAGCTCCACGATCAGGTCGTGCGCCCGGTCGCTGAGATAGCGCGCCGCGACGATGCGGTTGACCGCCTCGCTGAGAGTGCCCGAGCTGAACAACACCTGGACCGGGTTCAGCTGCTCGCGGGCCTTGTACTGCTGGCGGACGACATCGCCGAGCGCCCGGCGATCCAGCCCCGCCTGGCGGCGGGCCTCCGCGATCTGCGCCTCCAGCTCGCCGCGGCGCCGCTCCAGCGCCGCCAGGTCGGCCTGGTTGTGGGCCACCTGCCGGCGGAGGTCAGCCAGCCGGTCCTGGACCAGCTGCAGCTGCTCGAAGGCCGCCTCCTGCTCCGCGCCCAGCGCCCCCACCTGGGCCTGCAGCGCGGCCCGCCGGGTTCGCAGCGCGGCCAGGCTGTCGGCGCCCGCCGGCAGCGCGGGCAGCACGCCGCCCAGCGCCAACAGCAATGCCAGCAGCGCGCGTTGAGAACGCAGACTCATTCCCTGAAGTGGCCTCCCGAAACGCCGGTACCGCCCCGGGCCTCCCTGCCCAGGGGCGCGCGGCGATCCTACCGCGCCGGCGACTTCCCGGACGGTTCAGGTCGTCTGGACGACCACCTCGCTGGGCACCACGCGGCGGACGGCGTCCTGCAC
>JAXDLV010000209.1:0-11372 GCA_034666445.1 Chloroflexota bacterium | reverse complement strand
CCCCCACGCCGGTCCGGACGCCCATCCCCGTCCGGGGTCGCTCCACGGGCCAGTCGCAGGGCATGGAGGCGAGCGTCCACCCGGCGGGCGCCGGGATCACCGCGCCCCACCTGGCGGGGCGCCACCGGACGGCCGTCCAGGGGGTCACCTTCCAGTCCAGGCAGTCCATCAGAGACCTTCCACGAACGCGGTGTACGCGGCCTCGTCGAGAAGCTCCCCCGACGCCGCGCCGGCCAGCTCCACCGCCATCATCCAGCCGCCGTCGTACGGCTCCTGGTTGACGATCTCAGGCTGCCCGGCGATGGCCCCGTTCACCTCCACGACCTTACCGCTCACCGGTGAGTAGAGGTCGGAGGCGGCCTTGACCGACTCGATGACGCCGAACTTACCGCCGGCGGTGACCTCGGAGCCGACCCGGGGCAGCTCCACGTAGATCACGTCTCCCAGCTGGCCCTGGGCGTAGTCGGTGATGCCGACGCGGGTAACGCCGGTGTCCTGGCTGATCCACTCGTGCGTCCTGGTGAAGCGATACGCGGCGCGGTCGGTCATCGCCTCTCACCCATCGATATCAACTCTTCGCCTCCTGCGTCTGCGGTCGCTTGTAGAACGGAAGGGCCACCCGCCGCGCCGGCACGGTCTCCCCGCGGACCTCGACTGCGAGGCTCTCGCTGTCGAAGCTGGCGGCGTCCACGTAGCCCATCGCCACGGCCCTGCCGAGCGTAAAGGAAAAGGTGCCGGACGTTACCTCGCCAACCGGGTTGCCGGCGTCGAGGATGCGGTAGCCATGGCGGGCGATTGCCCGTCCGTCGAGCTCCAGGCCGACGAAGCGGCGCCGCAGCCCGGACTCCTTGATGGCGCGGAGCGCGTCGCGGCCGACGAAGTCGCCCTTGTCGAGCTTGACGGCCCACCCGAGACCGGCCTCGAGGGGGTTGGTGGAGCGATCGATGTCCTGGCCGGAGAGGCGCATCGCCGCCTCCAGGCGGAGGGTGTCGCGGGCCCCCAGGCCGCAGGGCTGCACCCCGGCAGCGGCGCCGTGCTCCAGCAGCATGTCCCAGGCGGCGACCGCGTCGTCCGACCGCAGGAACAGCTCGAAGCCGTCCTCGCCGGTGTAGCCGGTGCGACTGAAGCCCGCCTCGAGGTCTCCCAGCCGGCCGTCGGCGAAGTGGTAGTAGGCCACCGCGTCGAGGTCGATAGAGGCCAGCGGGCGGAGTACCTCGAGGGCCCGGGGGCCCTGGACCGCGACCAGCGCAATGTCCATCGTCAGGTCCTCGACGGGGCAGTCCCCCGCCGCGACATCGGTGAAGTGGCGCAGGTCGTCCGGTCGCGGGCCGGCGTTGACCACCACCACGAACTCCTCCTCGCCGTGGCGGTAGACCAGGGCGTCGTCGATAACGCCCCCATCCTCGGCGCAGAGGATGTTGTAGCGCGCCTGGCCGGTGGCGAGGTCGTCGACACGGTTGCTGACCACGCGGTCGACCACCTCCTGGGCGCGCGGCCCGCGGAGGCGGAACTCGCCCATGTGGGAGACGTCGAAGAGGCCCACCCGTTCCCGCACGGCCTGGTGCTCGACGCGCATCGAGGTGTACTGCAACGGCATCGACCAGCCCCCGAACTCCACCACCTGGGCGCCGGCGGCGACATGGCGGTCGTACAGCGGGGTGCGCACGGCGGCGCCGGCCGGGGCGCTAATCGTCGGGGCCCGCGCCGGCGGGACGGCGTCGATGGTCCTCGGACTCACCCCCCGGGAAGTCGATGCCGAGCTCGTCGCTGTCGTTCTCGTCGAGGAAGTCGATCAGGGCGGCGTCGGACTCCTCGCGGGCGCGCTGGAGCACATCGGAGACTCTCCGCAGGTGGTCGACGTCCCAGTCGAGCAGCGCGGCGATCTCCGGCTCGCTTGGGGGGCGGCGGTTCTGCTGGCGGAACGCCGCCGTGGCGAGGTCGAGCGCCCGCGAGTCGCTGACATAGCGCTCGGCCTCGCGGCGCGCCTCCGCCTCAGCCTCGACCAGGGAGTCCATCTGGAGGCCGATGTGGAGGCTGGCGAAGCCGCGGAAGTCGCCCTGGCCCTGGTAGGCCGAAACCGCGTCCAGCAGGCCGACGGCACCCTCCTGGTACAGGTCGGCGAAGGTCAGGCCCCGGTCGCGGTGGCGCTCGGCCTGGTCCACCACCAGGTCGAGGTTGTGCTCGACGAGGCTGGTTGCGGCCTCCGGGTCGGCCCGCTCGAGGAGGCGGGCCTCATCAGCGGCGCTGAGGCGGGCGTGGTTCTCGGCCTGGCGGCGCATGGCGGCCTCGATCTCAGCCGCCGCGCGCGAGGACGTGAGTCGTTTCCCCGTGGCCATCGCCAGCCAATGATAGCCCCGGGGCAACGTCATACATACGGTGAAACACCCCCTTATCCCAATACGAATCGACGGTGGCGACGCCCACTTCGGGCGGAGAGGCAGAATGTAGAGGATGCGTCGCGCCGGGCCGCGCTCCTGACGACCTTGCACCTGCTCCTCACGAACGCGGAGCTGAATGAGATCCTGACGTCCGTCGCGGCGTTCACGTTCCTTGGCCTGGTGCTGTTCTTCGCGCACCTTGGCGAGCGGGCCAGGGGCTGGCGGATCGCGGCGTACGCCATGCTGGCGGGACCGGCGGGGCTGCTCGTGCTCGTCTCGCTGGCGAACATCCTCCGGCTGCTCGTATCCGGTGCGGCGGCCTTTGGCGCCGACGCGGACCCCCAGCGTCTCCTGGTCGCTTTCGGGCTCGAGGTCGTCGCCGGGGTGGGGACCCTCGTCCTGCTCCTGGCCCCCGTGCGCCGAGCCGCCGGTCGCCTGCTGCGCCGCTTCCGGCCGGACTCGGCGGTCCACGCGGTCTCCCTCGGGCTCTACTGGATGGTCCTGCTCACGCTGCTCTCGAACCAGGCCTCGGCCGACCAGCTCAAGGCCGACGCGACCGCGGAGCAGTCGTCGCTGCTGATCAGCGTGCTCATCCTCCAGGTGCCAATGGTGCTGATCGCCTTCATCGGGGTCGGCCTGGTCGCCCGGCGCGGCCTCAACGAGACCCGCATCCGCCTCGGGCTGGTGTGGCCCGGCTGGCGATGGGTGGCGGCGTCGGTGGGGGTCGGCCTGGCCCTGATCGCCTTCGGCACGGCCTGGGACAACATGATGACCGCGCTGACGCCGGCCGACTCCAGGGCGATCAACGAGATCACCAGCAAGCTGATCCTCGACCAGCTCAATGGCTATGGCGGCGCGATCGCGCTGGCCCTGGCGGCCGGTATCGGCGAGGAGCTGCTCTTCCGCGGAGCGCTGACGCCGCCCTTCGGGATCGTCCTTGCCGCGCTCCTTTTCGCGGCCCTGCACGCGCAGTACGCCCTGACGCTGGCAACCCTGGAGATCTTCATCCTGGGGATGGTGCTCGGCTGGCTCCGCAACCGCGCCGGCACCACCGGCGCGATCATTGCCCACACCGTGTACGACGGGGTCCTGCTGGTCGCCGCCGTCTGGTACCTGGGGCGCTGACGTGGCCCTGGTATTCGCGGTCGCCAACCAGAAGGGCGGGGTCGGCAAGAGCACCACGGCGGTGAACGTGGCCGCCTGCGTGGCGGGCGCGGGTCGCCGCGTCCTGCTGGTTGACATCGACCCCCAGGGCAACGCCACGAGCGGGCTGGGCCTGGCCCGGGACCCGGCGCGGACATCCACCTATAACGTCGTCGTCGAGGGCAGGCCGGCGCGGGAGGCGATCAGCGCCTCCTCCGCCCCCGGGCTCGACGTCATGCCCTCGGACATCGCCCTGGCCGGTGCCGAGATCGAGCTGATCGACATGCCGATGCGGGAGCGCCGCCTGCTGTACGCGCTGGAGGCGGTCGCCGACGAGTACGAGTACGTGGTGATCGACTGCCCGCCCTCGCTCGGCCTGCTCACGCTCAACGCGCTGGTCGCGGCGCGACACCTGCTGGTGCCGATCCAATGCGAGTTCTACGCCCTCGAGGGGCTCGGCCACCTCACATACACCCTCGACCTGGTGCGACGCCAGTCGAACCCCGACCTGGCCCTCAACGGCATCGTGATGACTTTGTTCGACGCCAGGACCACGCTCAGCAGCCAGGTGGTGGAGGAGGTGCGGAAGCGATACCCTGACGTGATCTACCGCACCGTCATTCCCCGCAACGTGCGCCTCAGCGAGGCCCCCAGCTACGGCCTGAGCATCGCCCAGTACGACCCCGGGTCGAAGGGCGGCCAGGCCTACGCCGAGCTGAGCCGCGAGCTGATCGAGCGCAGCGAGGGCCTCCCGGCCGCGCCGCCACTCTCGGCATACCAGGCGGAGGCGGCCGCAACCGAGGCCCCGTCGGGGCCGGCGGAGGCCTGGGACGGCGCCATCGAGCCCGCCACCCCTTCGGCGACACCCCCGACCGGCGCCGATGGCTAAGCGCCGGGGCCTCGGCCGTGGCCTCGATGCCCTGATCCCGGGCGCCGGCGCGGTGGAGGCGGCGCCCAGCGGCATCGCCAGCCTGCCCATCGACCTGGTCCAGCCGAACCCGCAGCAGCCACGACAGCGGTTCTCGGACGCCGAGCTGGGCGCGCTCGCCGACTCGATCCGGCAGCACGGGATCCTGCAGCCTCTGCTCGTCGCCCGCGGCGCCGGTGGCTACCAGCTGATCGCGGGGGAGCGTCGCCTGCGCGCGGCCAGGATGGCGGGGCTGACGCAGGTCCCCGTGACCCTCCGGGAAGCGCCGGAGGCCGAGGTGTCGCTGGCGCTGTCGCTGATCGAGAACGTGCAGCGCGACGAACTCAACGCCCTCGAGGAGGCGGAGGCCTACCGCCGCCTGCTCGAGGAGTTCAACCTCACGCACGAGGCGGTCGCGCGGCAGGTCGGCAAGACCCGGGCCCACATCACGAACAGCCTGCGGCTGCTGGGGCTGGCCCCCGCGGTCCAGGGGGCGCTGCTCAGCGGCGCGATCTCGGCGGGCCACGCCAGGGCGCTGGCCGGCCTCGACGCCGGCGCCCAGGAGGACGCCCTGCGTCGGGTCCTGCGAGACGAGATGAACGTGCGCGAGGCCGAGGCACTGGCCCGCGAGGCCGGCAGCGCCGCGCCGCCGCGGCCGGGGCGACGCCGCGGCCGGGTCGAGCTTGACGCGCAGTCCCGCGAGCTCGAGGACCACTTCCGCACCGCCCTCCAGGCCCCCGTGACCCTGCGACGGCGGCGCCGCGGCGGCCGCCTGGTGGTGGAGTTCCACTCCGACGAGGAGCTGGACGCGCTCTACCGTCGCATCGTCCGGCCCGAGTAGCTCCCCGGCGCCGCCCCCGGCGGGGCGCGGTTCCACGTGTTTCATGACGGTGAAACAGCCGTTATTGGCTTAGGGCATGCGATACTTGGCCTTGGATATGGACGGTGAAACAAGAACGTCGCCCGAACCCGGCCCCTACCGGTACGGTGAAACACAACCCAGTCCCGCCGGTGGCGGCGCGGGCTCCATCGACCTGGGCATCCTGATCGGCGTCCTCGTGGGCGAGGGCCACTTCGGCGGCGACGGCCGCCAGCCGCAGGTCACCCTGCGCATGCACACTCGCCACGAGCGCCTGTTCCTCTGGCTTACGGAGGCCTTCCCCGGCGGGCGCCTCTACGGCCCGTACCACCACGGCGGCCGCAGCTACTACCAGTGGATGGCGCGGGGTGCATACCTGCGGGACGTGCTGGTCCCCCTGCTGGAGCCCCACCTCGAACGGGTCGACGGCCACGCCGCGGGCCGCTTCCGGGAGATGTGCGCCGACTACCGCATCCCCCTCGGCGGCCGGCTCATGAGTGGAACCGGGACCGCCGATGGCGGGTCAATATAATCCGCTGATGCCCCGCCGCCTGGGGACTCGCGTCCCCCGACTCGCCACGCCGCCGCGATGACGAGTCTCTACGAGCCCGCGGCCGACCTCCCCGCGCCCCCCAAGAACAAGTCGTTCCTGCGCGACCTCATTGAGGTTGCGGTCCTCGCGCTGGTGCTGTACTTCCTTATCCAGTTCGCCGTGCAGACGATCCACGTGATGGGCCCCAGCATGCAGAACACGCTGCAGAACAACGACTTCCTGATCGCGTCGAAGGTCAGCTACCGGCTGCACGACCCGCAGCGCGGCGACATCGTCATCTTCAAGCCCAACAACGAGGCCAGCAACGACTACATCAAGCGGATCATCGCCCAGCCCGGCGACCACCTCCGCATCACCCACGCCCAGGTCTTCATCAACGGCAAGCTGCTCAAGGAGGACTACCTCCCGGAGCCGTGGACGTGGTCCGACACCTGGAACAACGGCAACGAGGACGTCGTCCCGGCCGACTCGTACTTCGTGATGGGCGACAACCGCAACCACTCCACCGACTCGCGTTTCCTCGGCTACCAGAAGAAGGACCAGTTCCTGGGCAAGGCCTGGGTCCGGATCTGGCCGCTGAGCAGCTTCGCCATCTTCTCGCCGGACTCGAAGCTCAGCGGCTGACGGCCGTGGCGCAGCCCATCAACGTCCTTCTCGAGGGCGCCCCCCTGGTCGACGCGCGCAGCCAGGCGGGGATCGGGCGCTATGTGGCGTCGCTGGCCCACGCGCTCCACGCGCGCGACGACGTGGCGGTGAGGGTGGCCACGCCGGCCCGGGGACCATGGCGCGAGTCGGCGCCGCTGCGCTGGCTCAACTCACAGCCCTCACTCCTGGTTGAGGGACGCTTCAGGCCGGACATCGTCCACGCCACCGCTTCCGAGCCGGCTTTCGTGTCGACCCCGGCCCGCCAGGTGGTGACGGTGCATGACGTCGTGCCCTGGACCGCCCCGGCCGGCGGTCGCCTGCGGGCCACCTACCTCGCCTACCAGCGTCGCCGCCTGCGCCGCTGCGGCGCGGTGATCGCGGTGGGCGCCTCGGTCGCCGAGGAGGCGATTGCAGCCCTCGGGCTCGAGCCCAGCCGTGTCCATGTAGTGCCCGAGGGCGTCGACCCGGTGTTCACGCCCATCCCGGAAGCCGACGTCGCCCTGCGGCGCGACGTTCGTGTCCACTCCGAGGGCTATGTGCTCTGGGTCGGGAGCATGCGCGCCCACGACCCCCGCAAGGCGCTCGACTTCCTTGTCGACGCGATCGCGGCCATCGACGGCGCCCGACTGGTGCTGGCCGGCGCCGGGGGGCTGGAGGCGGACCGAGTCGCCGCACGCGCCACCGAGCTCAGGGTCGACACCACCATCACGGGCTACGTCAACGACCAGGTCCTAGCCGCGCTGTACCGAGGTGCCGGCGCGGTGGCGCTGCCCTCGCACCACGAGGGTTTCGGCCTGCCGATGCTGGAAGCAATGGCGTGCGGCGCGCCGGTCGTGGCCACCGCCACCGGCAACCTGCCCGCGCTGGCTGGTGACGCGGCGGCGCTGGTTCCGCCCGAGGACGCGGCGGCGTTCAGCAGCACCCTTCAGACCATCCTGGCCGACCCCGCCGCCGCCGCGCGACACCGAAAGCTGGGACCCAGGGTGGCCGCCCCCTACACGTGGGGGCGAGCTGCCCACATGACAACTGACGTCTACCGGCTTGTGTTGGCGGGGACCGCGTAGACTGCGCGATCCTTCCGGGCGCGACCGTAGGATGCTCGGGTGAGGAAGGCGGTGATCGCTCTGCTCGCGACCCTCGGCGTATTGGCTCTGGCTGCCGGGAGCGTGGCCACTCTCAAGATTGACGAGACGCGGGGTTTCCTGCCCTGGGACCGGCACGAGAGCTGGGTGTCGGATGCGGGAGTTCCGCCACTCTACGTCGACTGGCTACAGACGGCCACCGGGCTGTCGGGAACGATCAGCGGCCACGGGGCTAAGGGCACTGACACGTATCCATTCACTGGGTCGCGCAATGGGAACCATGTGACCTTGAGCGTCATGGGGGAGCAGGCGATAGCCGGAACGACCGCGGGCGTGATCGACGGCGACACGCTGACGCTCACTTTCCCGAACGGCTTCCCTCTCAAGCTCCGCCGGGCTGGAGCTGCTCCACCACCTCCGCCATCGAATGGGCCGACGCTGACTTTGACGGGCGGCTTGACCGGCTCCACGGCCCGAGGGTCGCTCGACGCCGAGTTAGAGGCGAAATCAAGCGAGGCCAAACTGGTCGCCGCGACGGTCCATGTGAAGGGCGACTGGATCTGTCAGCCAGGTTAGCCAGCCGGGAGCTCAGACCGGGCAGCTGGCCAGTGCGGTGAGGTACTCCTCCGGGTCGCGCATGTCGCCGGGACTGGTGATCACACGGTGGGCGACCCTGCCGTCCTTGTCGATCACAAAGGTGGCCCGGTTGGCGTAGCCCCACTCCTCGAGCCAGACGCCGTAGCGCCTGGTCACGGCGCCGTGGGGGTTGAAGTCCGCCAGCAGCGTCGCCCGCAGGCCCTCGTCGCGCTTGAATGCCGCCTGCACGTACTTGCTGTCGACCGAGATCCCCACCACCTCGGCGCTGGCCGCGTCGAAGCGGTCGGCCGTCTCAGTCAGCTCGTGGAGCTCGCGGGTGCACATCCCGCTGAAGGACAGCGGGTAGAAGACAAGCACGACATTGTAGCCGCGGTGCTCGGACAGCGTCCACTTCTGGTTGGCGTCGTCCTTGAGGGTGAAGTCGGGAGCCTCGTCGCCCACCTCCACAGCCATACCTAGCCCTCTAGGATCCACCGCTCGATGTCGCGGGAGTAGTCGATCACCTCGCCGTCGCTGAAGAACAGGGCGACCTCCTCGCCGGCGCGCTCGACCGAGTCGGAGCCGTGGATCAGGTTCATCCCGATCGTCAGGCCGAGGTCGCCCCGGATCGTGCCCGGCGCGGAGGCGGCGGGGTCGGTGGCGCCCATCATCTGGCGCACCTGCGCGACCGCGCGCGGCCCCTCGACCACGATCGCCACCAGGGGCCCCGACGTGATGAACGCCGAGAGGTCCTTGAAGAAGGGCTTGTCCACGTGCTCGGCATAGTGGCGCCGCGCCAGCGCGTCGTCCATCCGCATCAGCTTCAGACCGACCAGCCGCAGGCCCCGTCGCTCGATACGCGCGAGCACCTCGCCGACCAGGCCGCGCTGCACGCCGTCGGGCTTCACCAGCACCAGGGTTCGCTCAGCCATGCCTTCCTCCTAGCTCCACGCGATCGCGTCCGCGAGGGCGCGCTCGTCCTTCATCGGTCCGATCGCCGCCAGCCGCAGCGGCTGGTTGGCGTACGTCTCCTGGGCGACCCGCTGGACGTCCTCGGCGGTGATCGCGTCGATGCGGTCGACGATCTCCGAAGGCTCAATGATCGATCCCAGCAGCAGCTGCTGCGAGCCGAGGTACGTCGCCAGCGCGCCGGTGCCCTCGAGGCGAAGCAGGAGGTGGCCCTTGATCAGCTCGCGCGCCTTGTCCAGCTCCTCCCGCCCGACGGGCTCCTCGCAGATGCGGTGCAGCTCCTCCATCACCGCGGCGATCGCAACCTGCACCTTGGCGGGCTCGGTTCCGATGTACACGCCGGCGGTGCCGGTGTCCGCCATCTTGCCGGCCCACGAGTGCACGTCGTAGCAGAGGCCCCGGCGCTCGCGGACCTCGAGGAACAGGCGGCAGCTCATCCCCTCGCCGAGCACGGTGTTCATCAGGTCGATGGTGTAGCGGTCGGGGTGGAAGTACGACACGCAGCGGGTGCCCAGCACCAGGTGGGCCTGCTCGGTGTCCTTGGTCATCAGCCTGACGCCGGGGCCGTCGGCGAGGTCGCGCGCAGGGGGGTAGCCCGGCGCCTCGCCCGAGCGCCATCCCTCCAGCCCCAGCGCGACCCGGTCGCGGGCCTCGCCGTGGTCGACGTTGCCGGCAATCGCGATCACCAGGTCGGAGGCCAGGTAGTGGCGGTCGAGGTGGCCCCGGATGTCGTCGCGCGTGATGGCGCGGACGCTCTCCTCGGTGCCCGCGACGTCGATGCCCAGCGGGTGATCGGGCCAGAGGATCTCCTCGAACAGGGTGTGGACGTGGTCGGCGGGGGAGTCCACGTACATCCGGAGCTCCTCTAGGATCACCTCCCGCTCCTTCTCCACCTCGGCCTCCTCCAGCCGCGGCGTGTGCACGATGTCGGTCAGCACGTCGATCGCCTGGCCGAGCTTGTCCCCGGGCACCCGCGACCAGTAGACGGTCGCCTCCTTGTCGGTTGAGGCGTTGAGCTCGCCGCCCACGCCCTCGATCGCCTCCGCCACGGCCTTGGACGTCGGGTAGCGCCGCGAGCCCTTGAAGAGCATGTGCTCGACGAAGTGACTGACCCCCGCGACGGCCTCGGCCTCGTAGCGCGAGCCGATCTTGAACATCAGCGCGGCGCTCACCGAGTTGCGCTCTCGCAGCGGCGCGGTGACCAGCGTGGCCCCGGGTCCGACGGTCTCGAGTGTGTGACCCGTGGGGGCCATCACAGGGCGCGGCTGGACGTTCGGCGGAGTCATGCCAAAGTGTAGTCAGGTGCCGTACGCGACCTTACGATACCGACGTGGGCGGAGCGCGCCAGGGTGGGGCCGGGCAGCTGCTGGAGGGAATCGGGCACCTCGCGAGGGCGTCGGACGCGGCCGCCGCCCGGCTGGCCGACCTGGAGCGGGCGGACGACATCGAGGAGCTGGGCACGATGGTCGCCGGACTGGTCGTGGAGGCAGAGGACCTGCTGGCCGGGCTGTCCGCCACCGGTGCCCCGGGCGCCGACTGGCGCACCGACCTCGAGGCCGTCAGCCGCCGCCTGCTCGAGGCCCGCGACCTGCTCGACGACGGTGAGACGGCCGACGCGGTCGCCCTGGAGGTGATCGCCGCCCGCGACATCCTGCGGCGCGGGCTGCGCGAAGCCCGCGGCTAGCGGCTGCCGGCCCAGCCCCGGTAGCGGGCGGCGAGCTCCGCGATGTCGGCGTCGCCCTGGGGCCGCTTCAGGAGGTTGCCGCCGGGCGCCAGGCCCGCGGCGATCGCCAGCCGGCGCCGGCCTTCCCAGTTCATCGCGCCGTTGCCCTCCACCAGCCAGGCGCGGTTGTGCACCTTGATGTAGTGGTACTGACCGGCCTCGCGAAAGTGCGCCGCCACCGCCTCCCAGTCATGGATCTCAACCGATGCCTCGTCCGCCACCAGCTCGTCCAGCATGCCGCCGTGGATGTCGACGGGGATGAGGTGCAGGTGGGCATGGAACACCGTCTGCCCCACGACGCCGTTCTCCCAGCCCACCGGCTCGACCCCGTAGGCATCGCGCACAAAGGCGGTCGCCTCCGGCACCACCTCGTCGAGCTCCGCCATCGTGGCCGCGTCGGCGGCGCCCAGGCAGGGTAGGTGTTCCTTGCTGGTCACCAGCACGTGGCCCGGGACCAGCGGGTAGAGGTCCGGCATCACCTGCAGCCGCGGGCTTTCGAAGATCGCCTTCGGGTGCGCCGCCGGCGAGCAGAAGACG
>JAXDLV010000208.1:0-4717 GCA_034666445.1 Chloroflexota bacterium | reverse complement strand
CCGCGGCGTCGTACGCGCGCTGGTGGGGCGGGACCAACCCGGTCCGCGCCCGCAAGCTGATCGAGAGCCTTGGAGAGGAGGTCGCGCTCATCGACCTCGAGGGTGAGCCCGCGTACCTGCTCGCCGCTGACGTCGCCGCGGCGAAGGCCGCAGAGCCGCCGAGGAGCGTGTGCCTCCTCCCCGCCTTCGACCAGTACGTGGTCGTTGCCAGCCACCACACCGAGCGCTTCATGCCCGGGCCGCACCGGCCCCGTGTCTTCCGCCCCCAGGGCTGGCTCTCGCCGGTGGTGGTGGTCGACGGCCGCATCGACGGCACCTGGAAGCACGAGCGCAAGGGCGCGCGGCTCCTGGTGCAGGTGGACCCCTTTGTCCCGCTGTCGGCCGCCAACCGGCGGGGGGTGGAGGCCGAGGCCGAGCGGCTGGCGGCGTTCCTCGGGGGCCGCCTCGAGGTCAGCTGGAAGAGCTGAGCGCCCGCCTCAGGTGCGGTAGCAGAGGGACTTCCAGCCGCCGCTGATGTTGACGACGTGGACGCTGCGCTGGACCACCAGCTCGCGCGCCTGGTGGCGCACCCGGTAGTCGACCAGCAGCTCGGCCACCTGGCGGTAGGTCTTGCTGGTGTGCTCGTCGGTCCAGGTCGGCAGGAGGCGCACCTCGCGGACCTTGGAGTCGAGCACGTTGTTGCCGTGCCTCGACTTCATCTCCTCGATGAAGCGACGCTTGTTGACCCATGAAGCCTGCGAGTCCGGGCTCAGCAGGTCCCAGGCGGCCTCGATCTTGCCCTCGGCGATCAGGCGGGTGAACGTCTCCTCGCAGTCCGCGGGGTTGGCAACGGCCGCCTCGCCGTGGAGGGGGGCGACGTTGACCACCGATGGCGCCTGCTCGGCGCTGATGATCGGCGAGATGTTCCCGGGGAGCGGGACGGTGGTGAAGCGCTCGAACTCACGCGACGTGCGGGTGGTGAAGAGGTTGAGGAAGGCCTTCCAGAGCGTGACGATGAGTCCGAGAAAGGCCATGACCGGCGTCATGCCCGGCTGGTACCTGTGGTGAAGTGGTTCATGAAGCCTCTACAAGATATTGGGCTTGGTGTGGATGCTACACACAACTTGCGGTATGTCAAGCCGGACGTTTCCCTGCCGTCCGCTGCAGCACCTCCTTCGCCAGCGCCCTGTAGGCCTCAGCCCCGGGGTGCCTGGGTGCGTACTCAAGGATAGACCGAAAGCCGGCGGCCGATTCGGGGAACCTGACGGACGACTTCACCACCGTCTTGAAGATGGTGTCGCCGAAGAACTCGCGCACGCTCTCCTCCACCTCTGCCGAGTGCAGGGACCGCGCCCGGGCCATCGTGGGGAGGATTCCGAGGATCTCCAGCCTGCGGTTGGTGCTGCTGCGGACCTCGGCGATGGTGTTGAGGAGGAGCTGCATGCCCTTCAGGGCCAGGAAGTCCAGCTGCAGCGGGATCAGGACCGCGTCGGCGGCCGTCAGCGCGTTCACGGTGAGGAGGCCGAGGTTGGGAGGGCAGTCCATGACCGTGTAGTCGTACTGGTTGGTGATCGGCTCCAGCGCCTCGCGAAGTCGGTACTCGCGGCGCTGCCGGCGGCTGAGGTCGACCTCGCCGGTGGCCATCTGGATGCTCGCGGGGATGATGTCGAGGCCGGCGTCCACCTCCTGCAGGGCGTCGGCCGCCAGCGCCCCGGTGAGGAGCACGTCGTAGGCGGACATGTCGCCGGGGCCGAGCTCGACGCCGGACATCAGGGTCAGGTGGCCCTGCGAGTCGAGGTCGACCAGCAGTACCGTCTTCTTCCTCTCGTAGAGCGCGCGACCCAGGTTCAGCGCGGTGGTGGACTTGCCCACCCCGCCCTTCTGGTTCGCGACGGCGATAACGGTGCTCATAGCTCCGCGGAAAAATCCCTCCAGGAATACGCCAACCGGCGTCGAATCAGCTCCCCTTCCCGCCCGCCGGTCGAGGTTATCAGAGACCTCGACCGGGCCACGACGCCGCCCCGCAGGGTGTCAGACCTCGGCTGCCACCTTGCCCGCCGTCTCCGCCTGGTAGGCGTCGACGAGGTGCTGGGCGACGTGCGCCGGCACCTCCTCGTAGCGGTTGAACTCCATCGTGTACGTGCCCCGGCCCTGGGTCATCGAACGCAGCTCCTTGGGGAACTCGTACATCTCCTTCAGCGGCACCAGGCCCTTGATCTGGGTCTTGCCACCGGCCAGCATGTCCGTGCCGCCGATCTTGCCGCGCTTGCCGCTGAGCAGCGACATGACGTCACCCATGAAGCTCTCGGGCACGGTGACGGTGACGTCCATGATCGGCTCCAGGAGTACCGGGTTGGCCTCCCGGCACGCCTCCCGCATGGCCATCGCCCCCGCGATCTGGAAGGCGATGTCCTTGCCGTCGACGGGGTGGGTCGAGCCGTCGACCAGCCGCACGTGCACGTCGACGATGGGGCTGCCCACCAGCACGCCCTCCTCCATCGCCTTGCGCACGCCCTTCTCCACCGACGGCCGGAAGTTCTGCGGGATCGAGCCGCCGAAGATCTTGTCCTCCCAGACCAGGCCGGTGTCGCGCTCCGCCGGCTGCACCTCGATGACGCAATGGCCGTACATCCCCGCGCCGCCGGACTGCTTCTTGTGCTTCTTGTCCACCCTTGCGGTGCCGGTGATCGTCTCCCGGTAGGGAACCCGGGGCAGCTTGAGGGCCGCCTCCACGCCGTACTTGCGCTTCAGCTTCTCCAGCGCGACGTCCAGGTGGACGTCGCCCAGTCCCCGCAGGATCTGCTCCTTGGTCGTCTCCTCGCGGGTCAGCTCGAGGGTGGGGTCCTCGTCGAGGAGCTTGTGGATGCCGGCGAAGACCTTCTCCTCCTCGCCCTTGGTGCGTGCGCTCACGGCCATCTGGTAGGTGCGCACCGGCAGTCCGGGTGGGGGCAGGGTGACCGCGTTCTCCTTGCCGCTGAGGGTGTCGCCCGTCAGCGTCGCGGCCAGCTTGCTCACGGCGCCGATGTCGCCGGCGACCAGCTCGCCCACGGGCTGCAGGGTCTTGCCCAGCGGGGCGGTCAGCGCCGCCAGGCGCTCGGGCTGGTTGCGGGCGGTGTTGACCAGCGTCATGTCCGGCCTGAGGGTCCCCGACACCACCTTGAGGTAGTTGATGCGGCCGACAAACGGGTCGGCGGTGGTCTTGAAGCAGAGCGCCACCGGCGGCCCCGCGGGGTCGGGGGTAAGGCCGCCGTGCTCCTCCGACTCGAAGCTCGGCTGCTCCGCCGCCGACGGCATCAGCTCGACGATCGCGTGGAGCACCTGGCGGGCGCCCACCCCGGTCACGGCCGACGTGCACAGCACCGGGACCACCTGGCCCGACCTGATGCCCTCGTGGGTGGCACGCACGATCTCCTCGTCGGCGATCTCCACGCCCTCGAGGTAGTGCTCCAGCAGCGTGTCGTCGGCCATGCACGCCGCCTCGACCAGCTGGGTCCGGTACGTCTCGACGTCCGCCTGCATGTCCGCGGGGATGTCCTCCTCGTGGGCCTTGCCGGGTCCGTCGTAGATGTAGCAGCGGCGGTGAAGGAGGTCGACCACGCCCCTGAAGCCCGCCTCGCTGCCGACCGGGAGGTGGAGCGGCACCGGCTTGGGCGTGAAGGCCGCCTGCAGCCCGGAGAGGACGCCGGTGAAGTCCGCGTTCTCCTTGTCCATCTTGTTGATCACCACCAGCCGCGGCTCGCCACGCTCCGAGAGCAGCTCCCAGGCGGTCTCGGTGCCGACCGCGACGCCGCTGTTCGCGCCCACCACCAGCATCGCGGCCTCAACCGCGCGCAGGGCGCCGATGGCCTCGCCGCTGAAGTCGGCGAAGCCAGGGCAATCGAGGAGGTTGACCTTGGTGCCGTTCCAGTCGAGGTGACCGATGCCCGTGCCTATGGAGATGTGGTGCTTCTCCTCCTCGGGCTCGAAGTCCAGGGTGGCGGAGCCGTTGTCCGTCGTGCCCACGCGGGGGACCGCGCCGGCGGCGAAGAGGAGGGCCTCCGCGAGGCTGGTCTTACCGTCGTGGCTGTGGCCCAGGAGGGCGATGTTGCGAATCGAGTCGGGCGTGTAGCTGGCCATGTTCACCCCGTGTTCCCATCTCCGAAGCGGCGAATGGTAATGCTAGAGCACCCGGAAGCTGTCCGCGATGCGGCCAAAGAGCGTGCCCGGGTCGGTCACCGTGCTGCCCGCGATGAGCTCGTACACGTAGCGCCGGCCGCCGCTGTCCTGGGCCACCAGGTAGGCGCTCACTGCCGCCACCTTGTCGGCGGGCTTCATGTTGTAGGTGATGCGCACCGCGTCGCCGATCGGCAGGGCGACGTGCTGCTGGGTGGCGTCGCTGACCGCCGGGTTCTTGCTCAACGCCGCCAGCTTCGCCTCGGCGATGGCGTCGGCGGTGGGCGCGCTGTCTGACGGACCGTAGTCGTTCTTGAAGACGCTCAGGTTGGTGACAAATCCCGACAGGACGCTGCGTGGCTCGGCGGCGATCAGCTTGATCCCGCTCGACTGGCCCCGCTGGAAGCCGTCCTTGAAGTACCTGCCGAGGTCAGCGTTGGCGTCGTTGATCGCCTTCACGTCGGCGTCGAAGGTGGGCGCGTCGCGGAGGACGACGTTCCACGTCTGGGGGGCGGCAACCGCGTAGCCCTCGGAGGAGTCGACGTGGAGCGTCCACCCCGCCTCGAGGCTCGGTGTAGGCGCCGGG
>JAXDLV010000207.1:0-6897 GCA_034666445.1 Chloroflexota bacterium | reverse complement strand
GGCCTGGATCATCATCGTGGGGCTGCCCGCCGCGGTGGTGGGCAGCGGCTTCGTCGGCAGCCTCGTGCAGGTGGGCTGGGCGATGGCCTGCCGCGACCTGTGCCTGCGGGCGGGGCTGGCGCCGGCGCCTGATGGCGAACGTCGCGTGTGGACCCCGCCCCCGATGATGCTGCCGGCATGACCGTCGACACCACCGACCTCGCCGCGACGCTCAACCCGCCCCAGCTCGAGGCGGTCACCGCGCCCGACGGACCCTTGCTCGTGTTCGCGGGGGCGGGCAGTGGTAAGACGCGGGTGCTGACATACCGGATCGCGCACCTCATCCAGACCGGGCGGGCTCACCCCGACCAGGTGCTGGCGGTGACGTTCACCAACAAGGCCGCGCGGGAGATGCGCGAGCGGATCGCGGCCATCGTCGGCGCCGACCGGGCGCCCGCGTGGATGGGCACCTTTCACTCGATCTGCGGCCGCATCCTCCGCCGCGACGGCCAGCTGATCGGGATCAACCGCAGCTATGTGATCTACGACGAGGCCGACCGCCTGGCATCCATGAAGCGCGCCATGCAGAGGCTCGGGCTCGACGAGAAGCGCTTCCCGCCGGGGGCGGTGGTGCAGAAGATCTCCCACGCAAAGAACGAGATGCTCGGTCCGGAGGAGTTCGCCGCCGCCGCCGACGACTACTTCGCCGAGGTGGTCGGACGGGTCTACCCGCTGTATGAGGCCTCGATGCGGGACGCCTCCGCGCTGGACTTCGACGACATGCTGCTGATGGCGGTGCGGCTCTTCCGCGAGGGCAAGGGCGCGCTGGAGAAGTGGCAGCGTCGCTTCAACCACGTGCTGGTCGACGAGTACCAGGACACCAACCTCGTGCAGTACACGCTGGTGCAGATGCTCTGCGAGGAGCACCGCAACCTCTGCGTCGTGGGCGATGACGACCAGTCGATCTATCGGTTCCGTGGCGCCGACGTGCGCAACATCCTGGGGTTCGAGCGCGACTTCCCCGAGGCCCGCGTCGTGAAGCTGGAGCAGAACTACCGCAGCACCCAGAACATCCTCGACGCGGCCCACGCGGTCATCAAGGCCGTGCCCGACCGCGCCGAGAAGACGCTCTGGACGGACGCTGGCCCGGGCCAGCGCGTGATGCTCGCCCAGGTCTATGACGAGCAGGAGGAGGCCGAGGCACTCGCCGGGGAGATCCGACGGCTGACCAGCGGCGAGGGCGAGATGTCACTCCGCGACATCGCCGTGCTCTACCGCACCAACGCCCAGTCGCGCGCGCTGGAGGAGACTCTGGTCCGCCAGGGGATCCCCTACAAGCTCATCGGGGGGGTGCGGTTCTACGAGCGGCGCGAGATCAAGGACGCGCTGGCCTACCTCCGACTGGTGTTCAACCCGTCGGACGTCGTCGCGTTCCGGCGCATCATCAACGTCCCCCGCCGCAAGATCGGCGACAAGACCGTGGCGCTGATCGAGGCCGAGGCCACCGCGCAGGGCAGCTCCCTGTCGGACGTGCTGAGCGAGCCCGTCAAGATCCCGGGCCTGGGCAGCGCCGCCATCCTGGCACTGACGGAGTTCCGCGACCTCATCAACGGCCTGCGCGCGGACCTGGACGCGAAGGTGGCGCTGCCCGACCTGATCGAGGACCTTCTGGTGCGGACCGGCCTGCAGCGCATGTACAACGACGGGACCGAGGAGGGCGCCGAGCGCTGGCAGAACCTGCTGGAGTTCAAGGGCCTCGCGTCGGAGTACGCCGGCCTCGAGGGCAGCGAGGCGCTGGCGCGGATGCTGGAGGACGCCGCGCTGGTCAGCGACGTCGACGACCTCGACGAGAGCAAGCCGGGCATCACCCTGATCACGCTGCACATGGTCAAGGGCCTCGAGTTCCCGGTGGTGTTCATGGTGGGCATGGAGGAGGGGCTGCTGCCTCACATGCGCGCCCTGGAGGAGCCGGGCGGGGTCGACGAGGAGCGGCGTCTCTGCTACGTGGGCATGACCCGGGCGATGCGCCGGCTGTACCTGTTTCACACCTTCCGTCGCCACCTGTTCGGCGTCGCCAACCTCAACCTGCCGTCGCGCTTCCTGGCCGAGCTACCCGAGGCGATCATCGAGCGCCCCGCCGGGAGCACCCGGCCGGTGCCGGGTCGGAGCGTGCTGGACCAGGTGTCGCGCCGCCCGCCGGCGCCGGCCGAGCCGGTGGTCCAGCGCTACCGCGAGGGCCAGCGGGTCAAGCACCGGACGTTTGGCGAGGGGTTGGTGGTCAAGAGCACCCTGACCCGCACGGACGAGGAGCTAATCGTGCGCTTCGACGGCCCTGGCATCAAGATCATCAGCGCCACGCTGGCCCCACTGGAGGCCGTCTAGGTGGCGCGGGGGGTCTCGCGGGGCCGCCGCGCCGACCGCCGCCCTACGACCACCGGCCCCGCGCCGGCGGCGCCGAAGCCGAAGCGGAGGCCGAAGGCCCCGCGCGGGGAGGCGACGGAGGCCGGCGCGGCCCGGCTCCTGGAGGGACTCAGCGCGGAGCCCGAGGTCCGCGTCCGCGAACTGCGCGACCTGCTCGAGCACCACAGCCACCGCTACTACGTCCTCGATGACCCCGAGATCTCGGACTTCGAGTTCGATCGCCTGTTCCGGGAGCTGCAGGCGCTGGAGGGCGAGCACCCCGAGCTGCAGACGCCCGACTCGCCCACGCAGCGCGTCGGCGGGGCGCCGCTCGACGCGTTCACCAAGGTCAAGCACCGCGTCCCGATGCTCTCGCTTGGCAACGCCTTCTCCGAGGACGAGCTGAGGGCCTGGCACCGGCGGGTGGTCGGCGGTGTCGGCGAGGACGTGGAGTACGTCACCGAGCTGAAGATCGACGGCCTGGCGATGAGCTTCACCTACGAGAAGGGCCGGCTCAGGGTCGGCGCCACCCGCGGCGACGGCACCACCGGCGAGGACGTCACCAGCAACGTGCGGACGATCCGCAGCGTGCCCCTGGCCCTCAAGGCCGGGGTCGGCGGTGTGCCGGACCTGATCGAGGTTCGGGGCGAGGTGTACATGCCCAAGACCGCCTTCGCCGAGCTGAACGCTCGGATGGAGGAGCTGGGCAAGCCGATGTACGCCAACCCGCGCAACACCGCGGCGGGGTCGGTTCGCCAGCTGGACCCGAAGCTGACCGCGGCGCGGAAGCTGTCGAGCTTCATCTACGGCATGGACCCCACCGGCACGGCGAAGACCCATGCGGAGGTCATGGCCCGCCTTTCGGAGCTGGGCTTCCGGGTCAACCCCAACTACCAGGTCCACCAGGGCATCGACTCGGTGCTGGACTACATCGAGGAGTGGCGCGACCGTCGCCACGCCCTGGACTACGGCACCGACGGCGTGGTCATCAAGGTCAATGCCCTCGGTCAGCAGCAGGAGCTGGGCTTCGTCTCGCGCGAGCCGCGCTGGGCGATCGCCTTCAAGTACCCGCCCGAGGAGGCCGAGACGCTCCTGCGCGACATCATGGTGAACACCGGCCGTACCGGCGCGGTGACGCCCTTCGCGGTGCTGGAGCCGGTGTTCGTCGCGGGCTCGACGCTGTCCCTGGCGACGCTGCACAACGAGGACGAGGTCGCCCGCAAGGACGTCCGGCCCGGCGACACGGTGATCGTCCGCAAGGCCGGCGACGTCATCCCCGAGGTGGTCGGGCCGGTGCTCGCCAAACGCGCGAAGAACGCGCGTCGCTGGAAGATGCCGACGAAGTGCACCTCGTGCGGCACGGAGACGGTGCGTGAGGAGGGCGAGGCGGTGCGCCGGTGCGTTAACCCCGAGTGCCCCTCGCGGATCCTGGAGTCCACCTTCCACTTTGTATCGCGGGGGGCGATGAACATCGACGCCCTCGGTTACCAGACCATCCGCCAGCTGCTCGACCGTGGCGTGATCCGCACCCCCGCTGACATCTTCCGCCTCACCCGCGACCAGGTGCTGGAGCTGGACGGCTTCGCCGAGAAGTCGACCGACCGCCTGCTGGAGAACATCGAGCGCAGCAAGGACACGACGCTGAACCGGCTGCTGATCGGGCTGGGGATCAGGCACGTCGGCGAGACGGTGGCCAACCTGCTGGCGCGCGAGTTCGGCACCATCGAGAACCTCATGGCCGCCGACGTGGAGCGCCTCAACGCTGTCGACGGCATCGGGCCGATCGTGGCCCAGGCGATCTTCGACTACTTCCAGAACCCCGCGTCGCGGCGCCTCGTGGACGACCTGCTCGCCTCCGGGGTCACCCCGGCCCCGCCGCCCAGGCCGGTGGAGGGGCCCCTGAGCGGCCAGGCCTTTGTCATCACCGGCACGCTGTCGCAGCCCCGCTCCCACTTCGAGCAGCTGATCCGGGAGCAGGGCGGGGAGGTGGCCGACAGCGTGACGAAGAAGACCAGCCACGTCGTGGTCGGCGACAACCCCGGCTCGAAGCTGGCGAAGGCGGAGAAGCTCGGTATCGACATCATCGACGAGAAGGCGTTGGGGTCCCTGCTTAGAATCCCCACCTCATGAAGCTGACCACCGAGCAGGTCCGCCACGTCGCCGAGCTGGCGCGGCTGGGCCTGGACGACACCGAGCTCGAGGCCCTGGCCGGCCAGCTGTCGACCATCCTCGACTACATCGACATGCTCGAGCAGCTCGACACGTCCGCGATCCCGCCCACCGCGCAGGTCGGGGAGCTGACCGACGTGATGCGCGACGACGAGGTGCGACCGTCGCTTGGCGCCGAGGCCGCGCTGGCCAACGCCGGCGCCACCGAGGACGGCTACTTCCGCGTCGCCGCGATGCAGGAGTGAGGCGATGAGTGGGGTCCACGGGCTCGACGCCTCCATCGCCATGCTCGCCGCAGCCATGCGCGCCGGGGAGCTGACGTCTCGCACGCTGGTCGAGGACTGCCTCGCCCGGGTCGCCACCCACGACGGCGACCTCGGTGCCTTCCTGCGAACGACGCCGGAACGGGCGCTGGCGGCGGCCGACGCGGCCGACGTCGCCATCAGGGCCGGTGGCGGCTCGATGCTGACCGGCATCCCGATGGCGGTGAAGGACGTGCTCTGCACGGAGGGTATCGAGACCACCGCCGGGTCGAAGATCCTGCAGGGCTTCCTCCCGCCGTACACCGCCACCACCGTCGCCCGGGCGGAGGCTGCCGGGGCGGTGATGCTGGGCAAGACCAACTGCGACGAGTTCGCGATGGGCTCCTCGACAGAGAACTCGGCCTTCGGCCCGGTCCACAACCCGTGGGACCTCGGGCGGGTCCCGGGGGGCTCGTCGGGCGGCTCCGCGGTTGCGGTCGCCGCGGGTGAGGCGGTCTTTGCGCTGGGCAGCGACACCGGCGGCTCGATCCGCCAGCCGGCCGCGCTGACCGGGTGCGTCGGCCTCAAGCCCACCTACGGACGCACCAGCCGCTACGGCCTGATCGCCTTCGCCAGCTCGCTGGACCACGTGGGCACCTTCACCCGGACGGTGGCAGACGCCGCGGCGGTCCTGGAGGCCATCGCCGGCTACGACCCGATGGACGCGACCAGCTCGCCCCGGCCCGTGGCGCGCTACGGCGAGGGCCTGGACGCCGGCGTCGCGGGCCTCCGTCTGGGCGTGCCCCGCGAGTACTTCATCGACGGCATGGACGCGGGCGTGGAGGCGGCGGTGCGGGCGGCGCTCGACCAGCTGCAGGCAGCGGGCGCTGAGCTGGTGGACATCAGCCTCCCCCACACGGGCTACGGGGTGGCGGTCTACTACATCATCGCGCCGGCCGAGGCGTCATCCAACCTGGCCCGCATGGATGGCGTCCGCTTCGGCCTGAGCACCCCAGGCGCGACGTCGGTGATGGAGCAGTACCTGCGCACCCGCGCCGCCGGCTTCGGCACGGAGGTCAAGCGCCGCATCATGATCGGCACCTACGCGCTTAGCTCGGGCTACTACGACGCCTACTACCTCAAGGCGCAGAAGGTGCGCACGCTGGTGAAGCAGGACTTCGACCGCGCCTTCGAGCAGTGCGACGCCATCGTTGCCGCCACCGCTCCCACGGTGGCCTTCCCCCTGGGGGCCAAGACCCAGGACCCGCTGGCGATGTACCTCAACGACGTCCTGACCATCCCGGCGGACCTCGCCGGCGTCCCCGCGGTCAGCGTCCCCTGCGGCTTCAGCGAGGAGTTGCCGGTGGGGTTGCAGGTCATTGGTCCCGACTTCCGGGAGGACGTGGTGCTGCGGGTGGCGGCGGCCTATGAGGCGATGAACAAGTGGGGCGCACGCCGCCCCACGGCGCTGACCGCGGCCTGACCTTTCGCCACCGGCGCGAGGCCGGTACCCTATTGCGGGGGTAGAGCAGGTGACGACTTGAGGGCTGAGGTCGAGCCGCGCGGCGGAAGCAGGCTTCCGACGGGGACGCTGACGTACATGCTGACCGACGTTGAGGGGTCCACCCGCCTGTGGGAACGGCACCCTGACGAGATGGCCGAGGCACTGGTGAGGCACGATCGGCTGATCACGTCGGTGGTCGAGGCGTGCGGCGGGACGGTGGTGCGCAACCGTGGAGAGGGGGACAGCATATTCGCGGTCTTCGCCGATCCCAGCGACGCCGTGGAGGCCGCGGTGCGGGTGCAGCTGGCCTTCCGTGACGAGCCCTGGCCGGAGCACACCCAGCTGCGGACGCGGGTGGCGCTGCACACCGGCGAGGCCGATCTCCGGGCCGGCGACTACTACGGCCAGTCGGTGAACCGCTGCGCCCGCCTGCGCGCCGTCGCCCACGGCGGCCAGACGCTGCTGACGGCAGCCATGGTCGAGGCCATCGAGGGTCGCATGCCGGACGGGGCGACGCTGCGCGACCTTGGTGTCCACCACCTCCGCGACCTGACGCTGGTGGAGCGGGTTTTCCAGGTGGACCACCCCGGGCTGGACGCCGAC
>JAXDLV010000206.1:0-4227 GCA_034666445.1 Chloroflexota bacterium | reverse complement strand
CTCCGCACCCAGCTCCCGGGCCGCGGCAAGGGTGGCAGCCACCTCCGTCGGGTGGTGGCCGTAGTCGTCATAGACGCGGGCGCCGCCGATCTCACCCACCAGCTCCATGCGTCGCCCCGGAAGCTCGCAGGCGGCCAGGCCGTCCAGCAGTTCCTGCATCGATACCCCCAGGCGCAGCCCGACTGCCAGCGCGGCCATGGCGTTGGCCGCGTTGTGGCGGCCGGGAACGGAGAGGGAGACCTCGGCGTCGCCCCACGGGCTCCGAACGATGAACACCGACCCGCCGGCCCGGGCGGCGTAGTCCTCACCACGAAGCTCGGCCTCGGGCGAGAACCCGTACGAGGTGATTTCGCCGGGGGCGACGGCCAGCAGGGAACGCGCGCCGGGGTCATCGACGCAGGCGACCAGCGTCGACGTGACCCGGGCGGCGAAGCGCTCGAAGGCCCGGGTGATCTCGCCGAGGTCGCGGTACCGGTCCAGGTGGTCGGCCTCCACGTTGGTCACCACCCCGATGTCCGGCGCCAGCTCGAGGAACGAGCCGTCGCTCTCGTCCGCCTCGACCACCGCCAGCTTGCCCGCGCCCGGGGTGGAGTTGTACTCGCTGCCCGGCAGCCGCCCCCCGCTGAGGACCATCGGGTGGCGGCTGGCCAGGGCGGCGGCCACCATCGTCGTGGTCGTGGTCTTGCCGTGCGTGCCGGCCACGGCCACCTGCACCATCTTCGCCGCCAGGTCTGCGGCGGCGCGGCCGCGGCTGACCACCCTGAGAGCGCGGCGGCGGGCCTCGAGCAGCTCGGGGTTGGCGGGGTCGATGGCGGTCGAGACCACCACCACCTCGGCCTCCCCGAGGTTGGCGGCGTCGTGGCCGACGCTGACCCGCGCCCCGGCCGCCGCCAGGGCGTCGAGCACGGCGCCGGGGGCGGCGTCCGAGCCGCTGACGCTGTCACCCCGTTCGAGGTAGAGGTGCGCCAGCGCGCTCATCCCGGATCCGCCGATGCCGACGAGGTGCACCCTCACAGGCACCCGCGCGTCACGCCGCCTCGAGTAGGAGGCGGGCGACCTCCTCGGCCGCGTGCGGCCGGCCGAATGCCCGGCTGGCGGCCGCCATCTCGCGCAGGCGCGCGGCGCCCTCGGACCCGGCCAGGCGCTGCACCGCGCGCGTGAGGGTCGCCCCGCTGAGCTCCGCGTCGCGCACCACCACGGCGGCGCCGGCCTCCGCAAGCGGCTCGGCGTTGAACCTCTGGTGCTCGCCGGCAAACGGGTACGGCACGAGGATCATCGGCAGCCCCATCGCCGTCATCTCGGCGATGCCACTGCCGCCCGCCCGGGCCACGACCAGGTCGGCGCCGGCGAGCACACCGGCCATCTCCGTGACAAACGCGTCCACCTGGTAGCGCGCGGCGCGGTCGGTGGGGAGGCCGGCGCGAAAGCCGTGCAGCCACTCGAGGTCGTGCTGGCCGCAGACGTGGTGCACCGCCAGGCCGTCGACATCGAGCAAAGTCTTGATGCTCTCGGCCATCGCGACGTTGATGCGATGGGCGCCCTGGCTGCCACCAAAGACCACGAGCCGCCGCAGCTCGCCCACCTCTCGTGCGCGGTCCTGGAAGTCGGCGCGCACCGGGGTGCCGGTGTGCACCACGTGCGCCCGCGGGAGGAGCCTCGCGGTGTCCGGGTAGGCGGCGCACACGGTGCGGGCGCGGGCCGCCAGCACCCGGGTCGTCCGTCCCGGTATGGCGTTCTGCTCCTGCAGGAAGAGGGGAACCCGGCGGACCAGGGCGGCGGCGCCAACCGGGGCGGTGATGTATCCCCCGGTCCCCAGCACCGCGTCAGGCCGGAAGCGGGAGATGATCGCGGAGGCCCGGGCGAGGGCTGCCGGGAGCGCGTAGAGCAGAGGCAGGTTGCGCCACATCTCCTCCTGGACCCCCCGCATCCGGAGCGGCTCCATCGCCACCCCGGCCGCCGGGACGATCGTCTCCTCCATGCCGCCGCGACGTCCCACGTAGAGAACCTCGCCCCCCGGGTCCAGCTCAGCCAGGGCTTGGGCTACGGCCAGCGCGGGAAAGATGTGCCCCCCGGTGCCGCCGCCCGATATCAATACCCGCACGGCGCCCCACGGCGGGCTTGACGCCCTGGGCCGAGATGTTGAGGAGCAGGCCCACGGCCGCCAGCGAGACCGACAGCGACGAGCCGCCGAAGCTGACGAAGGGCAGCGGGATGCCGGTGGTCGGAAGGGTCAGCGTGACCGCCGCCATGTTGACGAAGGCCTGGAGGATCAGCCACGTCGTGACTCCCGTTGCAAGCAGCAAACCGAACGTGTCGGGGGCGCGCAGCGCTGTCCTGTAGCCCCTGTAGGCGAGGACGCAGAAGAGCGTCAACACCGCCAGCGTACCGGCCAGCCCGAGTTCCTCGCCGATGATAGCGAAGATGAAATCGGTGTGAGCTTCGGGCAGCCACTGGTACTTCTGGATGCTGTTGCCGAGGCCCACGCCGAAGACCCCACCGGACCCCAGGGCGAGGACGGACTGCACTCCCTGGAAGCCGGTGTTGAGGCTGTCGGACCACGGGTTGAGGTAGACCAGCATGCGGCTGTAGCGGTACGGCTCGATCGCGATCAGGGCCGCGATGGCGGCGCCGGCCAGGCCGGTCAACGCCAGGACGTGGCTCCACCGGGCGCCCGCGACGATGAACATCGCCATGGCGATCACCGCCATCACCATGGAGGTGCCGAGGTCCTTCTCCAGCAGGACCAGCCCGACCAGCAGGCCCAGCATCAGCATGAACGGGAGCAGGCCCTCGCGGACGGTGCGGAGCTTCTCGCCGGCCTTCTCCAGCCAGCGCGCCAGGTAGGCCACCGCCACCAGCTTGGCGACCTCCGCGGGCTGGAAGGTGAACGCGCCGACCCCGAACCAGCGCCGGGCGCCGTTGCGGGTCACCCCGATGTGGGGCACCAGCACCAGCGCCAGCAGGATCACGACCACCACCGCCGCGGGGGGCGCCAGGCGGCGCAGCCGGTGGTAGTCGAAGCCCAGCGCGAGCAGCCCGGCGGCGCCGCCCAGCGCCAGGAAGATGATCTGGTGCTCGAAGTACCAGCTGGCGTTGTCGTGGTCCACCAGCCCCTGCACTTCGGAGCTGCTGAAGACCATGATCAGCCCGATCGCGCACAGGGCGACGACGCTGAACAGCAGCCACTTGTCGATGGCGGTGGCCTGGGCCCGCAGCCTCATCTCAGGCCGGCCTCCGGACCAGGAGGAGGCTGATGGTGCCCGCCAGGCTGCTGGTGGCCCAGGCCGAGAGAGCGACCGTCCACTCGCTCCAGCCACCGAGCTGGAAGTGGTGGTGCAGCGGTGACATCCGGAAGACCCGCCGCCCCGTGGTCCGGAAGAAGTAGACCTGGATGATCACCGACAGGGTTTCGAGCACGGGGACGATCGCGAGCAGGGGCAGGAACCACATCAGGCCGCCGGCGATGGCGGCGGCGGCGAGCAGCATGCCCAGGCCCTCCGAGCCGACGCCGCCTAGGAAGACACGCGCGGGCGGCAGGTTGTAGGCCAGGAACGCCAGCAACGCCCCGGCGGTGACCAGCAGCAGGCGAACCAGGGCGACGTCGTTGTCGTGGGCGCGGACCATCAGGGCCAGCACCACCGCCACCACCACCATCACCCCCGGCGCCAGCCCGTCGCTGCCGTCGGTGAGGTTGAATGCGTTGGCCGCCGCCACCAGCGCCAGGGCCGCCGCGGGCACCACCAGCCAGCCCATCTGCCAGGTGCCGATCACCGGCACCAGCTGGGCGTCGGCGCCGGCGCGCAGCAGCAGGTAGCCGATCACCAGCCCGATCCCCGCCTGGACGACGATGCGCTGCCGGGCGCGGAGGCCGCGGGCCTGGCCGCGCACCGTCGCGAGGTCGTCCACCAGGCCCAGGGCCGCCCCCAGCACAAGCGCCGCCAGCACCGGGAGCACCTCGGGACGGCGGTCGATCATCAGCAGGCCGAGGAGCAGCAGGAGGATGACGGCCAGCCCACCGGCGGTGGGGGTGCCACCCTTGGCCAGGTGGCTGCTGGGGCCCTCTTCGCGGATGCGCTGGCCCATGCCGGCGCGGGCCAGCAGCCCGATGAACAACGGCATCAGCACCAGCCCGACCAGGAACGGGAGAAGGACGGCCGCCGCCGGGGGCCAGGGGTGAAAGCCCGCGGCCGCGTCGGCGAGCCGCTGGCGCAGCGGCTCCAGCGGGCC
>JAXDLV010000205.1:0-13212 GCA_034666445.1 Chloroflexota bacterium | reverse complement strand
ACCGCAGGCGGCGCGCCAGGCGCGCCGCCTGCGGTCCTGCGCCCAGCTTGGCCGGGTGGTGGCCCGCGAGAGCTGGGCCCAGCCGGCGCCGATCTCGGGGCCCCACGACGTGCTGGCCCACGTCGCGGACATCCGCGACTCGCCGCGCGAGCAGGTGGTGGCCCTGTATGTCGACTCCCGCAACCGGCCGCTGCGCCGCGAGGTGGTGGCGGTCGGCGGCCTCCGCGCCAGCGTGATCCAGCCCCGAGACGTGCTCGCCCCGGCGCTGGCGATGCCTGCGGCGGGCCTGGTCCTGGTCCACAACCACCCCTCGGGCGACACGCGGCCCAGCGCGGAGGACGTGGAGATCACGCGCCAGCTCGCCGCCGCGGCGCGGCTCCTGGGGCTGGAGCTCCTGGATCACCTGGTCGTCTCCTGCCGCGGTTACACGTCGATGAAGGAGAGCGGCGCGATCTGAGGCCGCCGTTTCACGGCATCGCGGCTCCTTTGTAACAGGCCCGCGACATGCGCTGCGAATTCGCGACCCGCCCCTATACTGGCGCCATGTCGCAGCTCGCGTCACAGCAGGACGCCCAGCAGCCCAACCTGGTCGACCTCCTCAGCCAGCTGGGGGGGATGCTGACCAACTCCCTCAACCTGAAGGAGAACATCGACTTCATGCTGCAGGCCACCAGCCAGATGGTGGCCTTCGACGCGGCCAGCGTCTTCCTGCTGGAGGACAACGGCCAGGAGCTCGTGGCGTTTGCGACCTACCCGTTCTCCGACCAGGTCAACCGGATCGCCCGCTTCCGCGTCGGCGAGGGCATCGTCGGCTGGACGGTGCAGAGCAACGAGATGGTCAACATCCCCGACGCCCTCCAGGACGACCGCTTCAAGATCGTCGACCCCGCGCGGGCGCCGCGGTCGATGCTGCTGATCCCGCTGAGCTCCCCGAACCGCGTGATCGGCGCCATGACCATGGCCCGTCGCCTGGTGCAGCCGTTCAACGAGGTCGAGGCGGCGATGGTGCGCGTCATCGTCAACCAGGCCGCCATCAGCATCGAGAACGCCAAGCTGTACCAGCAGATGTCATCCCAGATGGGTCGCATCGCGGACCAGAACAAGGAGCTCGAGGACGCCAACGTCCAGATCAAGGAGGTCAGCCGCCTCAAGAGTGAGTTCCTGGCCAACATGAGCCACGAGCTGCGCACCCCTCTCAACTCCATCCTCGGGTTCAGCGAGATCCTCAAGGACAACCTCGCGGGCGAGCTGACGCCGGAGCAGCGGGTCGAGTCGCTGGAGGCGATCCACGCGTCCGGCGAGCACCTCCTGCAGCTGATCAACGACGTCCTCGACATGTCCAAGATCGAGGCCGGCCGGATGGACCTGATGCTCGAGGAGTTCGTCGTCGACGCCGCCTTCCGCGAGGTCTTCACCGTGGTGAAGTCGCTGGCGGGCAGGAAGGGAATCGAGCTCAGCGTCCTGGTCGAGCCCGAGGACCTCACCGTCTACGCCGACAAGGGCAAGGTCAAGCAGGTCCTCTACAACCTTCTGTCAAACGCCATCAAGTTCACCCCGGAGGGGGGCTCGATCTTTGTCGACGGCAAGCTCCGCAAGGACGCCAACGACCTGCTGGTCACCGTGACCGACACCGGGGTCGGCATCCCCAGCGAGCACATCGACAAGATCTGGGGCGAGTTCTACATGATCCAGGGCGAGCACCAGAAGCAGAAGGGCACCGGCCTTGGCCTGGCGCTGGTGAAGAAGCTGGTCGAGCTCCACGGCGGGGCGGTCGAGGTCAGCAGCGAGGAGAACAAGGGCACCACCTTCAGCTTCACGGTGCCGATGCAGGGTGGCGCCGCGGAGCGCGACCAGGTCTCCAAGCTCATCCTGGTGGTGGAGGACAACCCCTCCAACCTCGAGCTGACCCGCATGGTGCTCAGCGGCGGCGGCTTCCGCGTCGAGGCCGCGATCGACGGCCAGGAGGGACTGCTGAAGGCCAAGGAGCTGCAGCCCGCCCTGATCCTGATGGACCTCCAGCTGCCGGGCATCGGCGGCCTCGAGGTCACGCGTTCGCTCAAGCTCGACCCGGAGACCGCCAACATCAAGGTCGTCGCCCTCACGGCGAACGCCATGAAGGGTGCCCGCGAGGAGGCCCTCCAGGCCGGTTGCGTCGGTTACATCACCAAGCCGATCGACGTCAAACGCTTTGTGCGCGACGTCACGGAGTTCCTCAGGCAGTAACCTTGCCCCCAGTGGCAGGCAACAAGAACATCCTCATCATCGAAGACGACGAGCAGACGCGCCAGGTCGTTCGCCTCGCCGTCCAGGCCCAGAACTTCTCGCTGATCGAGGCCCGCAGCGGGGACGAGGGACTGGAGAAGGCGCGCACGGAGAACCCCGACCTCATCCTGCTGGACATCAACATGCCCGGGATGTCGGGCCTTGACGTCTGCCGCAAGATCCGCTCCGACGGGTCGCTGGTCCCGATCGTCATGCTGACGGCCAAGAGCGACACCATCGACAAGGTCGTGGGGCTCGAGGTTGGCGCGGACGACTACGTGACCAAGCCCTTCGAGGTGCGCGAGCTGGTGGCCCGCATCGGCGCCCACCTGCGCCGCGGCGAGGCGATGGCCAGCGGGCCGTCGAGCGACCAGGCCCGCCGCGAGTTCCCGGGTCTGGTGATCGACCTCAACCGCCGCCAGGTCTGGCGCGATGGGGACGAGGTGGTCCTGACGGTGACGGAGTTCAACGTGCTGGCGCTGCTCACCAGCAAGCCCGGCACGGTCTTCAGCCGCTCCGACCTGCTCCGCGACGTCTGGGGCTACGAGGTCGACATCGAGACCCGCACCGTCGATGCCCACGTCTACCGCCTGCGCAAGAAGATCGAGGTCGACTCCGAGCGGCCGCGCTACGTCCATTCCGTACCCGGCATCGGGTACCGGTTCTCGGCCGACTGAGCGGCGCCCCGGCCTGGCCGGGGCGCGCTGTGTCCTAGACCGCGACCTCCTGCTGGCGCCGGCGTCGCGCCAGCGCGAGCGCCCCCGCGAGGATCGTCAGCGGCAGCAGCAGCCAGGCGACGAGGAAGCCGGCCCTGGCGGTGTTCGGCAGCTCAACAGGGGGGACGAAGGTGTCCGACGGGCAGGTGGCCCCGGCGAAGCAGTACGAGTAGATTCCCCGACCCCAGGTCGCCGCGATCAGCAGGTCGGGGTTGCCGGGGGAGATGCGGATCGTGTCGACGGGGGCCGCGGGCAGCTGGCTGCCGAGCACGGAGTAGGAGCCGCCGTCGGTGTTGCCGGAGATGAAGACGCCGATGTCGGTGGCCACCACCAGCTGGCCGTTGTGGATCACGCTCCACAGGGCCGGCGTGTTGGGCATGTTGCCGCTGATGTCGGTGAAGTTCTCACCATGGTCGGTCGACTTGAACACGTGGCCCTGGCCGACGTACGGGTTGTCCTCGCCGAACGCCAGCGGCGGCACCCACACGCGGTGGTAGCCGCCGAGGGTCACGTAGATGGTGTTCACATCGGCCGGGTCCATCCGGATGGAGCTGATGTAGCGCTGCGGCAGCCGGTTCATGGGCGAGCCGTCGGTGTTCCTGCAGTTGCCGCAGTTCATGGTCGCCAGGTGCCAGCTCAGCTCGAAGGCGTTGCTGTCGTACCAGCTGGTCGAGCCCTTCACCGGGGGCGCGACGCCGCCAACGTTGGTGGCGATGCCGTTGGTGAACGGCACGCCCTCCAGGAAGGTGTCGCACTGGGCGCAGAAGCCGACGTACATGTTGGCGTCGCTGACGTCGACGGCGCTGGAGGAGTTGTTGCCGTCTCCCGCCGAGCTCGCGGCGTTGGCCTGGCCGGGCTGTTTGCTGGTGCCGAGGTTGTATACCTGGCGCCATTCCGCGTTGTTGTCGAGGAAGCAGGTGAAGTCCACCGGGTTGCTGGGGATGCAGTCGGGCGAGGGTGAGTAGCCGTCGACCCGCTCTTTGACCTCGCGGCCGCCGGTCAGGTAGTGCTTCGCGTCGGTGGGGTCCATCTGCAGCGGGGCGTCGAATCGGGGCTGGGTGATGGCGGCGTCGATGCGGCTCCAGTGGATTCCGCCGTCGTGGGTCACGTTGCAGATCGCGTAGACGTAGCACTCCATGATGTTCTGACTGTTGTCGGGGTCGATGCCGCTCATCGTCCCGTCACCGCCATAGATCTCGACCATCTCGCCGCTGTCCGGCTTGACCAGGATCTCGCCGTTGTCCTGCAGCCCGGCGACGACGGTGCCGTCCTTGCTGATCTCCGCGTTGTACGGCTGGAGCACGTTCATGTTGTTGCTGATCCCATCACCCCAGCTGTCGTTGTCGAACTGCGGATGGGCGGCGTCCGAGCGCTGTAAGAACATGCCGCCGTCGCTGCCGGCATAGAAGTTCTCACCGTCGGCGTCGGGGACGAACATCGCGGCGTGCTGGTCAGGGTGGGTGGTGCTGCCGGGGGTGATGCTGGTGCTGTTGCACGTGAGGCCCTGGCCGAAGGTGAACGGTCCACAGGCGTTCCAATAGCGCCCGACAACGATCCACGGCACGTTAACCAGCGGGACCTCGCAGTGCTTCTGGAGCAGCAACCAGTTGGATGTCTTCTGGTCGCCCTCGCACACGAAGTTCGGATTGGCCTCCCAGATCTCCTCCAGCCCGAAGAGCAGGCGGTCGGGGACGCCGTTGGAGTCGGCCCCGACAGGGTCGATCAGGACCCAGTTGTTATAGCTGGACTGGATCCCGGGTCCGTAGCCCACGGGCGCCTGCCCGCCGACGCCGCCGATGGCGCTGTTCGTGCCCTGGACGTCCAGCTGGCCCCAGTCCATGACCTTCGTCCAGGACCCCGCGGCGCCGAAGTTGTTGGAGTAGTACATCCCGTCGAGGACGGTGCTGAGGTTGCCCGCGGGAGTGGGCAGGCCCAGGACAGGGTCGTGGAAGGCGCCCTGGCAGATGCTTATCGGCACCCCGAAGTCGTCAAAGCAGGCGGTCTCCTTGATCGGGTCATGGACCAGCGCGTAGACGATGGAGTGATCCTGGTCGGGGCCGATCGCGGAGTCCAACGACACGCGTCCGACGTGATCACTGCCCGGGTAGCAGTCCTCGAAGATGATCAGGCAGCTGCCGCTGTCGTCGATGTAGGAGAAGCTGCCGGGGTCGCCGGTCGTGGAGTGGTACAGGCCCGCCTGGGGGACCTGCTTCAGACCCAGCCCGTTGGTCCCCGTGCCGTCCGGCTTGAGATACAGCGCAGGTCCGAACCGGGCGCCCACGTTGGCGAGGACCTCGTCACCTGGAGAGCTGAGCTGGGGGGCAATCCCGACGGGCTGGTGGCCACCGGGCGCGCGCACCACCACGTCGGTGACGTTGCTGGCGAGGAAGCAGGCCGGGAAGCTGGTGGTGTCGCCGGCGCAGTCAACGGGGTACCCAGGGGGCGAGGTGGGCAGTGCGACGTTGACGAAGTCGATGTTGCTGAGGTTGTTCTGGAAGACGCCGCGGTAGAGGCCCTTGCTGGTGGCGGCGTAGACGCGGTGGGGGTCGTTGGGGCTGATCCGGATGCGGAAGTTCTGCGAGGGGTCAGCCACCTGGGTGCTGGCCGCCGTCCAGGTACGGCCGTCGTCCTGGGTGATGAAGATCCCGTGGCCGCTGTAGTTGTAGCGCCCCTGGGCGTTGTCGCCGGTGCCGACGATCAGGGTCCCGGTGTCGGTGCCGGCGGGGGCGAGGGGATCCCACGCGATCGCGCCCACCGACTGGGTGATCAGGTTGTCGCCGATCGAATACCAGTTCTGGCCGGCGTCGCGCGACTCCCATACGCCGCCCTCGGCGGCGGAGGCGAACATCCGGCCCGGGGTCGCGGGGTCGCGGGCGAGGTCGGTGATCCGGCCGCTGAGCTTCTTGAAGCCCAGCGCGTCGATATAGCGGTTCACGGGGGTGACGATGTTGTACTGCTGGTTCGCGAGCAGGGGCGGAACGCCCACCGGGGCCCACGGGCGCGCCGACTGCGGGTCGGCGGTGATCGGTAGCGAGTTGCGCTGGCGGACCGCGTCGGCGTACACCCCCGGCCCGGTGATGCCGCTGCCGGCGTTGTAGATCGCGCCGCGGCCCTTCTCAGCGGCCATCTGCTCACCCGGCGCCTCGGGGCCGCCCGCGATCTTGCACTCCGGGATGCCGCCGCCACCGCCCGCGTGCTCCAGGATCATCCCGTCGGGGCAAGCCTCCCTGCTGGCGTCAAGGACCTTGGGGGCGGCCGCGTGCGTGACGGACGCCGTGGCGCTGGGCAGCTTGACCGGCGTGCGCGCCGCGCCGTAGCTGACGGTGATGGTCATGGCGGCGACGAGGGCCGCCACCAGCATGATGAAGAGGCTACGGGTAGCCACCAGCCGCGCTGCGCTCACTATCTCACTCCCCGGGGACCGCGCTGGGTCAGTAAACGAACCCTATTAACGGGACCTGGCCTGGGCATATGTGACGGTAGGATACGATTCCGAACCCTGCGTAGTTCATCTCAGACACGTTCCAGCAGGATCCGCTGACCGATTCCACGTACGCCACGTGGCCCCACCAGCTCTCCCAGGTGACCATGATCGCGCCGGGGCGCGGGGTGCGCCCGGTGGGGAAGCCGTAGGCCTGGGCGTTGCCAAACCAGGAGTGGGCGTCGCCGTTCCAGGGCACGTAGCGCTTGGTCGCCACGTACCAGGTGCAGTAGCCCCATGGGAAGTGCCCGCTGCTGCCGCCCGTGAAGCGCGAGATCCCGAACACGGTCGACGAGCCGGAGGAGCCCCCGCTGGAGCTGGCCCCTGGCGGTGGCGCCGGCAGCGGCTCCCCGACGCCGTCCGGGATCATCACCTGAGAGCCCGGCGTCAGCTTGCTGGGGTCGCGGACGAGGTTGAACTCCACGATCGCGGCCGCCGTCACGTTGTACTTGGCCGCCAGGCTGTCGATGCTGTCGCCATCGTGGACCGTGACGAGCACCCCGTTGACCGGCGGGATCAGGACCTTCTGGTCGAGCTTGAGGGTGTCGATGTCTTTCATGTTGTTGGCCCAGCGGAGCGTGTCCACGGTGACGCCGAACTGGCTGGCGATCCCCGACAGGGTGTCGCCCTCGACGACCGTGTACGTCTGAACGGCGCGCTTCTGAGGCGTGGCGTTGACCGCCTCGGGCTTCAGCAGGAAGCCGCGCGTCGGGCTGACGGCGCGGTCGGCGGCCAGAGTGGTCACCAGCGGTCCGCCGCCGTGGCTCTTCATGCCCCCCACCGCGAGGGTCGGCACGAGGATCGCGGCGATCAGGACAAGGGCATGGGTCAGGTAGCGGCTGGCTGTATGCAGACGGAACCCTCGAAGCTGGCTGTCTGTTGAAGTGGTGGTCCCGCCCGGTTTCCCTGGAGCCCGCTCATCCCGACCGGGCCCCCCGGCGGCGTGCGCCCAGGACCGTCTGGAGTATAGGGAATCTCGATGTCTAACGCGATTCCAATGCCCGGCTGCCAGATTGGGCCGTTACCAACAGCCGAAACCCGAGGCCGTACCTGCAGACACCAGCAATGCTCCTGGAAGACACCGTTCGCGCGATCCGCGAGGCAGACGTCCAGCGCCGCAGGCGACTGGCCGAGGACCGGCGCCTCCGCCGGCCCGTCCAGCAGGTCGATGAGATCCTGCACGAGCTCGAGGAGATCCACCTCCGGGGCGGCATAAAGGTGCCCGCGGCGACCATCACCAGGATCGAGCAGCTGCTGACGACGCTGCCCCCGGAGTGCAACACGGGGTTCCCGCTGCGGACCACGATCACGCGCGTGATGGACCACCTGTACGGCGTGCAGGACTGCCTGCTGTCGCGTAAGGACCAGGGCCGGGCCGTGCTCCAGTTGGAGGACAGCGCGTTGGAGCAGCTGGACCCGGACCCGCCCGGGGGCTTCGAGCGGATCCAGACGGACGAGGGGTCGGCCGCCTAGCCCAGCCTCAGGGGTAGATGCCGCGGACCAGGGTCGCCTCGGCGACCTTGTTCACGGCGATGCTGTACGCGGCCCGCCGGAGGGTGGTCTTGCGCTCGGTGGACAGGCCCTCCACGGTGTCGAATGCGCGGGTCATTAGCAATTCCAGCCGGGCGTTGATGTCGGTCTCCTCCCAGAAGAACGCCTGGAGGTCCTGGACCCACTCGAAGTAGGACACCACCACGCCCCCGGCGTTGGCGAGGATGTCGGGGACCAGCACGCAGCCCTTGCCGCGCAGGATCTCGTCGGCCTCCGGCGTCGTCGGCCCGTTGGCGGCCTCCACCACCAGGCGCGCCCTCACGTCATTGGCTACGTCGGCGGTCAGCTGGTTCTCCAGCGCGGCGGGCACCAGGACCAGGCAGTCGCCGGTGAGGAGCTCGCGGTTGGTGATCGCCTGCGCGCCGGCATAGCCCGCCACGGTGCCCTGGGAGCTGAAGTGCTTCATGAGGTCGTCGATGTCGATCCCGTCGGCGTTCCAGATCGCCCCCTTGACGTCGCTGAGGCCCACGATCCGGCAGCCCTTGCGGTGCAGGAGCATCGCCGAGATCGACCCCACGTTGCCGAAGCCCTGCACCGCCACCGTCGCGTCGGACGGCTCCACCCCCATCCGCGCCAGTGCCTTGGCGGTGACTGTGGCGACGCCCCGGCCGGTGGCCTCCAGGCGTCCCAGGGAGCCGCCGACCTGGACAGGCTTGCCGGTGATCACCGCAGGCATCGAGTAGCCGTGGTGCATGCTCAGCGTGTCCATGAACCACGCCATGGTCTGGGCGTTGGTGCCCACGTCCGGCGCCGGGATGTCGGAGTGGGGACCGACGAAGACGGAGATCTCGGTGGCGTAGCGGCGGGTCAGGTGCTCAAGCTCGTTCTGGGTCAGCTCGCCGGGGTCGACCACCACGCCGCCCTTGGCGCCGCCGAACGGGATGCCCATCAGCGCGGTCTTCCAGCTCATCCACATTGACAGGGCCCTGACCTCGTCGAGGTTCACAGCCGGGTGGTAGCGCAGCCCGCCCTTGGCTGGGCCCCGGGTGATGTTGTGCTGCACGCGGTAGCCGGTGAACACCCGCACGGTCCCGTTGTCCATGCGCACGGGGAAGTTGACGATCAATTCCCGCTGCGGCACGCGCAGCACCTCGCGCATCGACTGGTCCAGCCCCATCTCCTCGGCGGCCTCGTCGAACTGCTGCTGGGCAACCTGCCAGGCGGTCAACTCCATCGACGGCACAGTAACATCGCCCGCCGCCCGGGGGATAATGGCGGCCTGATGACGATCCTGCGCGTCTCAGAATCGGGCCAGGTCTACGACATCGACCTGGAGGAGCTGAAGATCACGCCCGACCAGGGCGGCGGCTTCTACCTGCACGGCCGCAAGCAGTTCCTCTACTTCGACGAGCTCGAGGAGGCGGAGGAGAAGAAGCAGGAGATCGAGTACCGCGGCGCGTTCGGTTGAACCGCTCCGAGATGACGGTGACCATCCGGGCGACACCCGAGCAGTGCTTCGACTACATCGGCGACTACCGCAACATGACCGCCACGATGGACTGGGTGAAGACCTACGAGCCCGTCGGCGCGAAGGCGTCGGGCAAGGGGGCGCGCTTCAGCTCCACGGTGGAGGTTGCCGGCAAGCGGTTCGACACCGAGCTGGTGGTGGTCAAGTGGGACCGGCCGTACGCGATGGTGGCGGAGTCCAAGAGCCCCAGGACGCGGGGCACCTGGGCCATCGAGGAGTTCGACGACGGCACCACGGACTGCACCCTCGAGTACGAGTACGAGATGCCAGGGATCTTCCGGCTGGTCCCCGGCTCGGTCGTAGGGCGGGCGATAGAAACCGGCCTCGACCGGGCGCTCAAGCGGATCAAGCGCAACGTCGAGGCGGGGGCTCGGAAGCCCGCACCCCGGCGTAAAGCGGCCGCGACCGGGAGGGCGCGCCGCTAGCTCCTGGCGGTTTGACTTTGGGCCGGGCGCGCGCCTATTCTCCGGAAGTGACAGCGCCGTCAGTTTAGGAGGAGCAGCGTGCCTACAGTGGACGAAGTTTTCAACGACATGGAGACCCGCCTCCGGGCGAACCCGGAGAAGGTCCAGGGCATGAATGCCACCTACCAGTTCGACCTCACGGGCGACGGCGGCAAGGAGAAGTGGGTGAAGCTCGCCGATGGTGGCGGTGAGATGGGTGACGGCCAGGCCGAGAACCCCAACATCACGATCACCATGGCCGCGAGCGACTTCCTCGACCTCGTCGACGGCAAGCTGGACGGCACGATGGCCTTCATGAGCGGCAAGCTCAAGGTCAAGGGCGACATGGGGCTTGCGATGAAGCTCCAGAACGTCCTCCGCTAGCAGCACCGCAATCAGCGTCGACGAGTCCTTCATAGGCCGGGCCGGGGAGCCGGTCAGCGTCCCGATCACGGCGGCGGCGGTGCACGCCTACGTCGCGGCGGTGGGCGACACCAACCCCGCGTACCCGGCCTCGGCCGACGACAGCGAGGGCAAGATCGCGCCGCCCGCGTTCGCGGCCGTCTACGCCCTGTTTGCCGGCTCAGGCAGCCTGGCTTCGGCGGGGATCGCGCCATCTCGCCTGATCCACGGCGAGCAGCAGTTCACCTGGACGCGCGCCCTGCGCATCGGCGAGACGGTCACCAGCCAGGGCCGCGTGGCCGACGTCTACCGGAAGCGCAACCTCCAGTTCGTGACCGCCGAGGCGGTGGTCAAGGACGAGGCCGGCGAGGAGGTCTGCCGCTCGCGGTCGACCATCCTGGTGCTGCCCGACCCGGCAGAGGCTGCCGCGGGCGCCGCCGAGGAGCAGGCGTGAGCTCGGGGGCGGGCACAACCCTGAAGGTGGGCGAGGAGGTGCTCGACCTCGAGGTCACCCACACGCGGGAGCAGGTCAAGGCCTACGCCGACGCCTCAGGCGACCAGAACCCAATCCACCAGGACGACGAGGTGGCGCGCGCTGTCGGGTTGCCCGGGGTGATCGCCCACGGCATGCTCAACTACGGGCTGCTGTCGCGCGCGGTCACCGACTGGCTGGGCGACCCGGGGCGGCTCCGGCGCCTGAGCGTTCGCTTCTCGACGATGGTCCAGCCCGGCGACACCGTGACCTGCAGGGGCACCGTCGCCAGCGTCGACGAGGCCGCCGGGACCGCGGTCCTTTCGGTATCGATGCAGAACCAGCGTGGTGAGAAGGTGCTCAGCCACGGCGAGGCGGAAATAGCCCTCTAGCCGTCCTCGACGCCCGCCGCGCCCGATCAAATTAAGGAGATACATATGGCATTCGCTGACCTGACTGGAAAGGTGGCCCTCGTCACCGGTGGCTCACGCGGGCTGGGGAGGCAGGACTGCCTCACGCTGGCCCGGCAGGGCGCCGACGTGGTGGTCACGGACATCCTCATCGAGTCCGACCCCGAGCTGGAGAAGACCGCCCAGGCGTCGATGTCGGCCCTGGCCAACGTCATGCAGCAGCAGGGCGCTGTCTACACGGAGAAGACCGTGAACGAGATCCGCGAGATGGGTCGCAAGTCCTCCGCCTACAAGGTCGACGTCACCAACCGCGAGCAGATCGCCGAGGTGGTGGCCAAGGTCAAGGAGGAGTACGGCAAGATCGACATCCTCATCAACAACGCCGCCACGCTCGACCACGTCGCCCAGGTCGACAAGCAGATCGATGAGCTCTGGGATCGCGATGTGAAGGTCAACCTCACCGGCGCCTTCAACATGACCAAGGCGATCTTCCCGATCATGAAGGAGAACAACTGGGGCCGCGTGATCTTCATGGCGTCGGTGGCGGGGACCCTGGGCGGCTTCGGCCAGGCGAGCTACTCGTCGACCAAGGCGTCGGTGATAGGGCTCGGCAAGACCGTGGCCCTGGAGGGGGGCCGCTACAACATCACCGCCAACATCATCGCCCCCGGCGTGATCGGCACCGAGGCGTTCCAGATGGGCAACCCGGAGATGAACGAGCGAATCGTCAAGCGCACGGTCTTCCGCAAGCCAGGCGAGCCCGAGGATATCTCCAACACCATCGCCTTTCTCTGCTCGGAGGAGGCGCGCTACATCACTGGCCAGGTGCTCACCGTGGCCGGCGGCATCGACCTCTTCACCTTCTAGAAGGCGGGGTCAAGGAGGCAGGACATGAGCGAGCAGGCAACCGAGACCCCCGTCGTCAGCGCGTCGAAGGACGGGCGGATCGGGACGATCACGCTCTCGCGGAAGGGCAACAACTCGATCGCCGCTGACCTCGGCGATGGCCTGGTCGCCGCCCTCGACGAGCTGGAGGCGGACCCCGAGGTCCGCGTCATCGTCATCCGCAGCGCTTACGAGAAGTACTTCTCGGTTGGGGCCGACCTGACGGAGCTGGGCAGCGCCGACCGGAGCAACCCGGCGGCGATGGAGGAGCTGCTCCTCGAGACCATCCGCCACGTCCAGGAGTGCTTCACGCGCTTGGAGCGCTCTCCCAAGGTCGTGATCGCGGCGATCAACGGCCATGCCCTGGGCGGCGGCTGTGAGCTGGCGCTGTCCTGCGACTACCGGATCATGGTCAATGACGGCAGGGCCACCATCGGCCAGACGGAGGTCAACCTCGGGATCATCCCCGGTGCCGGCGGGACGCAGCGGATGCCGCGTGCCATCGGCCGCTACCGCGCGCTGGAGATGATGCTGGAGGGCACCCGCGTGACCGCCGACGAGGCGCTCAGGATCGGGCTGGTCAGCGCCGCCCCGAGTCCCGAGGAGTTCGAGTCGGTGGTTCAGTCCAAGGCCGAGAAGCTCGCCGCCGGCGCCCCCATAGCGCAGGCCATGATCAAGCAGGCGGTCAACGACGGCAACGGTAAGGAGACGATCGAGGAGGGCCTCGAGGTGGAGGCCAAGCTCTTCGCCAAAGCGGCGACCACCGAGGACGCCGTCGTCGGCGTGCTCAGCTTCCTCAGCAAGCAGACACCCGAGTTCACCGGCAAATAGGCTCGCAATCCCGATAATCCCGGGGTGACCTGGGAGCCGGAGCTCGAAGAGCTGCGCCGTCGCGAGGCGATGGCGCGGGAGATGGGCGGCGCCGAGAAGGTCGAGCGCCAGCACGCCGCGGGGCGGCTCACCGTCCGCGAGCGCATCGAGGCGCTCCTCGACACGGCCAGCTTCCACGAGGTCGGCGCCCTCACCGGCCAGGCCGAGTACGAGGAGGGCGAGCTGAAGTCGCTGCTGCCGACGAACTTCGTGATGGGCCGGGGGCGGATCGACGCCAGGCCCGTGGTGGTG
>JAXDLV010000204.1:0-10597 GCA_034666445.1 Chloroflexota bacterium | reverse complement strand
GCGACGCGGCCGCGGGGGACGTGGAGGCCGGGGAGGCGGCCGGTAAGCCCTCCGTGCCCGGCGCAGGGCTGGGCGACGGCGGCGGCGCGGGGTTGAGGTCGACCAGCTTGCGGGAGCGCCCGACGTCGCGCTCCGCCAGCCACAGCTCGCCGGGGCGGGTGTACACGATCGTGCCGTCGAAGGTCGTGCCGGTGGGCTGGCCGGCGCGGCAGGAGGGCGGCAGTGGGTCGCGGGCGCCCGCCGCGTAGATCAGCGTCGCTGGGAGCAGCGCCCCCGCGATCAGCGCCACGAGGACCACGCCGACGCGGTTCACGACCCGGCCCGCCCCCGGCCGCGAGGCCTCCTGATCCAGCACCACCGCATTCTAGGGCCGCGCCCGGACCCCCTTTATGCATGGACACCCGGCCGATCGTCGGTTAGTGTGCGCGACGTGAGCCAGGGGTCGATCAGCGAGTGGCAGGGGGTGGAGGTCTATTCATCGTCGCTGCGCATCCTCGGCGAGATGGAGATCCAACCGCCGTTCCGCCTGAGTGACGAGGTCAACCGGCTGCTCGAGTACCTGACCCTGCGCAACACGATCACCGAGCCGCTGATCACCTCATACCCGGTGGTCAGCACCCAGGAGCAGAACAGCACGATCGCCAAGGCGTCGGTGGTGATGATCCTCCCCCAGGCCGGCCCACCCCAGCACAACCCGATGATGTGGAAGGAGAAGATCCGCCACCAGATCGTGCTCAACACCACCGCCTTCTCTATGGCGGCCGACGTTCACCTCGAGCCCAAGCTGGACCTGCTCACCCACTTCCAGCGCAACCCCCGCGACTTCCTGCCCATCACCCGGGTCAGCGCAATCGTCGTCGCGTCGCTGGGCGGGATGCCGGCAGGTTCCCCACCGCAGACGCTGCAGCGCGACTTCGCGCTGGTCAACCCCGCGGCGATCGTCAGCTTCTCAGTACGCGGGCTCTCTTCTTAGAGACACTCCACGGCTTAGAAGCTGGGGCAGCACCGACGAGGGCCGATCCGTGGCCCGTGGGTAGGAGCCGGCGAGCAGCGGAGCGAGCGTACACGTAGTACGTGAGTGAGCACCGCAGGAGGCGTCCGCAGGACGCCGATCGCGACGCCCGGATGGGCCGCGCAGCGGCCCGAGAAACTAGGGTGCGGTGCCGAAGTCGCCGTTGGTGACGACCACAGTGGTGCCGATGTCGGCCCAGCCGTAGAGGAAGTCCATCTGGCCCTTGTCACGCGGGATGTTGACGCACCCGTGGGTGCCTGTGCCCTCGTTGTTGGCGCCCGGGCCCCAGCGGCTCCGCCACGGGGCGTCATGGATGAAGTAGCCGCCCTCGATGAACTCCATCGCGTACTTCATGTCTACGTCGGGGTACCAGTACTGGTTGCCGCGCGGCCACGGCGAGTGCATGTGGTAGGGCGACGACTTGTAGAAGATGTTGTAGACGCCGGCCGGTGTCGGCAGGCTCGTGCGGCCGGTGGCGGCCAGGGTGTCGAGCAGCACGTTGCCGTTCTCGAGCGCCAGCACCTCCTGTTTGATGATGCTGACCACGATCACCTTGCCCTCGCCGTAGATCAGCGCGAAGTACTTGGCGTCGACGCTGTTCTTGACCGCCTGGATCGCCGCCTTGGCCGCGGTGAGGCTGGGTAGGTCCCCGGCGACGTCGAGCTTCTGGGCGGCGGCGTCGAGGTTGGCGCTGTCCTGGCTGACGTCCTTGTCGTGGTCCTTGGCGATCTGGATGTGACTGCGGGTGACCGCCAGCAGGTCGTAGGCCGACTGCCGGAGGGTGACCAGGTTGTTCAGGGCCCCGGCCTGGCCGCGCGCGCCGGCGGCGATGTCCTGGTACTCACCGATGCCGCTGCCCGGGGTGGCCTTCGCCAGCCTGTCGGCCAGCGCCGTGACCGCCGCGGCGTTGTCGCTGACCCGCAGCACGGGGATCGCCTGGGCCTTGGCCAGCGCCGCCTGGGCGTTGGCGACCCACTGCTTGGCGGAGTCGATGGCGTTCTCCAGGGCCGAGTTCTCGGCGATCTTCTTCGCCGTCATGTCCTTCAGGGCCGCGTCCCTGGCGTTGGCCTCGTCCAGCGCCTTCTGGATGTCGACCGGCTTGCGCAGCGTCTCGCTCGCCCTGGCCGCCTGGTCGACGAAAGCCTGGAACTCATTGGCGTCGATGCCCACGTCGGTCGCCGGCTTGATGTCGGTGCGGATGACGTCGAGCGCCGCGTTGAGCTGCTGCAGCAGCTCGCCGGCCATCTGGGCCTCGACCCCCTGCACGGTCTTCGTCAGCTTGCCGACCTGGGTCGCCCGGTCCTTCAGGGCATCCAGGCGCTGGCGGTCCACGAAGAACGTGGCCGGCGGCAGCGGCTGCCCGTAGAGCTCCTGCTCCTGGGCGACAAACGGGTTGACGTCCTCCTGGCGGGCGCCGTCCGCGATGCTGGTGGCGGCCTGGGCCTGGAAGTCGCGGTGGGCGGCCTCGATCGCCGCCTGCGCGTTCTGGACCTCGTGGTTCTGGTAGCTGACAGCCGCAAACACCCCGCCGACGTTGGCCGCGGCGAAGGTGATGACTATCTGGGCGCAGATCAGCGCCGGGCGGACCGTGGCGCCGATGGCTAGCATGCCGCGGCCCGGGAATACAACTTCATCTGGCTCCTAGAAAACTTTGTCGGAAGGATAACAACCGTGCACCTGGCCGCCCGTCGATGAGAGTGGGCTGACCCCGGTCGCCGCGCGCCCAGGTGGGCGGCGCCTAGCGTGGAGCCTGGCGAGCCTCGCGGCGGGAGACGACGAAGATCACGGCCAGCAGGCCGGCGCCGGCCATCACCAGGTACACCGCGAACGCCCAGGGGAGATCCGCGCCGGTGTTGGGCGAGGTGATGCCCGCGCCCCCGGTTCCCTCGTCGCCGTACGCGGCCAGCGCCACGACGCCCGGCAGCACGCCACCGGCGGCGCCAAAGAGGGCGAATGAGAGCTTCGTGACCAAGCGATGCATGCTAGCGACGAATATAACATGGTCCCCTCTCGAATTGAACTCAGGCGGCGCGCAGCACCTCGACCTGCCCCGGGCGACCCTGGACCACGGTGAAGCCGCAGGCCGCGAGGCGACCCCGGTCGGCCTCGGCGCCGTCGGCGGGCTCGACGACCGCCCACCGCGCCCCGTGAGCCCGCACCGCGTCCGCCAGCTCGCAGCCGGCTTCCCCTCCCACTGAGGCGCTGGCGATGTCCAGGGTGGCCGCGTCGTCGGTCAGCCGGCCCGGGATCTCGGCGTTGTTGGGAACCAGGAGCCGCCCGGGGAAGACCACCACGGCCGGGTTGCTCACCAGGCGGCCGGCGGCGATGTCGAGGCGCTCATACGCATGCCAGGGGAGCACGACAACCACGTCGTCCGGCGGCACGTTGGCGCGCAGGTAGGCCGCGGCCGCCGCCCAGTCCGCGGGGTACCCCGAGGGGCGAACGGCCACCGCCCATCCCTCGGCGATGCCCAGGCCGGCGGGGAGCACCACCGACAGCGCGAGCAGGTAGGCCAGCGCGGGCGCGACCACCACCCGCGCCCCGTGGGCCAGCTCGCGGACGCGCACCGCGCCCACCGCCTCCGCGCCGAGGACCACCAGCGCCAGGAGCCAGAGCGCGCTCCACTTCTGGGGCTCCCGGTAGACCGCCAGGAGCGGCAGCCGCGCGGCAGCCCAGGCGGCGGCGTCCACTCCCCCGGGAAGCGCGGTGCTGGCGGCCACCACCAGGCCCACGACCCCGACGGGCAGCAGCCAGCCGCGTGCCGGCCGCAGCCACGCCCCGGCCAACGCGGCGAGGACGACGACGGCCCAGCTCACCGGCCACCAGCCGGCGCGGCCGAGCGCCGCCGGGAACCGCCCCAGGCGCTCCGCCCAGTAGCCCTGCAGGCCGACCAGCCCGGGGACCAGGCCGTAGTCCGGGTCGGCGCTGGCCCTGAACAGCTCGAAGTCCTGCCGGCCGAACCCGGCGACGGCGGCGTAGCCGGAGTGGCCCGACGCGGCCGCGAAGGCCACCGCGCCGGCAGCCACGAGGAGGGCGGGAGGCACGGCGGCGGCGACAGCCCAGCGGGTCCACCCCGGGCGCCGCCAGGGCCGGGTCCACGCCGCGGCGACCAAGCCCATGAGCAGCAGCGGTCCCCCGAAGTGGGGGTCGAACCCGAGCGCCGCGCAGGTCGCGAGCGCGAGGTAGGCCGCCGGCCGGGGGCCGGGGCGGGCCGCCAGGCGCCGGCCGGCGTCCACGCACAGGAACAGCATGGCGGCGGCCCCCACCACCCCGAACTGCCCCTCGGCCATCCGCGCGTATACCCAAGGGTTGACCCCGGCCAGCAGCGCGCCGGCGCCCCGCGCGTACCAGGGCAGGTCGCGGAGGAGGACGGCCGGCGCCAGGAAGCACAGGGCGAGGACGGCGGTGAACAGCAGGGCGCCGCCGCGGGAGCCGGCCAGCAGGGTCGCGCCCGCCTGCAGCGCCCGGACCGGGGCCGAGAAGTCCGGCGTCACCGGCGGCGGCAGAGGCCCGAACACGGCGTCCACCAGGAGCAGGTGCCCCGGCCCCCACGCAGTGCGCAGCAGGAGGGCCGCGGCAGCCACGGCGAGGAGCCCGGTGATGCCCCACCGGCGCACCCCGGCCGTCATCCTTCCATAACCTCGGTGCCGATGGTATCTTCCCGGGGGGGACGGCTCCGAGTTGGTTAGAGAGGCGAGCGAATTGGCCGAAACTGGCCTGGAGCTGACGGTGATAGTCCCGGCGTACCGCGACGGCGAGTCGATCGTGCCCACGCTGGCCAGCTTCGCCACCGCGCTCGACGAGGCCAGCAACGACTGGGAGATCGTGGTGGTGGCTGACGGCGACGCCGCCACCTTCGCCGCCGCCAGCCCGCTCGAGTCGGACCGCGTCCACGTCCATGGCTACCGGGTCAACCGCGGCAAGGGGTTCGCGCTGCGGTACGGCATCTCGCTGGCGCGGGGCCGGTTGGTGACGTTCCTCGATTCCGACGGGGAGATCGACCCTGTGGACATCCGCCGGATGGTCGGCCTGCTCCGCTCCGAGAACGCCGACATCGTGGTCGGCAGCAAGCGCCACCCCCAGAGCCACGTCGATTACCCCTGGACGCGGCGGGTGCAGTCGGCCTGCTACCAGGCGGTGGTGCGGCTGCTGCTCAACGTTGGCGTCCGCGACACCCAGACGGGGCTCAAGGTGATGCGCCGCGAGGTGGCGCTGGCGGTGCTCGACGTGGCCCTGGTCAAGCGCTTCGCCTTCGACGTCGAGCTGCTGGCGCTGGCGCGGCACTTTGGCTACACGAGGATCCTCGAGGCACCGGTGACCATCAACTACAAGTTCAGCAGCACCACTGACATGGGCGCCGTCTTCCGCGTCCTGTGGGACACCGCCGCGATCTTCTACCGGCTCCGGCTGCGCCGCTGGTACAACCGCCCCGAGGCCCGGGGCCTGGCCGACCTGCGAGCCGCCATGCCGGCGAGGTTGGGGCCTGACTGACGACCGGGAGCGGCCGGCCAGCACTCCCGGCCACCGCCCCCACACCTACGCCGCCGCCCGCGCCGCCAGCATCCTGACCGCGGCCGGGATGGTCACGGCGGTGGGCAACCTCGGTTTCAACCTGCTGGTGGCCCGCGCCGGTGGCGCCGAGGCCTACGGCGCCGTGGCCGCCCTGCTGGGGCTGTCGGCGCTGGGCGGGTTCATTGCCACCGGCAACCAGTACGCGGTGGCTCGAATGACCGCAACCAGCGACGCCTCCCCGGCCGCGCTGGTCGGCCGCGGCCTGCGTGCGGTCTCGCCGTGGCTGCTGGTGGCAGCGGCATTACTGGCGGTGACCGGGCCGGCGGCCGCCTACCTGCACCTCGACACTGCCCTCCCGGTGGCCTTCGGAGTCGGGCTCTTCGCCGCCATCATCACCGGCTCAGCGATCAGCGGCGTGCTCGTCGGGCGCCGTCGCTTCCGTGTGATCGCCGGCCTCAGCATCACCACCATGGTGGTGCGCATCAGCCTCGGGCTTCTCTTCCTGCCGGGGCGCGACGCCGTGACCTACGCGCTCGGCCTGTCGCTGGCCGCCACCGTCTCGACATCGCTGCTCGCGGCCGGGATGGTGCTCCGAGGCGGACGAATCGCAGCGGAGGGACCCGCAAGGCTGGGCCGGGCAGCGACGCTGGCCGCCGAGGGGTTGATCGGCTCTCTGCTGGCCGGCGCGCTGTGGGCGACCTGGAGCCTGCCGGTGGCATACGCTCGCCACGCCCTGCCGGCGGAGGCAGCGGGAGACTTCGCCGCCACCCAGCTGATCGCCGGCGGGCTGATCATCGTCCTCGCGCCTTTGACGATGGCTTTCTTCCCCACCATCGCCCGCTACCGCGACCGGCGCACGATATCGGCGGGCCTGGGGGCGACACTGGCGATCGGCCTGGCCGGGGCGGCGGCGCTGGCACTGCTCGGGCCGTGGATGATCGAGCGCCTCTACGGGCCTGGCTTCGTGACTCAACCGACCCTGGCCCTGGCGATGGGGATCTCGGCGCTGGCGGTGGCGACCGCGAGCTACTGCGTCTGGGCGGCCCGCGCGCTCCTCAGCCACCCGAGGGCACTGGCTTCGGGAGCCCTGGTCGCGGTCGGCCTGGAGGCCACCATTGGACTGGCGGTGCAGGAATCCCCCGCGCTGCTCGCCGCCTCACCAGGCGTGGCGATCATCGTCGGCGTGGTTGTCGTGGCGATCGCGATGACGATGGCCAACCGGCGGGGCAGGGCGCCGGCCGAGGCTGGCGCGCGGGAGGACTGGGTGTGAGGATCCTGGTCCTCAACTGGAAGGACCCCGATTCCGCGGACGCCGGCGGGGCCGAGCTCTACGTCAGGCGGTTGGTCGAGCAATGGTCCGCAGGTCGGCACGAGGTTACGCTGATGACCCCCCGGCTGCGGGGAGCGGAAAGCACCCCTGCCGCCGGCGTCGCCCGGGTCCGCCGCGGCAGCCGCCTGACGGTGTTCCAGCATGCCCGGCAGCTGCTCCGGCAGGAGGGCCGGCGTTTCGACCGGGTGCTGGAGTCGGTCAGCACCCGCCCCTTCTTCGCCCACGAGCTGGTCGGCGATCGCGCCGTCGCCCTCTATCACCAGGTCGCTGACGACGTCTGGCGCCACGAGTACCCGATGCCGGTCGCATGGCTCGGCCGTCATGTCGTCGAGCCGCGCTGGATCCGCCGCATGCAGCGGGCACGGGTGGTGGCGGTCTCGCCATCGACCGCGACCGACCTGGCCCGGCACGGCGTCGAGGCCGTCGCGATCGTCCCGCCTGGCAACGATCCGCCCGTCAACCTGGAACCCCGAGCCGCGCCGGCGTCGCCACCCCGGGTCGCGTACGTCGGCCGCCTGGTGCGCACCAAGCGGCCCGGCGACGCCATCGAAGCCTTCGCCACCATCGCGACAGCGCTGCCCGGGGCGGCGATGGACGTGGTCGGCGCCGGCTATCTCGACGCCGAGCTCAGGGCGGTGGCGCCGGCGGGCGTGCGCTTCCACGGCCATGTCAGCGAGCAGACCAAAGAAGCCATCCTCGCCGCCGCCGACCTGGTTCTCTGCCCCGGCACCCGGGAGGGCTGGGGAATAGTCGTCATGGAGGCGGCCGCCTTCGGCGTGCCGGTCATCGCCTACGACATCCCCGGGCTGCGTGACGCCGTGGTCGACGGCCAGACCGGGGTGCTCACCGCGCCCGCGCCGGCGGCGATGGCGGCGGCCGCGATCGACCTGCTGGCCGACCCGCCAGCCTGGGGGGCGCTGGCCCGCGGCGCTCGCCAGCGGGCCCTGGCCCACACCTGGAAGCGTTCGGCAGACGACCTGATGACCGTCCTCGCCGGCGTCCAGGAGGCGGGGGCGGTGACGGCATGAGGGCAACCCTGAGGGGCGCCGCCCGCGCCCGCGCGGTTCGTTGGGCGCGCTGGATCTCGGTCGCCATCGGCTGCGCCGCGCTGGCGTTGATCGCCGTCGCGGGCGAGATGGCGGAGAAGCTTGCCTCGCTGGCCTTCGTCGCGCTGGCGGGGGCGGTGGCCCTGGCCATGATCGAGACCCTGGCCGTCGGGGAGCGGCGCGACCCGTCCCCGCCGACGCCGGCGCCGGCAGACCGGCGCCGGTGGTGGCTGGCGACCGCGCTGGTGGGGCTCGGAGTGGGGCTCCCGATGCAGACCTGGTTCCGCGCCGGGACGGTGCTGGCTCAGGGCGACATCACGATCCCGGGTACGGCCTGGCTGGGTCGCGTCTTCGACGCCTGGGTGCCGACGGGGTCGAACCTGGGGGGCCCCGGGAGCCTCGAGCTACAGCTGCCCTGGGCGGCGGTGCTCGGCGCGGTGACCGCGGCTGGGGGTGACCCCGGACTGGCCCAGAGGGTCTTCTTCACCTCCCTGCTGGTGGCCGCGGCGCTGGCCGCGCTCCTGCTGATGAGGTCCCTGGGGCTGGGCGCGTGGGCAGGCGCCGCCGCCGCCCTGGTCTACGTTTACAACGGCTACGTCCTGACCGCGGTCAACTTCAACCCGGTCTACATGGGGGCGATGGTCCTGCTGGCGCTGTACCCCGCGATCGTCCTGCTGGTGGCTCGGCGCCGCCTGCCCGGCGTGCTGGCGGCGCTGGTCATGGCCGCCACCGCGCCCCTGCTCGGGCTCGCCTACCAGAATCCGCCGCTGGTGGGTATGGCGCTCGGCTGCCTGGTCCTGGCGCCTCTTCTCGCCGGCTGGCTCTGGGGCCGAGATGCCCTGCTGCGCGGCGCTGCCGGGATGCTGGTCGGGGGGGTCGCGCTGGCGGCGGCCAGCGCCTACTGGATCATCCCTGCCAGCCACGTCCTTGACACGGTCGATTCCACCCGCCTGGCTGCCGTTTCAGGCTGGGCGTGGACACAGCGGCGTTCGACCCTGGGAAATGGCTTCTGGCTCAACAACTCCTGGGGATGGGACTTCGGCGAATAATCGCCCTGGTCGAGCAACTACCGCGGCCTGCCGATGTCGGCGTTGGTCTACCTCCTGCCGGTGATGGCCTTTGGCGCGCTGATCCTCCCGCCGGGCAGGCGGCGGTCGGGAGGCAGCCTGCGCCTCGTCGCCGCGGCCGCCGCGCTGGCCCTGTTCCTGGTGTTGCTCAGCACCGGCATCAACAACCCGGGCGCGCCGCTGTTCAACGTGCTCTACCACCTGCCCTACGGCTGGCTGCTGCGCGAACCGGGTCGATTCCTGATGCTGGGCGGCCTGGCCTACGGCGTCCTGCTGGCCTGCGGCCTCGACGCCCTATGGTCACTGCCCAGGCCACAACTGGTGCCCCGGCTGCAGGCCTGGCGCCTCGCGATCCCGGCCGCCGCGGTGCTGGTGATCCTGGCGATGGTGCCCGCCTACCCGCTCGCCACCGGGGCGCTGGTCAACCAGCCCCGCGAGGCGACCCCGGATACACACGTCGTCCAGCCCGCCTACTGGACTGAGATGGCGGCCTATATCAATGCCCTGCCAGGCGACGGAAGGGTGGTCGTGATGCCGCCGGACGACTTCTACCAGATGCCCTACCGGTGGGGCTTCTACGGCAGCGACGAATTCATCCAACAGGCGACCGGTCGGGGTGTACTCGTCCCCAACGGCGATGGCTACTCGCCCGGCACGGCACAGCTCCGGGGGGCGGTGGCCACGGTCTCGGCGGCGATCCTGGCGCACGACTGGACCCTGCTCGACCGCCTCCTCGACGTCCTCCACTCCCCCTACATCCTCGTCCGTACCGACCTCGACACCAGCCTCGACGGCCGCGACGTGGAGTCCGGGGAGGCACTGGTCGCGGCGCTGGAAACGGACCCCGGGGTGCGTGTCGTGCGCGCCGCGGGGGCGCTGCGCCTTTATCGCCACGACTCGTCCGCGACCGTCCTGTCGGAGACCGCCGCGCTGGCGACGGTCGAAAGCCACAACCCCGACCTCAGGGTGCTGGCGCGCCTGCCGCAGGGGACCCGCCTGGTCGAGGGCCCGCCCCGCGCCGGGGTGCCGCTGGTTGTGCCGGTGCCGCCGGTCACCAGCTGGACGGTGTCCTCCAACAGCCTGTCGGTCGCGCTGACCGCGCCCGCCGGCTGGTCGTACCGGCTTGTCTCGATCGATGCCACCGGCCACGTGGTGGACGGAACCCCGGTGTCGACCGGGCCCCCGCCGGCTGCCGCTGGACCCGCTGGCACCGGGAGACAGACGGGTCCCGGACGTGACGTTCGGCCGCCGGTCACTCCCGCCACACCGGTGGCCACCGGGGCGACGGGAGGCCTGACGGTGACGACCCAGGACTCTGCCGCGGGGCCCACGACGCGCCTGGAGATGGCTACCACCGGGAACCTCGTCGGCGGCGATGGCTTTGTCGCGGGCACCGATGAGCCAGGCAACTGCTACAACCATCTCGGGGCCGGGGCGGGCCGCGGACTGCACGCCACCGCGCTGACCGACGCCCCGGGGGGCGGGGCCGGGACGCGCCTTCGGGCGACGGCGGACAGCGCCTGCCTGCAGCGGCCGCTGGTGGCCTCGGGGGGGCCGCTACTGGTCAGCATGGACGTGCGCAACGTCGAAGGGTCGGTCCCGCGAGTCTGCCTCTGGGAGGAGCGTCCAC
>JAXDLV010000203.1:0-2804 GCA_034666445.1 Chloroflexota bacterium | reverse complement strand
TGGCCGGCGTGACCGAACGGGGCATCGAACGTGAGGCCGTCGCGGGTGCCGAACCCGTCCAGGGAGATCGAGAAGTTGTGGACACGGACCTGGGACGTGGCTGCCTCCGAACAGTGATTGCGGTGTGCAACTGGTTTCGCTGACCTACGCGTAAGCAGTTGTAGATTGCAAGCACCTTTGAGCGGAGCGCATGGACACCGCCCCCCGTTCGGGATGTCCGATACGCCGCCGTCGAGGTGCTCGGCGACTCGTGGGCGATGCTCGTGCTGCGCGACATCATGTTCGGCAACCGGCGCCACTTCCGCGAGCTGGTTGCCGGCTCCGAGGAGGGCATCGCCACCAACATCCTCGCCCGTCGGCTCAGCAGCTCGTGGCCGCCGGGCTGCTCACCCGCGACGACGCCCGCCGGGGGCAGCGGGCGGCCTACTCGCTCACCGAGGCAGGCATTCAAGTGCTCCCGGTCATGGCCGCGCTCGGCAGCTGGGGCCTGGCCCACCGCCACGGCGAACACCGCTTGCGCGTCCGCGCCGAGCTGCTTCGCGACCAGGGGCCCGAGCTCGTGACCGCACTGATCGACGAGCTGCGCGAGCTCCACCTCGAGGTCCCCGACCCACCCGGACGCACCGCGTGCGAGCGATCAGCTGCGCGCCGCCTACGATCGGCGCTGCGCGACGGAACGAGTAGCGACGCCGCCGAGGCGTGATGTGCTCCGCCGGAAGGCCGGCCGCCTGCCCCCAGGTCCCGTATCGGGCGTCTGGCGAGATCGTCTCATGCGACCGCTGTCGGATGGCCGTTCGGCTCAGCGGCCGCCATAACCGCCGTCCGGAAGGGCGACCGACCCTGCGCAACTTGCCGCTGTGGGCTGATCTGCGCTCGCGCGGCACCCCACCCATCCCGTATTCACGCCGGGGTTCGGCGTCGCCGTCAAACCAATACGTACCTGCTTGATATGGGTAATCCGTGACGAGGAACACCGCATAATGCCGATACCCCTCCGTGCGGGTCCGTGCGTGCTCGCGACAAGTATCGCACCGGGCCGTACTCAATGAGGGCAAGGACGTTCGATAAGGGGCCCGATCGGCGCGGCTCCGACAGTCACCCTGAACCGTCCTGATGGTGGGGTGCGTGCCGACGTCGAGCAACCCTTGACACCCTTTGGCGCGCCGGGGCGGCGTGGATCCGAGGAGGTCGGCGGCGTGCTGCACCGGCGGTAGCATCGAGCCGTCCTTCCCCCAATCTTCCCCCAATCTTCCCCCAAGTTTCCCCCAAGTTTCCTGACCTTACGGACCCACTAGGCACAACCGGAAGAGGAGGGCGAACCCCAAGAGCCCAGGTCACACGGGGTGTTTGGCGAAACAGCAGGCCAGGGGACGTGGGGCCGGTAGAAACGAGAAACCCGCTGGTCGCCTCGGCGGTACTCACCTGTCCTGGAACGTCAATGACCAGAACGCGGGCCGCATCGTTGACTCTTCATTTGATGGGCAGGGACAGGAAGGGCGTCCGCAGTTCCCCTGCTGCGACGGCGCGGGTACGCTCATCGTTCAGCACCGTCTGCAACTCGGGATCATCAACACCAGACCGGGCGAGCCACGCGTTTGCCGCCGTGAAGCTTTCGTCTAGGAGCAGCTGGCCGGTGGCTGGGTCCAATACAGCGCCATCCACGACCGCCAGCACCTGTTTGCCGCGCCTTCGCATCGGCACCTGCAGGAGTGGGTTGCTGAAGCCCAGGCCGCGGAGGGCGTCGCAGGCCCGCTCGAGTTCTCCTAGGTGCATCCGGTGACCACGTAGAAGCACCCCGCGGCCTCCACAGACGACGAGGGCAGCCTCGATGCAGGCGAGGTCGGTCAGCGTGTACCGGGCCCAGCCCGTTCGCACGGGTTCGCCAGCCTGCCTCCTCGTGAACTCGTAGAGGCGGCGGAGTTGCGAGTAATCGATGTCTTCTAGCTGAAGCAGCCGGGCGACTTCGCCCGGGAAGAAGAATCCGGCACCAACTGCATCGTTCAGTACACGCTTGGTGGGGGCGACCGCACCGTGCTTGCGGACAGGCTCTCCCATCAAAGGATTTACTATTACAGTCTTGGCTAATAGTCAATCCTATGTTAGCCTTGAGCCATGGCAACGAGCGTGGCGCTGGCCGAGCCGCAGCAAGATCAGGGGCGCTCCTCGGGCCCGCAGGCGTTGTCCGCGGTCCTCTGCGGTAGCTACCGCCGCGATCGGCCTGGACTCGAACAAACATTCGCCTCGCTGACCTTGCACTACAACGTGCTCTCGCCGATAGCGATCGACTTCGTCGATCCACAAGCGACGTTCGTTCGGCTCCGAGGTGAGCGCAACGAGGCCGAGGACGCCATTGAGAAGAGGCACCTCCAGGCTCTGACTGCCGCCGACTTCATGTGGCTCTTCTGTCCAAACGGCTACGTCGGCACAAGCGCTGCGCTGGAGGTCGGCTACGCACACGCGGCGGGCGTGCCTGTCTTGAGTGACTGCTCACCGGAGGACCCTGTCCTCGCCGCGATGGTTACCGTCGTTGAGACAATCTCAACGGCATGGGAGGTTTTGGAGCCGAATCCAGGGCAGGGACTGGCTGCCCTTCAGAAGTACTACAGCAGAATCGCAGAGCGGCGGGGATGGGCGGCGGAGTCGCCGCGCGACACCCTTTTGCTCTTGACTGAGGAGCTGGGAGAAGTCGCTCGCGCTGTCCGGCAACAGGCAGGTTTGGCCCGGGACGGCGGGTACGGAGCGATTACCGTCGGTCACGAACTTGCTGACCTGCAGCTCTACCTCGTGCACCTTGCCACGGCGCT
>JAXDLV010000202.1:0-4660 GCA_034666445.1 Chloroflexota bacterium | reverse complement strand
GCCGCGCGCCGGGTAATGGACCACCCGGGCGGCGAAGGTCCCGGGGCCGGTGTCGTCACCGGCGACGGCGACACCATCAAGGTCACCACCGACGCGAACACGAAGTTCGTCAAGGGCCGTGGCAAGCGCCGCGAGCCGGGCAGCTTCGCCGATCTCGAGGTGGGCCAGCGGGTGGCCGTCGCCGGTGACGACACCGGCCCCGGGACCTTCGCCGCCCGGGTGGTCCATTACCCGGCGCGCGGCCCTCGCCAGGGCTGACCGGCGGCCGCTCGGCCGCCCCTATCGGCTGGGGTTGAAGGGGGTCTCGGTGCCGCCGAGCTTGCGGAAGTCCCAGGTCACGATCTTCCGAGGCCTGAGCCGGAGCCAGGCGTGGCGCTGGTCGTACCCCAGCCAGCCCCCGCCGGAGTAGCGCTCGGCGAAGCGTCGCTCCGGCTCCTCCAGCTCCGCGTTCGGCTCGCCCACCCGGGGCTGCTCACCGACCTGTTCCACCTCGCCGATAAGCTCGACGCCGCGCAGCTCGAAGTAGCTGTCCCCGGTGTCGACCACCACTGAGACGCGGGCGTCGCGGACCACGTTGGTCCAGCGCTGGCTGCGGATGATCGAGTAGATCCAGAGCGCGGCGCCGTCCCAGACGAACCAGACAGGCGTGACGTGGGGTGCGCCGTCCACCCCGACTGTGCCCACCCGGCAGGTCGTCTGCTCCTGCAGGAAGGCGTCCCGCTCCTCGGTGGTCATGGCGATGCGACGGGCTCGTTTCTGGGTAGCCGGCGCAGCGCCGGGATGGCCCTCTGGGGGTTCGCTCATGGGGGCGGATTATGACCGACCGCAGGGAGGCGCCCGCGGCCCCACCCCGAGGGGGGGTAAAGGTTCGGTTAACAAACGTTGTGCTCCCCCCCGGGTGCGTCCACAGTGAGTTGAGCTCGGCCGGTTTCTCGGCCGATGAGGAGGATGCCTGCTGATGTCCAAGTCAATCGTTGCGTTCCCGGTGCTGCCCGGGATGGAAACCGCCGCGCTCAACGAGCTGCCGCAGTACTGCCGGGACCACATGGACGAGTACACCGAGTCCCGGCGCAATGCCGGGATCACCATGGAGCGGGTGTACGACATGGACACCCCGATGGGAAAGCTGAACATCCTGTACGCCGAGAGCGACTCGGACTTCTCGGGAAGCGTCATGAAGCTGGCGACCTCGGGGAAGGCGTTTGACGCCTACTTCCTCGGCAAGCTGCATGAGATCACCGGCGTCGACTTCACCCAGCCGCCGCCGGGCCCAGGCCCTGAGCTCCTCGGCGAGTGGTGGGACCCGGCGGTCACCGAGCGGAGGGCCGGGCTGGCATTCTGCGCCCCGCTGGCCGCCGGCCGGACGGACGCCGGTCGGGCCTTCGCCAAGGAGGTCTGGGGCGTGCGCAAGGAGGAGCTCGCCGAGTCCCGCCGAGCCACAGGTATCACGGGTGAGGTGGTCGTGCTCAATACGACACCGATGGGCGACCTGGTGTGCGTCTACCTTGAGGGGAATGACCCCGCAGCCGGGAACCGGGAGTTTGCCGCATCGCAGACCCCCTTCGACCGCTGGTTCAAGGACGAGTGCAAGGGGATCTTCCCGCCCGAGATCAGCTTCGACGACCCGGTGCCCCCGGTGACGCAGATCTTCGAGTGGATGGAGGTGGCGGTTCCAACCGCCTAGCGGGGACCCTCCTGGCGGGGCCGGCGCGGCTCGTCGGCCCCGTCCTCACCCAGTGTTGACGGCCTGCCCGGCAGCCTCCGTGACAACGTTCCATGGGACATGAATCGAGGTTGACTTTTCTGTGCCCCGGAGCTAGTCTCGCCTACAACGCACCGCGTCATGACTGAGATGTCATATTTCTCCCCTGACGCCCCAATCGTCCGTGTCCGGCCCCGGGCCGCTTGAGCCCCGGGTGGACCCCTTGGAGGAGCCATGGTCAGCTTCGAGTTGAGCGCCGAGCAGGTCGAGATGAAGCAGTGGCTTCACGAGTTCGCGGAGAAGAAGATCCGCCCGGCGGCGGCGGAGTGGGACGAGAAGGAGGAGACCCCGTGGCCCCTCATCCAGGAGGCGGCCCAGGCCGGCATCTACTCGGTCGACTTCCTGCAGCAGACCTTCGCCGGCGACGGCAGCGGGCTGCTCGGCCCGATCGCCCAGGAGGAGCTCTTCTGGGGTGACGCCGGCATCGCCCTGTCGATCATGGGCTCCAGCCTCGCGGCGGCCGGCATCTTTGCCGCCGGCACCCCGGAGCAGGTCGTCAAGTGGATCCCGGAGTGCTACGGCACCCCCGACGACATCAAGCTCGGCGCCTTTGCCGTCACCGAGCCGAACGCCGGCTCGGACGTGCGAAGCCTGAAGACGACCGCCAAGCGCGACGGCACCGACTGGGTCCTCAACGGCACGAAGGTATTCATCACCAATGGCGGCATCGCCGACACCCACGTGGTGGTGGCGGCGGTCGAGCCCGAGCTGGGCGCCAAGGGGCAGGCGACATTCATCGTCCCCAAGGGCACCAAGGGGATCTCGCAGGGTGCCAAGCACAAGAAGATGGGCATCCGCGCCTCGCACACCGCGGAGGTCATCCTCGATGACTGCCGCATCCCCGGCGAGTGCCTGCTGGGCGGCGACGAAAAGCTGGAGCAGCGTCTCGCCAAGGCCAAGGAGGGCCACGTCGGCAAGGGCTCCGGCGCGCTGCGCACCTTCGAGATGACGCGCCCGCTGGTCGGGGCCCAGGCCGTCGGCATCGCCCGCGCCGCCTATGAGTACGCGCTCGACTACGCCAAGGAGCGGATGGCGTTCGGGCGACCGATCATCGAGAACCAGGCGATCGCCTTCAAGCTGGCGGATATGTGCACAGAGATCGAGGCATCCCGCCTCCTCGTCTGGCACGCGGCCTGGATGGCGGCGCAGCAGAAGGAATTCGACAAGGGGCAGGGTTCGATGTCCAAGCTCAAGGCCGGCGAGACCGCGGTCTGGGTAACGGACCAGGCGATCCAGATCCTGGGTGGCTACGGCTACATCCGCGACTACCCCGTCGAGCGGATGCACCGCGACGCCAAGATCTACACCATCTTCGAGGGCACCTCGGAGATCCAGCGGCTGGTCATCTCGAGGGCCATCTCCGGCACCCACGCGAAGTAGCCGGGGCGGGGTCCGCCGGCGCCATGAGGTGTGGTTAGCTTGGACCGCGGAGGTCTGGCATGTCGGTTGACTCCACGGGCGGCCCCGAGAAAGACAGCTTGATATCCGACCTACGGCTTGCCGTGGGAGCCCTGGCGGCGGACCCGCGGCTGCCGCTGTTGACGTTGCTCCTCTACGGCCTGTGGGCGATTCCGTATTTGCTCGTCGGCACGGGTGGCTCCAGCTACCTGGCCTTCGTTTCGATTCCCGTTCTGCTCTTCATGACGGGCTTCTATGGGACGCAGCGCATCTGGTACCTGCGCGTCTTTCGCGGCCAGCACCTCGGCGCACGAGAGGTGTGGACCACGAGCTGGGCGATGTTTCGCAGGTTCGCCATCGTGGGCATCGTCGTCGGCTTGCCGTACATCGCGATCGCCGCCGTCGCGGGGCTGCTGATCGGAGCGACGGGTGGTCGTGCCGACAATGGCCTGGGCGCAACCTCGATCCTGGTGATAGGGGTTGCGTGGGCACTCGTCGTCGACTTCCTGCTGACCTTCGTCGCGCCTGCCCTTGCCTACACCACGCGCACGCCAGAGCGCGCCATGCGAATCGGCTGGCGGATGATCAAGTCCACGTGGCCGAGGTCTGCCCTTTACGTGTTCCTTCCCCCGCTGGCGTTCCAGTTGGCCTGCCAGCTGCCACGGGAGACAGGTTCACCAACCCAGCTGATCCTGCTCGGCGCGACGTTGGCCACCGCGATGATCAACCTGGTGGCCAAGGGCGCCATCGCCGCGTTCTACCTGCGCCGCGCCCAGGTCGCCGACGACGGCGCCCTGACCCACGACAACCCCGACCCGTACGACGACCCCATTGCTATCCCCGGCGGCAGCCCGGCCTGACCTCGCCGGGGTCGACTACCCCGTCAGCCGCAGGCTGATGCCGTCGACCCCCGCGTCGTTGTAGCTGCCCTCGCGGCGGGCCAGCTTGATCACCACCTCCGCCAGCCGCGTGTGCGCGGGCACCAGCCCGGTGACCTGCCGCAGGCGCAGCCCCGACCGTGCCTCGCGGTCGAAGGCCAGCACCGGGCCCACCGCGGCCCGCCCCAGCTCCTTCGAATCCGCGTCCAGCCAGAGCAGTGAGACCGTGGCGCCGTCGTCCTGATCCTGGTACCCGCCGAGGTAGGCGGCCAGCGTGTAGGGCACCAGGCCGCCGTCGATGGCCGGCCCGCGCTTGTTGAGGTCGATCGTCTCCTTGGCCGTCGAGCACGGCTCCCCGGGCCCCCCCGCGAAGTAGTTGGCGCCGCGGTCGGGGGGCGCCGGGTCATGCACCGAGAGGTACCCGGGCTGGGCGCCGTAGCGGACCGCGGTCAGCTTGCCGGTCACAGTCCACCCCGGAGGGTTGTGGACGGCGTCGTCGGTGGTGGCGCCCGCGCCCGCCTCCGCGTCGCCGTTGAAGACCAGGTTGGGGGCCGGCGCCGGGCTGCCCGTGGGGGAGGGGCCGGTTGACGCGGCGGTCGGTGAAAGGGGCGCGGTGGCGGCG
>JAXDLV010000201.1:0-5530 GCA_034666445.1 Chloroflexota bacterium | reverse complement strand
GTTCGGAAACGCCCCCCCAACCGGCTGGCAAACAGCGTTCCCGCCCGCCGGACCCGCTGTTACAGTCACACCTATGGCGCAGATCGAAGATGCGCCGGTGCAGCATCTGACGCCGCCGCCGGAGCTGGAACTGGCGGGCATCGGCAACGGCAGCCCCGGGAGCGGGAGCATCCCCCACGGCGAGTTCGTCCCGCCGCGCCCCCGGACCCTCGCCGAGAGCGGCCTGACCGCGCCCTTCGTCTCCGAGCTGGTCCTCAAGCTGATGCACTTCGCCACGCAGCTGCCGGCCTACGAGATCGCCACCCGGCTGCGGCTGGACTACGAGTGCATCCACCAGGTGATCGCCCAGCTGGCCAACAACTCCTACATCCAGTCGCTCGGCCAGGCGGCTCGCAGCGACCAGCCGCTGGAGTCGCTCGAGGCGGGGATGGCCTACATGATCACGGAGTCGGGCCGTGAGCGCGCCCGCGAGATCCTCGACCGCAACCAGTACATGGGCCCGGCGCCCGTGCCGCTGTTCGAGTACCAGCAGGCGGTCAAGCAGCAGGGTCTCCCGGAGAACTTCGCCACGCGCGAGAACCTGCGCCGCACCCTGAGCTCGCTGGTGGTCGCCGACGAGACGCTCGAGCTGCTCGGCCCGGCGTTCAACTCCCGCAGCTCCGTGTTCCTCTATGGCCACCCCGGCAACGGCAAGAGCTCGATCGCCCGGGCGGCGCAGACGCTGCTGGGCGGCGGCGTCTACCTGCCCTACGCGCTGGTGGCCGACGACGCCGTCATCCGCCTCTTCGACCCCGGCCACCACGAGCCGCTGGGTGGCGCCGTGTCCGAGGCGGACCAGCGCTGGGTCCGATGCAAGCGGCCGTTCGTGCAGGTCGGCGGCGAGCTGGACCTCTCGATGCTGGACCTCGTCTGGCACTCCGGCTTCAAGTTCTACGAGGCCGGCCTGCAGATGAAGGCCAACGGCGGCATCTTCCTGGTCGACGACTTCGGCCGCCAGGACGTCTCCCCGCGCAAGCTCCTCAATCGCTTCATCGTGCCGCTGGAGGAGGGGGTCGACTACCTCAACATGGCCAACGTCGGCAAGAAGATCGAGGTCCCGTTCGGGATGATGATCTTCTTCTCCACCAACCTGGAGCCGTCGGAGCTGGTCGACGAGGCCTTCCTCCGCCGCATCCGCTACAAGATCAACATCCCCGACCCGACCGCGGAGGAGTTCAAGACGATCTTCGTGCGCGAGGCCGAGCGGATGGGCATGAGCGGCGGTGACACCTCCGCGTACTACATCCTCGGCAAGTACTACAAGAACCGCACCCCCCGCGGGGTGCACCCGCGCGACATCCTCAGCCACGTTCGCGAGATCGCGGCGTTCCTGGGCGAGCCGCCGAGCCTGAGCAAGGAGCTGCTGGACCGCGCCTGCTCGACGTACTTCCTGCTGGAGAACGTCTAGCTTTACGTCTGTGCCGATGCTGCGCGAGGCCTGCGACTGGGCGGCCTCGCTGCGGCTGGCCGCCATCCCCGCCGACGTCCGGGACCTGACCCGCGCCCAGATGCTGTCGCAGGCCGCGGCGCTGGAGACGACGCTGCGTCACCCCGTTGGCGCGCGCCTGGTGGCGCAGTCCCCCGGCGAGGGATGGGAACACGAGGTTCCCCGCGTGGCGCTGCTGACGATGGCGCTGGACTTCGACGAGACCGCCTTCGCCGGCCACCTCGGCCACGCGGCGGCGCTGCCGCCGCTGCTGGCGGGGGCGGCGCTGGGCGCGAGTGGCGAGCGCGTGATGACGGCCCAGGTGGCCGCGGCCGAGGTGGCCGCCCGCGTCACCGCGGCGGCCACCCTCGGCGCGTCCCGCGGGCAGACGGCGGCGCACACCCACGCGGTCGCGGCCGTCGTCGGCCTCGGCCTGCTGCAGGGCATGGAGGGCGAGGCCCTGGCGAACGCGCTGGCCCTGGTGCTGGCCCAGCCGCGGCGGGTGCTGCTGCCCGCGTTCATGGGCTCCGACGCCAAGTTCTGGGTCGCGGCGGCGCCGATCCTCGACGCCGGCCGCGCCCTGGCCGCGGTCGCCGCCGGCGCCCGCGGGCCGGCATACATCCTGGAGGCGAAGGGCGGCTGGCTGGAGCAGCTGGCGTCGGTGCCCCTACCGGAGGCGATGGCCGCCTACGGCGAGCGCTGGCACACCCGCACGCTGTCCATCAAGTCGGTCCCCGGGTGCGCCTACCTGACGGCCGCCGTGGAGGCGGCGGCGACGCTGGCACCGCTGGACCTCGACGAGGTCGAGGAGGTGGAGGTGGCGGCCTCGATCTTCACCATCGGGATGGAGGTTGAGAGCGCGCCATACATCGACGGACCGGCGAGCCCGCTCCCGGCGCTGGGCTTCAGCACCGGCTACAACGTCGCCACCGCGCTGGAGTCCGGGGCCTTGGGCGTCGACGACCTCCACGGCGCGGCACTGGCGTCGCCCGCGCGCTGGGCCGCCGCGGGCCGGGTGCGCGTGGTCCACGACGAGGACCTCACAGTGGCGGCCCTGGCCGCCACCGCCCCGCTGGGGGCGGCGATCGGCTGGGCCGGGGAGCGCGCCCGCGGCTGGCTGCAGTCCCGCGGCGGCAGCCCGGCGCTGACCGACAGGGTGCTGGCTGCGGCTGCCGTGACCGGCGCGGACGGCGGCTTCGAGCGGCCGTCCAAGTCGGTGGGCGCGCGGCTGCGCGTGACCATGCGTGACGGTCGCGTGCTCACGGCCGGGCTTGACGCGGCGTCCGGGTGCTGCCAGGAGTCGGTCGCGGCGCGATTGGACCTTGCCCGCCGCAAGCACGCGGCGGCGGCGGGGGAGAGCACGAAGGCGGTGGCGGCGGGCGCCGACCGCTACGAGGAGATGGACCCCGGCGAGCTCAGGAGCTTCGCCGCCTACTTCAGGAAGTCGTAGTCCAGCAGCGTGATCGGGCGGAAGTCACCGGCGGCGGCGGTCTGGCCGCGCTGGCGGCGACGCGCGTAGGCGACCACCCCGGCTGCCCCGAGCAGGAGTCCAACCGGAACCCACGCGTTGTCGACCAGGGTGCGCCCGGCGCCTGCTTCGACGTCACCCACCGCGGAGGGCGGAGCGAGCGGTAGAAGGTCCGCCTCGGTGGCCGCCGCCAGCACCTGCTGGGCCGCGGGCTCCGGAGCGGTCTCGGGGGCGGTCGCGTCTGCGGCCCCCGCCGGGGCCGCGGGCAGCAGCACGTGCAGGTTCGGCCCGGCCGGGCCGGCGACCGGGCCGGCGGCCGGGGCCGGGACGGCGGCCGGCGGGGCCTGGGTCACCGCTGAGGTGGTGACGGGGGATTGGCCTGCACCAGCCGCCGGAGGGGCCGACGGCTTGGTGCTGCCTTTACTCGCATCGCCAGGCTGGCCAGGGCTCGATTGGCCCTGGCTCTGCTGGTGCTCATCCCCACTGCTCCCTCCCTGACCGTCGTTGTGCTGGTAGCCGCCCTCCTGGCGGTCATGGCCGTTGGCCTGGCCGTTGCCGTTGCCCTGGCCGTTGCCGTTGCCCTGTCCCTGGGACTGGTTCTCACCCTGGCCGTGGTCGCGGGCCGCCGCGCCGGTGGCCAGGCCGACGGTCAGCGCGAGGCTGAGAGCGGCGGTACCGAGGAGCAGGCGGGGGGCGCGGCGTGCCATATGCCTGTAGAACGACGCCCACCCTGCAACCCCGGCGCGTTTCGGTACAACTGTTACATCGTCCCCGGGCGGGCCGGCGCGAGAACCCGCAGCACCCCGGGGACCACCACCACGCGGGTCTCGCCCAGGTGCCTGTCCCAGAGGTCGCCGTCGATCTCGATGGGCAGCGGCATCGCCGCCCGGACGACCAGCGATCGTCCGCGGCCGGTGCGCACCAGCGGGTCGTTGACGTGGTCGCCGGTGTGCACGGCCTGGAGGAGGGCCTGGAACTCCTCGGGGCTCGCCGCGCGGACCGCCAGCACGTCGAGCAGGCCGTCGTCCATCGAGGAGTCGGGCAGCACCGGGAAGACAGCGGCGCGGACCCGGGCGCCCCCGGCCGTGAGCAGTCCCAGCTCGCCGTCGACCAGCGGGGCGCCATCCAGCTCCACGGTCGCCTCGAAGCGCACCGGGTCGGCCACCGCCTGCAGCGCCGCGGTGGCGTAGCGACCGGGCCCGGGCGGGCCCTCGCCGGATTCGGCCAGCGCCACGATCTGGGCGAACCAACCGGCGCTGAAGCCGAGCAGGCTGTACTCCCCGGTGGGGTCCACGCGGAGCAGGTCGACCTGCCGCCAGGCCGGCTCCGACAGCGTCGCCTCCAGCAGCTCGCGCCACCCGGCGTCGCCGAACAGCTCGCGGTAGGAGCTGTTGCCGGTGCCCGCTGGGACGATGCCCAACCCGGTCTCGCTCCCGGCGAGCCCGGCCGCCACCTCGCGGGCGGTGCCGTCGCCGCCCACGCTCAGGACCAGCTCCCAGCCCGCGACGGCGGCCTCCTCGGCCAGCAGCACGCCGTGGCCGCGCATCTCGGTCCAGGCCAGCTCGGCCTCCCAGCCCGCCGCCCGGCAGGCGGCCAGGGCCACCTCCGCTACGGCGAGGTCGCCTCGCGCGGAGGCGTTGGCCACCAGCCGGACCCGACCCGTGGCCACGGCGCGGGCCTAGGCGGTGTTGAGCCGGACCGCGGGCAGGCCGCGCCCCAGCGGCGCGCCGTCTCGCGTGACGAAGCTCCTGAGCCGCGCCGGGATGAAGCGATCCACGAACTCCAGGCGAACGCGCTCCGCGACCTCGGGGTCAACCACCTCGGCGGTGGCGCGGTGCACCTTGACCCGGTCGTCGATCACCACGTCGGGGTTGGCGCGCACGTTGTGGAACCAGCCGCAGCCCCCGTCCCACGGCAGGACGTAGGTGTCGCCGTCGAGCCGCACTGGGAAGAGCACGGTGGTGCGGGGGAGCCCGGTGCGGCGGCCCTCGCTGGTGAGGATCACCAGGTCCCGGGTCCAGGGCGTGTCGGACTGCAGCACGACCTCGTCGATGATCATGCGGCCCGCCCGGGCCAGCTGCCGCCTGGTGGTGGGCAGCGCCAGCGCGGCGCCGACCATGGCGCCTGTGATCGCGAGGGCGGCTTTGGGCACGCTTGGCACGGGGAAAAGGTAGCAGCCGCCGCCGGGCTGGACGGCGGGGCGATACTGAGGCGATGGAGGACCTCGCGCAGCAGCTGAACAGCCTCGACGAGGGGCGCTTCGCAAGCTTCATAGGGCTCGAGGTCGACAGCGCCCTGCCCGAACGGGTCGTGGGTCACGTCGACCTCCAACCCCACCACATGCAGCCCTACGGCATCGTCCACGGCGGCGTGTACGCATCGATCGTCGAGACGCTGGCGTCGCTGGGCGCGGCGATGTCCGCGATCCCGGAGGGCAAGAACGCCGCCGGCGTCGAGAACCACACGTCCTTCCTGCGCTCGATCGGTGGCGGGCGGGTCACCGCTGTCGCCACCGCGATCCAGCGGGGCCGGACGATGCACCTCTGGGAGGTCGCCATCACCGACGACCAGGACCGCCTCGTGGCCCGCGGCACCGT
>JAXDLV010000200.1:0-15415 GCA_034666445.1 Chloroflexota bacterium | reverse complement strand
CCACGGTCCAGGCGCTGCTCCAGCGCGCCAGCGGCAACTTCAAGCGCGGCAACGAGCGCCGCGCCCGCGAGCAGCCCTTCCGCTAGCCGGACGCCGGGCGGCGAGACCCGCTAGGCTGCCACCCATGGGCAAGCGCAAGAAGACCCGCCACCGCGTCAGCTCCGGCTCGCCCTACGAGGAGCGCATCGGCTTCAGCCGCGCCATTGTCGTCGGCGACCGGGTGATCGTGTCGGGCACGGCGCCCATCTGGCCCGACGGCACCGTCAACCTGGAGCCCAAGATGCAGGTGCGGCGCTGCATCGAGATCATCGAGGCCGCGCTGGAGGAGGCGGGCGCCTCGCTCGCCGACGTCGTCCGGACCCGCCTCTACCTGGTCGACGCCGACCATGTCGAGGCTGTCTCGGCCGTACACGGGGAGGTCTTCGCCGAGATCCGCCCCGCCGCCACGATGGTGATCGTCAAGGCACTCCTGGACCCGCGCTGGAAGGTCGAGATGGAGGCGGAGGCGGTCCTCAGTTAGCGGCCGGGCTGGGGCTCGGGATCGACCTGGTGACCGGGGAGGGGCTGGCGGCAGCCGTGCTCGGACTTGGGGACGGCGCCGTGGCGGAGGGTGACGCTGCCGGCGTTGGCGTCTGCCCGGCGGCGGGTGACGCTCCCTGGCCAGCAATCCGCAGCCGCATCTCCGTGCAGTACAGCTCCACGTCGGCGCGCGCGATCTTCTCGGAGTTGGCCTCCGACGACCCGTAGCCCAGGCGCACGATCCCGAGGCCCAGGAGATCGAGACGGCCCAGCTCCGTCTTCAGGTCGGGCGCCAGGAACTGGATCGACCCGTTCTTCTCCGCCTCCCGAGGATGCTCCCCGTCGATGACGAAGGACTTGTGCCATCGCACGAAGTCGTCGATCCCGCTCAGCGACACGGCGAGCTTGAGGTTGGGCACGTCCACCGTGGCAGGTGCGGTGAACTTTATCGAGAACGCGTCGATGCTGGCCACGCGGTCGGTGGCCACGCCGTCTATGTTCAGCCGGAAGTTGCTGACCAGCCATCCGTTGCGAGCGGGTGGGCCACCGGGGCTGACCGACGGACTGGATGCCCGCGTTGACTCGGGGCGCAGCTTGAGGCCGAAGTAGCCGCCGTCCTTGGAGGCGCCGTCCATCTTGGGGACCTGCAGCTCCGAGACCGTCGCGTCCAGGAAATCACTCTGCGAAACCGCGGCCCTTCCATCTATGCCGAGCAGCGCGCCGCTGCTGGGACGGTTGTCGTACTGGAGCGCGGAGCTCACCGGGTCGAATGCGGCGGGGTCGACGTACAGCCCCAACTCAATCGCGATCTCCTCGTACCGAACGGCCGCCAGGTGCTTCTGGATGGCGCCACCCGTCGTCGCCTCGGTCACCACGTCGCTTCGGGCCTGCCCGCCCGAGACCCGCTTGAGGTTGCCCATCACCTTCCCGGCGAGGACCAGCGCCATCGTCCTCCCGGTGGGCGCGGGGTTGGACTGCCGGGTCGCGATGTAGTACCCCCCGGCGCCGGCGGCCGCCACCGCGGCGCCGCCCCCCAGCAGGATGGCCCCCGGCGGGAGGCCCGACTTGGACTTGCGCTCCTCCAGCGCCACCGACGTGGCTGCCGGCGGCGGCGCCGTGCCCTGCGCCGCCAGGGAGGCGAGGGCCTCGGCCTCGCCCTCGGTCAGCCCGAAGCCGGACTTGAGCGCATCGGGGGTGGCGCGTACCCGGGCTGCGAACTCGGGTTCAGTGGCGAGACGGACGGCGAGCTCGTCGTAGTTCTCCCGGGACACGCTAGTGGCTCCTCGCGTGCACTAGGCGGTGAGTGCGAATCCCAGCTTCTCGATGTACATCTCGACGGTGAAGCGCGAGATTTTCTCCGCGGAGTTCGCCTCGAACTCCGTCGAGAGATTGAAGAGCCCGAGGTTCGACAGGGTCAGCGTTGCCAGGACCGTGCTCATGTCGGCCGCCAGGAGCTGCACCTTGCCGTTCTTCTCGTGTCCTGCGTCGTTCTGGCCCCGCACCACGAAGTCCTGGTGCCACTGCTCCCAGTCTGGATAGTCGGCCATGGAGATGGCCATGACCAGGTTCGAGATCTCCAGGTTCGCAGCCGACTTCGCCGCCCCGGGCTTCTCGCCGGCGGAGGGTCCGGTGACTTTAACCGTCAGCGGGTCGATCGAGGCCACCCGGGCGCATGGCAGACCGGGGATGTCAACGCGAAAGTTGGACGCGACCCACGCCTTCTGCGTCGGGGTCGTGGTGACCGCGGTGCCCCCGGGAGTGGTGGTCGAGGCGGATCCGGCGGCCAGTGTGACGTCGAAATACACAACGTCCTTGCTGTCCGCGGCCAGCTTTGGGACGACGAGCTGGACCATGCGGGCGCGCCCGAAGTCTGTCTGGCTGGTGACGTGGCGGTTGATATCAAGCTGCTGACTGGCAACCTCCTTGGTCGCCAGGTTGCCGTCCAGCGTGGAGGCGATCAGCTCGGCGAGTGGCCCGCCCATCTCCCTACCCACCGTGGCCACCAGCGGCGCCAGCTGGGTCGTGGCCAGGTGCTTGTGCCTGACATGGTCGGGGCCGGCGGCCTCGACCACCACGTCGGCGAAGGCCTCCCCGCCGCTGAGCTTCTTCAGATAGGCCACCGCGGTACCGTCCACGATCAGGTTCCTGCTCGCCGGTTCGGAGCCACGCTGGTCGGCGGTCACCGGGAGTGGTGGCAGCGCGGCATCGCCCGCGGCCAGCGCCCTTAGAGGCAACGCGCCGGCGGCAATCGCCGCCGCGCCAGTCAGCCCGGCGCCGGCGAGGAAGTCCCGGCGGCTGGCGCCGGAACTGCGAGTGGCTCCGCTCCCGGGGTCCGTCCCGCCCATTCCGCTACACGGTGTAGCAAAGGGGACTGGGGTTGTCTGTCACGAATCGACGCTCGGCTGTTACAGCCGGCGCCGGGTCAGACGCCCAGCTTGCGTTTCTCCGACGGGGACCACTCCGCCTCGACGACGTCCTTGATCACGAGGATGCCCTCGGCCGAGGCGAGCAGGTTGCCCTGCAGGTCCATGACCTCGGATGAGCCGATGACCTTCTTACCGTCGACCCTGCCCCGGCCGTGCACCGCCAGTGGCGTCTCGACCGGCACGGGCGCCTTGAAGGTGACATTGAGCTGCGCGGTCGGCGCGATCAGGCCGAGCACGCGGTGGGTGTGCAGCTGGATCGCCTCGTCGAGCATCGCTGTGACCACGCCCGCGTGCAGCACACCCGGAAACCCGGCGTAGAAGTGGGCCAGGTTGGCGTCGATGATCACCTCGTCCTCCGCGAAGCGGGTGTGAGCCAGCAGGTGGAGGCCCATCGGGTTGTGCGCCCCGCAGGCCCAGCAGCGGCTGAAGTCCTCAGGCTTCATCGCGGCGACGATAACACCGCAGGGCTGCGGCCACGAGTGCTCACTAGAATCCCCCAATGGCAGGCGAGATCGGCGTGGTGGTATGCGGCGCCCGCGGCCGCATGGGCAGGACGGTGGTCGCGGCCGTCGCCGCCGAACCCGACATGGCCGTCGCGGCGGAGGTCGACCTCGATGACGACATCGCTGCCGCGCTTGCCTCAGGCGCGCGGGTGATGGTCGACTTCACCGCCCCCGACGCCGCGCTGGGAAACGCCCGCGCCGCGCTGGCCGCGGGGGTGGCGCCGATCGTCGGCACCACCGGGATGGCGGCGGGCGCCGTCGACGAGCTTGCCGCGGCCGCCGCCGGCGCCGGGCTGGGGGGCGCGGTGATCCCCAACTTCGCCATCGGGGCGGTGCTGATGATGCGCCTGGCGGAGATTGCGGGGCCGTACTTCGAGGCCGTCGAGGTGGTGGAGGCGCACCACGCCCAGAAGCTGGACGCGCCCTCGGGCACCGCCCTCGCCACCGCCCGCCGGCTGGCCGCCGCGCGCGCCACGCCGTTTGCCTACGCCCGCCCGGAGAAGGTCACGCTGGAGGGCACCCGCGGGGGAGAGGAGGGTTCGGTGGGGGTCCACAGCATCCGCCTCCCCGGGCTGGTCGCCGACCAGGAGATCATCTTCGGCGCCGCCGGCCAGACCATGACCATCGCCCACCGCACCACCGGCCGCGAGGCGTTCATGCCGGGCGTGCTGGCGACGATCCGCGCGGTCAACGACACCGGCCGCTTCTACCGCGCCCTCGACGAGGTCCTGGGTCTCGCCTCGGCCGCCGGGGAGGGCTGATGGCATACCGGGTTGCCGTGGTCGGCGCCACCGGCATGGTCGGACGGACGATGCTCCGGCTGCTGGCGGAGCGCGACTTCCCGGTTGGCGAGCTGGTGCCGATGTCGTCGGCGCGGTCGGCAGGCAGGACGCTGAACTTTCGGGGCGAGGCGGTCGAGGTGCTGGAGGCCACGCCGGCGGCCTTCGACGGTGTCGACCTCGCCCTCTTCTCCGCCGGCGCCACGGTCAGTCGCGAGCTGGCGCCCGCCGCCGCCGCGGCCGGCGCGGTGGTGGTCGACAACTCCTCGGCATGGAGGCTGGAGGAGGGCGTCCCGCTGGTGGTGCCCGAGGTCAACCCCGAAGCCGTGCGCGATCACCGGGGCATCATCGCCAACCCCAATTGCTGCGCCATCCCCCTCACGATCGCGCTCCATGCGGTCTCGCAGCTGTCGCCGCTCCGCCGGGTCCTGGTCGACACGTACCAGGCGGCCTCCGGAGCGGGCTGGAAGCTGGTCGACGAGCTCCGCGAGCAGCGCCGCGCGCTCGTCCAGGACCCCGGGGGTCTGGCGCCGGTGGCGGCCTACCCGCACCAGCTGGAGGGCAACGTCGTGCCCGGGGGGTGGTCGATGGACGCCGCGATGGTGCCGCTCAGCCCGCCCGTGTTCGAGGACCCCGAGGCGGCGGCGGCGTACAACCAGGAGGAGCTGAAGATCATTGCCGAGACCCGCAAGATTCTCGGCCTCCCCGCGCTGGCGATCGCCTGTACCACCGTCCGGGTCCCGGTGGAGACCGGCCATAGCGAGGCGGTCTGGGTGGAGACCGATTCCCCCCTGGCCCCCGCGGACGTTCGTGCCCACCTGGCGGAGTCGCCCGGCGTGGTGGTCCACGACGACCCCGAGGCTCAGCTCTACCCGCTGGCGCTCGCGGCGGCCGGCACCGACGACGTCTATGTCGGCCGCATCCGCCGCGACCTGTCGCACCCCAACGGCACCGCCCTGTGGCTGGCGGCGGACAACCTCCGGAAGGGGGCCGCCACCAATGCGATCCAGGTGGCGGAGCTGCTGTTCAGCTGAGCCCGGCCCGAGTTCGGACCCGCCATATAATCGGCTGACCATGAGCCCCCCCACGCCCGACCTGGGCCGGGTCCTGACGGCGATGGTCACCCCCTTCAAGCGCGAGGGCGGCCTCGACCTGGCGCAGGCCGAGCGGCTGGCCGACTACCTGGTCGCCAACGGCAACGATGGGCTGGTGGTGTGCGGCACGACCGGCGAGTCGCCGACGCTGGCCCACGACGAGAAGCTCGACCTTCTCCGCGCTGTGCGGGGGGCCGTTCCCGGCCACCCGGTGGTGATGGGGACCGGCAGCAACGACACCGCGGCCTCGATCAGCCTGTCGCGTGAGGCCCTGGGGCTTGGCGCCGACGCGGTCATGGCGGTGGTGCCCTACTACAACAAACCGCCCCAGAAGTCGCTGTACGCCCACTTCCGGGCGATCGCGGAGGGCATCGACGGCCCGGTGATGATGTACAACGTCCCGTCGCGGACAATTGCCAACCTGGCGGCCGAGACCAGCGCGCGGCTCTCCGAGGTGGAGAACATCGTCGCCCTCAAGGAGGCCAGCACCGACCTGTCCCAGTGCGCCGCCGTCGCCGCGGCGGTCGCCCCCGGCTTCCGGGTGTACTCGGGCGAGGACAGCCTGACACTGTCGATGATGGCGGTCGGCTTCCACGGCGTGGTGTCCGTGGCGGGCCACTTCGCCGGCCCCGGCATTGCGCGGATGGTGGCAGCCTTCGCCGCCGGCGCCACCGCCGAGGCCCGTCGCCTCAACGCAGCGCTGCAGCCCATCTTCAGGGAGGTGTTCTGCACGACGAGCCCCGTCCCCACTAAGGCGCTCTTCCGCCACCTCGGCTTCGAGGTCGGCGACACCCGCCTGCCCCTGGTGATGGACGAGATCAGCGACGAGCAGTTGCGGTCGCTGGCCGCGGTGCAGGCCAAGCTTGGCGACCTGGCGGGGGTCGTCCCCCAGCCGGCGGCCGCGGGCCAGTAGCCGGCGGCCGGGCGACACACACCGTCCGGTGAGCGAAGCGCTTCTCGCCCTCCACGAGCAGGTTCGGGGGTGCACCCTGTGCGCTCTCAGCCGCACCCGGGTCCACGCCGTCCCCGGGGACGGCCATCCCCAGGCGCGGATCATGCTGGTGGGGGAGGGCCCCGGTCAGAACGAGGACCAGCAGGGGTTGCCCTTTGTGGGCGCCGCGGGGCAGCTGCTCAACAAGCTGCTGGAGCGGGTCGGCATCGCCCGGGAGGATGTCTACATCACCAACATCGTCAAGTGCCGCCCTCCCGGCAACCGCGACCCGCTGCCGGAGGAGGTGCTGGCCTGCGCCGGCTACCTCGACCGGCAGGTGGAGATCATCCGCCCCGCCGTCATCCTGCTGCTTGGGCGCCACGCGGTGCAGCGCCTGCTCCCCGGGATGGCCGGCATATCGCAGGTCCACGGCAGGCTGGTTGAGCGCGGCGACCGCGCGTATGTGCCCCTGTACCACCCGGCCGCGGCCCTCTACAACTCGTTGCTGATGGACACGCTGGTGCAGGACATGGTCCGGGTGAAGGGCTACATCGACGAGATCGAGGCCCGTCGCGCCGCCGTGCCGCAGCCGGTGCTCGACCCCGACGAGCAGCTGAGCCTGTTCTCTTGAGCGGCCTTCTCAGGGTCATACCCCTCGGGGGCCTGGGCGAGATCGGCATCAACATGATGGCGATCGAGTACGACGACCGGATCCTCGTGGTCGACGCGGGCCTCATGTTCCCCAAGGAGGAGATGCTGGGGGTGGACCTGGTGATCCCTGACATCACCTACCTGGTGGAGCGCGCCGACAGGGTGGAGGCGATCATCCTGACCCACGGCCACGAGGACCATATCGGCGCGCTGCCGTTTGTCATCGACCGCCTCCGCGTGCCGATGTACGGCACCCGCATGACGCTTGGCCTGGTGCGCCAGAAGCTGAAGGACCGCAAGCGGCTGACCGACGCGGTGATGCACGAGGTCAAGGCGGGCGACGTGGTCAACCTGCCGCCGTTCAGCGTCGAGTTCATCCACGTCGCCCACTCGATCCCCGGCACCACCGCGCTGGCGATCACCACGCCGGCCGGGATCGTGATGCACTCCGGCGACTTCAAGCTCGACCAGACGCCTGTCGACGGCCACCCCACGGACATCGGCAAGCTGGGCGAGTACGGGCGGAAGGGCGTCCTGCTGTTCATGTCGGACTCCACCAACGCCGAGCAGGAGGGCCACACCCCCTCCGAGCAGCTGGTCGGCGACGCGTTTCGCGGCATCTTCCCCCACGCCGAGGGCCGGATCATCATCACCACCTTCGCCTCCAACATCTACCGGCTGCAGCAGGCGCTGGAGGTGGCCAGCCAGTTCGGCCGCAAGGTGGCGGTGGTCGGCCGGAGCATGACCAACAACATCCACCTCGCCCAGGAGCTGGGGCTGATCAAGGTGCCGGAGAACACGCTGGTTTCGGTCAAGCAGCTCAAGAACCTGCCCGCCCGCGAGGTGGTGGTGCTCTCGACGGGAGCCCAGGGCGAGCCGCTGTCGGCGCTTTCGCGGATCGCCAACCGCGAGCACCCCCAGGTGCAGGTCGAGAAGGGCGACACCATCATCCTCTCCGCCACCCCCATCCCCGGCAACGAGGAGCTGGTTCACCGCACCATCAACAACCTCTACCGCCACGGCGCCAAGGTCTTCTACTCGGCGCGCAACCGGGTCCACGTCTCCGGGCATGCGTCCGCCGACGACCTCAAGATCGTGCTCAACCTGGTCCGGCCGAAGTTCTTCGTCCCGATCCACGGTGAGGACCGCCACCTCGCCCACCACGGCCTGCTGGCGGAGGACGTGGGGCTCGCCACCGACAACGTGATGGTGGCGCGCGACGGCGACGTCCTCGAGGTGGGCGCGGAGCGGTTTGTGCGCACCGGAAAGATCGACGCCGGCTACGTGTTCGTCGACGGCCTCGGCATCGGCGACGTCGGCTCGGCCGTCCTACGCGACCGGCGCCACCTGGCCGAGGACGGCGTCTTCGTGGTCGTGCTCAGCATCGACCACGCCAGCGGTGCCGTGATCGGCCGCCCCGACGTCGTCACCCGTGGCTTTGTCCACCTCGGGACATCGGAGGCGCTCATCGAGGCGGCCAAGGACGAGGTGATGCGGGCGATGGTTGCGGGGCAGGCCGACGTCCACGAGCCCGCCCTGCTGCAGGAGCGGATCAGGGACGTCCTCAGCCGCTACCTCTACGAGCAGACCAAGCGCCGGCCGATGGTCGTACCGGTGGTGATGCAGGTTTGAGCTCCTGGGCCGCCACGTACGGTGTTCGGGCAGCCGGTGGCTGAGGTCCGCCTCGGCCGCGTCGCCGGGCTCGATATCACGGCCACCCCGCTGGCCGGCGTGGGGACCGTGGGCATGACGATCCTGTTCGCCGTGCTCGGGCGCCACGTGTTCAAGCGCCCCCTGGGCCGCGCCCTGCTGGGTGGCTTCGTCCTGGCGATGCTGCACTGGGGCGCCGAGGTCTGGCACAACGCCGGGCACAACACCGCCGCCCGGACCACGGGCTACCCGATGACCGGCACCCGGCTCGGCTTCCTGGGGTTCCTCGGCGAGTCCCTGTATCCGCCCGACGAGCCCGAGCTCCCCCCGTCGGTCCACATCCGCAGGGCGCTCGGCGGCCCGATCGGCAGCGCCGTGCTGTCGGTGATCGCCGCGTTCGTCGCGCTGGTCACCGCGCCCTTCAGCTTCGGCTGGGTGACGCTGCTGTTCTTCCTCGACAACCTATTCGTATTCACCCTCGGGGCCTGGGTCCCGCTGGGCTTCAACGATGTCAGCACCGTGATCCACTGGAGGCGTCGACGGGCGGAAGCTGCCTGAGGTCAATAGGCAAACTCGCCGGCCGCTGTTAGACTGCCGGTGAGCGTCAGGTTCACGTCACTCTCATGTCTACTACACGTCGCAGCACTCGTCGCCGCCCCGCCCTCGCCGCTCGGCCCAAGAGCAGGCGATCTCCAGCGCGTACCAAGCGGTCGAGCACGCGCTCCACGCGCAGCCCCGCGCTCCGCGCCGCCAGGGCGGCCGGGCAGGTCAAGCTTCCCCAGCTGGAGCTGACCGACCCCCAGCGCCGCGAGGGCTTCGGCCTGCTGCTCCTGGTGGTCGCGGCGCTGTTCGCGCTGGCGGTGCTGTTCTCGCCCGGGGCAGGGCTCAGCCGGCTCCGTGGGTTCCTGCTCGACGCTGTGGGGCTGGGCTGGATCGCGCTCGTGCTGATCATGGTCGCCGGCGGGATCTCGATGATCAGCGGCCGGCGGGTCAGCGAGACGGACGACACGGTGCGGGCTTCGCGCAACCAGGTGGCCGTCCTGCTGGGCATGGCGCTGCTGTCGGTCTCAGTGCTGGGCCTGCTCCAGCTGGCGCTGCTGCAGCCGCGGCAGTGGATGCCGGACCACCAGCTGGCCGGCGGGGTGATCGGCGCCACGGTCGCCGGGCGCCTCAACGACCTGCTCACCGCCTGGGGGGCCGCGATCGTGCTGCTCGGCACCGCGCTGTTCGGCGCGATGCTGAGCTTCGACCTGTCCCTGGCCGCGGTTGCCGCCCGGGTGCGACCCGCGGGGGACGACCTCGCCGAGGACGACGACCCCGAGGCCCGCGAAGCCGAGGACCGCAGGGTGGCCGAGCTGACCGCGAAGCTGGCTGAGAAGGAGGAGCGCCGCCGCCGGACCGACGCCGTCGTGGCGGTGACGCCGGAGCCGATCTTCCCCTCGCTGGTGGATCCTCCCGCTGCGCCCGAGGCGCCGCCGGAACCCGACGTCGACCCCGCGGTGCTCGAGGTCATCGGCGACAGCGCCGAGGCGGAGCGCGCCCGCGCCGAGGCGCAGGCGGAGTGGGCCGCGGCGGCCGTGGCCGCGCACGAGGCGGGCGACGACGAGGAGCGCAAGGTCTGGACCCTGCCGGCGATGACGATGCTCGACCCGATGGCCTCCAAGGCGGAGAAGCTGCAGGAGGAGGTCAAGCACAACATCGAGGTGATCGAGGGCACGCTCAGCAGCTTCGGCGTGGCGGCGCGGGTCAAGGGCGTGAATTCCGGCGCCAGCGTCACGCAGTACGAGCTGGAGCCGGCCAAGGGCGTGCCGGTGCGCAAGATCACCGCGCTGCAGAACGACCTCGCCCTTGCCCTGGCCGCCCCGATCCGCATCCAGGCCCCGATCCCCGGCAAGCCCGCGGTGGGCGTGGAGGTGCCCAACAAGGCCAGCGCCCTGGTCACCCTCCGCGAGATCATCCAGAGCGCCGGCTTCCAGAGCCAGGGCAACGTGCTGGCGATGCCGATCGGGTCGGACGTCAGCGGCCAGCCGATCGTCGGCGACCTTGCCCGCATGCCCCACGTGCTGATCGCCGGCGCCACCGGCAGCGGCAAGAGCGTCTGCGTCAACGCCCTGCTGGCGGGCTTCCTCCTCCGTCACACCCCCGACGAGCTGCGCATGGTCCTGATCGACCCCAAGCGTGTCGAGATGTCGCTGTACAAGGACATGCCCCACCTGCTGGTCCCGGTGGTGACGGAGTCTGACCACGCCGTTGCGGCCCTGCGCTGGGCGGTCACGGAGATGGAGAACCGCTACAAGCTCTTCGCCAGCCACGCGGTCCGCAACATCGCGGGCTTCAACGCCCGCGCGCCCGAGGTCGGCCTTGAGCCGGTGCCCTACATCGTCATCGTCATCGACGAGCTGGCCGACCTGATGATGGTCGCCGGCAACGAGGTGGAGGAGCTGATCTGCCGCGTCGCCCAGCTGGCCCGCGCCGTCGGCATCCACCTGGTGGTGGCCACCCAGCGCCCGTCGGCGGACATCATCACCGGCCTGATCAAGGCCAACATCCCAAGCCGCATCGCGTTCGCCGTCAGCTCCGGGATCGACTCCCGCGTGGTGCTGGACGAGACCGGCGCGGAGAAGCTCCTGGGCCGCGGCGACATGCTGTACCTGCCCGTCGACGCCGGCAGGGCCACTCGCATCCAGGGCGTGATGGTGTCGGATTCCGAGCTCGACGCGATCATCGGCCACTGGAAGGCGCAGGGCGCGCCCAGCTACCAGGAGGAGATCTTCTCGATGGTCTCCACGGTGTCCTGGGCGAAGGACGGCGGCAAGCGCGACCCGATGTTCGAGCGCGCTGCCCGCATCGTCGCCAGCGAGGGCCGGGCCGCCACCAGCCTGCTGCAGCGCAAGCTCGCCATCGGCTACACCCGCGCGGCGCGGATCATCGACCAGCTGGCGGAGCACGGCGTGGTGGGCCCCTACGAGGGCAGCAAGTCGCGCGAGGTGCTGATGTCGCTGGTCGACCTCGACAACCTCTTCGAGCGCTTCAACTCGGCCGATGGCGGGCAGGAGCGCATTCCCCTGGACGACGGCGTGGAGGACTACGCCGGGGTCTGACCGGGCAGCCCGCGCCCCCGTAGAGTTGGGGCGGATGCTGGGGAATACGCTCAAACAGGCCCGGGAGAAGCTCGACCTGCCGCTCCGGGAGATCGAGTGGGCCACCAAGATCAAGGCCGAATACCTCGAGGCCCTCGAGGCGGAGGACTTCGCGGCCCTGCCCGCGCCCGTGTACATCCGCGGCTTCCTGCGGACGTACGCCCAGTACCTGTCGGTCGACCCGGAGCCCCTGATCGCGGAGTACAACTCGCGCGACGCCTCCGCGACGGAGGTGATCTCCACCCGGCCCGCCGTGCGCCCCGACCGGGTCCGCTTCACCATCACCCCGGCGATGGTCGTGGCGGTGGTGATGCTGGCCCTCCTGGCCGTGTTCCTGGTCTACGTGAAGGGGGCGTTCGACCGCTACCAGGCCAGCCTGGCCGCCGCCGGCAGCGCGCCCACCGAGCTGCACTTCAGCCCGGCGCCGACGCCGACGGTGTCGCCGTCACCGAGCCCGTCGCCGGAGCCGGTCCGCGGCGTCATCGTGGTGGTACGGGTGGAGCAGCGGTCGTGGATCAAGGTCCTGGTCGACGGCCAGCCGTCACCTCAGACGACCTCAGCCGGGCTGGTCTACCCGGACGGCACCATTCTCAGCTTCAAGGGCGACCGGTCGGTGCGGGTGATCAGCGGCCGGGCCGGGCACACCTTCATCACCGTCAACGGCCAGGACATGGGCGCCATGAAGAACAATGACGGCGTGGGCGACGAGACATACAATGCCGCGGTGCCGGATTCGCCGCGCCCCTCACCCTGACAGGAGGTCCCGATGGCTGATTCCAGTTTCGACGTTGTCTCCGAGTTCGACCGCCAGGAGCTGGTCAACGCCGTCGACCAGGCCCGCCGGGAGATCGGCAACCGCTACGACTTCAAGGGCACCAACTCGACGATCGACCTGCGCGAGAAGGAGCTGGAGCTGGACGCCGACAGCGACTACAAGCTCACCGCGATGCTGGACATCCTCAAGGGCAAGCTGGTCAAGCGTGGCGTCGACCTCAAGGTCCTCGACCCCGAGAAGCCCGAGCCGGCCGCCAAGAGCCGCGTCCGGCAGAAGGTGAACCTGCGCCAGGGCCTCTCCGACGAGATCGCGCGCGACGTGGTCAAGCGGATCAAGGCCGAGCTCCCGAAGGTCCAGTCGCGAATCGAGGGGGAGAAGGTCCGCGTCACCGCCAAGTCCAAGGACGACCTCCAGTCCGCCATTCGCTTGCTCAAGGATGCCGACCTGCCGATCCCGCTCCAGTTCACGAACTATCGCTGAGCCCGAACATCTACTCTTGAGGCGATGACCGAGAGCGCGGCCAAGGCGGGCGAGGAGCGGTCCCCGGCCCGCGTCCGCAGCGCCAACCTCAACGTCCCCAACGGGCTGACGGCGCTCCGGCTCCTGATGATCCCGGCAATCCTGTGGGCGTTCGAGGCGCGCGCGATCAACCAGCTCGTGGCGCCCGCGCTGTTCGTCGCGGCGTCGATCACCGACTCCCTCGACGGCCGAATCGCACGGCGCACCGGCCGGGTCACCACGCTGGGCAAGTTCCTGGACCCGCTGGCCGACAAGCTGCTGATCCTGGCGGTGCTCGCCCTGCTGGTCCAGGACGAGCTGATCCCGGCCTGGGTCGTGGTGCTGATCGTGGGCCGGGAGCTCCTGATCACCGGGCTGCGCGCCATCGGCGCCACCCAGGGCCTGATCATCGCCGCCACCCCGTTCGGCAAGACCAAGACCGTCAGCCAGATGCTGGCGGTCGGGCTGGTGATGCTGGAGCGCCCCTACCCGGCGCTGGAGGGACTGGCGCTGGTGGCGGTGGGGCTGGCGGTTCTGTTCACGGTGTTCTCGGGGCTCGACTACCTCTGGCGCTACCGGCGCCTGCTCTATAGATAGGAGTGGTCCTCGAAGGCAGCTCGCTCAGCCCGGTCCTGAGCCCGCTGCAGAAGGCCCTCCACAAGCGCCACCTCACCATCGCCACTGCGGAGTCCTGCACCGGCGGGCTGGTGGCCGCGGCGCTGACCGACCTGCCGGGCTCGTCCGAGTACTTCATGGGGGGGATGGTGACGTACGCCAACGACGCCAAGATCGGCCTGCTTGGGGTTGACGAGAAGATGCTGGAGAAGCACGGGGCCGTCAGCCGCCAGGTGGCGGCCCAGATGGCGATAGGGGCGAGGACGCTGTTCGCGGTCGACGTGGCGGTCAGCGTCACCGGCGTGGCCGGCCCCGACGCCGAGGGCCGGAAGCCGGTGGGACTGACGTTCATCGGCGCCTGCCACGGCGACCGGACCCTGGTCCGGCGCTTCAGGTGGAACGGCGGCCGCGCCGCCAACCGGGTCGCCAGCGTCGAGGCCGCGCTGGCCCTGGCCACCGAGATTGTGTCCTGACCTAACCACAGCAAGGTGTATGATGTAGCCGAAGGGGGATTGTGCTAGCATCGAACATACGTTCGACTACACATCCAAGCACACGAGGGAGCACATGAGCGCTAAGGACGACATCAGCAAGGCCGAGAAGGCCGCAGAGAAGGCCGCCAGCGAGAAGGAGCAGACGCTCGATTCGGCGCTCGCGCAGATCGAGAAGTCGTATGGCAAGGGCGCGATCATGCGCCTCGGCGACGCCCCCGCCACCCGCAACATCGAGGTCATCCCCACCGGCGCGCTGACCCTGGATGTCGCCCTCGGCATCGGCGGTCTGCCTCGCGGGCGGGTGATCGAGATCTTCGGCCCGGAGTCCAGCGGCAAGACCACCCTGGCGCTCCACGTCATCGCCCAGGCCCAGAAGCTGGGCGGGGTGGCGGCGTTCATCGACGCCGAGCACGCCCTCGACCCGCTCTATGCCGCCCGCATCGGCGTCGACACCGACGACCTCCTCGTCTCCCAGCCGGACACCGGGGAGCAGGCGCTCGAGATCGTCGACGTGCTGGTGCGGAGCCAGGCGGTGGACATCGTCGTGGTCGACTCCGTCGCGGCGCTGGTCCCCAAGGCGGAGATCGAGGGCGAGATGGGCGATAGCCACGTCGGCCTCCAGGCGCGCCTCATGAGCCAGGCCCTGCGCAAGCTGACAGGCGCCATCTCCAAGTCGAGCACCTCGGTGGTGTTCATCAACCAGCTGCGCGAGAAGATCGGCGTGATGTTCGGCAACCCCGAGGTCACCACCGGAGGCCGGGCGCTCAAGTTCTACGCATCCTGCCGCCTGGACGTCCGCAAGATCGACACCATCAAGAGCGGCCTGGACGTCGTCGGCTCCCGCGTCAAGGTCAAGGTCGTCAAGAACAAGGTGGCGCCGCCCTTCAAGGCCGCGGAGTTCGACATCCTCTACAACGAGGGCATCTCCTACCTCGGCAGCGTGATCGACGCCGGCATCGACGCCGGCGTCGTGGAGAAGCAGGGAGCCTGGTTCTCATACGGCGAGGAGCGCCTCGGCCAGGGCCGGGAGAACGTGCGCGAGTTCCTGCGCAACCACCCCGACATCACTGCCCAGGTTGTCAGCGAGATCAAGGTGAAGACCGCCCCCGCGGGCCCGCCCTCGCGTCCGACGGCCGCACCCGAGGTTGCGCCGGAGGCGGCGCCCGAGGGAGGCCAGGCTGAGGCCGCAGCCGGGGAGCCCGCCGCGACGAACGCCGCGGCCCAGGACATGGAGGCGCCCGCCCAGGAGGCGCCGAACGGGGTTGGGGCCGCGACGACAGCCAAGGGGCAGCCAACCGGGGCTGGGAACGCCGCCACCGCGGCGCCCGCCAGTGCTCGAG
>JAXDLV010000199.1:0-11481 GCA_034666445.1 Chloroflexota bacterium | reverse complement strand
GGGGAGGCCTCCACGCTGACCGTGACGGTCAGCGGCACCCGGGGAGGCGACCACTACGGGGTGCAGGGCGTGACCGTCGACCTGAAGGTCACCGACTCCCCCGGCCCGGACACCGTGGTTGATCCCGCAACGGTGACCACCGACGCGTCGGGTGCGGCCACCGCCAAACTCACCGTCTCCAAGACCAAGGGCCGCAACGCGGTGACCGCGACAGTGGGAACGGTGACCACAGAGTTCGCCATCGACACCCTGTCGGGCTCCACCGGGGCGCTCACCCGCAGCCGCCACTCAGGCGTCCTAGATTCTTCCCCGTCGTCGGCGCCCCGTCCCGACCCGATGATGCTCTTCACCGGCGCGGTGCTGGTCCTGTTCGGCAGCTTCGCCATCCCCTACCGGCGCCGGCTGCTGGGGCTCATCCGCTCCGGTCGGTCCGCAAAGACGCCGTTCGGAGCGCGTGACACGCGCGCCAGCCGCACTGCCCAGCCCACCCGGTCGACGGGCCGGGGCATGGGCTGGAAGGCCAGCTCCGGGCCCGGCAAGAAGACCTAGTTTGTACAGCTCACGAGATAACGCGACAGCTGCTACGGGTATCGGGTAGCCCTGGCGCCGGGAGCCGCAGACCCGAGGGCTCATGCGGCCGGCGCTGCGTTCAGCGATTCCAATGCCACTGCGCCGGCCTACTGCGCGTGCGGCCCTGATCTGCGCAGCTCCTGGCAGGTGCGCATCCCGCCCGCTCCGTAAATCGCCCCCGGGTCTGCAGCACCCGGCACTCGGGACTGCGCGCGGGGGCAGCTGTCCCTCTATACGCGATGACTTGATAGAGGTGGTACCTGCCCGCGGCGACCTTCGGCAGCTCAACGGCGCTCGACCTGTCTGACTGCTGTCGACAAGAAGTCAAAGGCTGCCCCCACCTCCGATGAGGACATCGCGGATCAGAGCAGCGGCGCCGTGGTGCGCAGTCCAGAGCGGACGGCGTCGCGCATCCTGGGGGTGATTTCCGGAGCGGGCGGGAGAGCAGAGACCTAAGGCTGGTGCCAGCGCGGCCGCCCGCGCAGGCAGGCCGGCGCGGTGCGATGTGAAAGGCCTGGTCGCAGCGCCGGCCGGATGAACCCCCGGGATGTGCGGCGTCGGCCGCCCTGGTGAATACAGATCAGCCGCTGCTATCGGCAGATCTCGTGAGCCGAACGACTTAGTTCCGGGAGAAGGCCCTCGGCACGACGTTGGTCGGCAGGACATGGCGGTTGAGGAGGTCCTCCTCGCGCCGCAGGATGCGCAGTTCCATCTCCATGCGCTCGGCCGCGCCGGCGGCCTCCAGCAGCTGCTGGCGGGAGTCGAGCGTGGTCTCCAGGGTGGCCGCCACCAGGTAGGCCAGGATCTCGGGCTGCGGCGGCAGCTCCGGTATGTCCGTCACCCCGCGGGAAACCCTGGTCAGGCTGCGCAGGTAGCCCTCGAAGCCCCGCGCCAGCGCCGATTGGAGGCCCGCGGGCACGTCGCCGTCCTCCTCCGGGAGGTACTCGATCTCGCCGCGGGCGTACGGCTTGCCGTCGACCCGCCGGGTCACGCGGAACCGGGTCGCCCCTGTGATCAGCAGGTTCATGCGGCCGTCATCAAGACGCTCGACGTGGGCGATGCGGGCCAGCGTGCCGACCTCCCGGGCGCGGGCGCTGCCACCCACCTCCTCGCCGTCACGGATCGCCACGACCCCGAAGCTGGTCCCCGAGTCGAGGCAGTCGCGCATCATCTCCTGGTAGCGATCCTCGAAGACGTGCAGGGACATGGGCATGTGGGGGAAGAGCACGGAGCGGAGCAGGAAGAGGGGGAGGGGGCGGTCCATCCTCCGATTCTAGGTGGGCGTCCCCTGACTCAGAGGGGCGCCATCAACGGACGCGGCGGTGGCGGCGCCCAGCCCTGGCAGGGACAGTCACTGCCGCGCAGGAAGAGGCCGTCGCGCCACGCCACCGGCGGGTCAGCGGGGTCGACGTCCACGGTGTAGACCGAGCCCTCGGCGCCAGGACCGAGCTTGACCTCGTGCAGCCGGCTGCGATCGGCGACGGAGTCCACCACCCGCTGGTCGATGACCAGCGCCTGCGTCATGGCGGGCAGGCGGAGTGGGCCGGACTCCGAGAAGCGCGCCAGGTCGTACTCCGGCGCCCCGCCATGGTCGGCGAACATCTCCCCCGCCCGGCCGTGGCTGTCGCGGCCCACGGCCACCGCGGCATAGCCCGGGAGGTAGTACTGCGCCAACCGGTAGGAGCCTGGGCCCTCGGGGTCGGCCAGGAGCAGCGTCCGCGCCGGGTCGTGGCGGCGCACCTCCGCGAGCAGGGCCTGGACGTGGACGTCACGGTCGCGCGTCTCCGACGCCAGGGCGTGGGGCGCCAGGAACGCGACAGCGTTGGCGAGGACGCAGGCCGCCAGCAGGCCGCCGCGGGCCCGGTTGCGCAGCCGCTCGCGGCCGTCGCTGACCACCGCGGCAAGGCGGTCCAGGACCGGGCCGGCAAGCAGCAGCGCGGCGGGCAGCGCGAAGAGCACGTAAGCCAGCTGGCCGATGTGGACGAGGCTGTACACCGCGAGCGCGGGCAGCGCCCAGGCTGCCACAAGGATGACAAGGCGGCCCTCCACGGGCCACCTGGCCCGCGCCGCCGCCGCCCGGGTCGGCCCGAGACGAGAGACAACGACCGCTGCCAGCGCCATTGCCACGAACACGCCAAGGGCGTCAGCGGCGCCGGCCAGCACCGCCGCGACGTTGAGCCGCAGGCCGCCCAGGCCCGCGCTCCAGACGGCCGAGCCGCCGCTGACCCGCGAGCCCAGCTGCAATGAGGCGCGAAGGTAGGCCTCCGCTCCGCCGCTGAGCCACAGGAGCGGCGCCAGCCAGGCGGCGGTGGTCGCCACCAGTGCCAGGCTCGCCACGGCCACCTCTCGCCGCGCGCGCGGCCCGTGCCGGCGCAGGATCAGCCACGCCGCGACCAGCAGCATCGGCAGCATGAACACCTCGCTGCTGGGGCGCAGGGCGCCCGCCGCGGCGACCGCCACGGCGGCGGCGGCCAGGCCCCTGCCCCTGTCGACCGCGCGCCAGGCCAGCCAGAAGCCCGCGAGCGACAGCCCCGGCTCGAGCCCGTAGGTCAGCGCCGTCTCGCCGTAGAACCAGTACAGCGGGCTGGTCAGCAGCAGCAGCGCCGCCGCGAGGCCGGCAAACTCGCCCAGCAGCCGCCGGGCGACGAGGTAGATGCCCACGACGGTGAGCGCCTCGGCCGCCGCGCTGAGCAGGACGAGCGCGGTGTTGACGTCGCCGCCGGCGACCATCCCGCCGAGCCGACCCAGGAGGATGTACCCGATGTACCCCGGCGGGTGGGGACGGTGGGCAGCGAGGTCGAATCGCTGCACGCCCAGCGCGAACTGCAGGGCGTCCCAGTTGAACAGGTAGCGGCCGCCCAGGGGCAGCCGCGTGAGGAGCGTCAGGAGGGCAAGGCCGACGGGCACGAGCACCGTCGACGAGACCGCGACGGAGCGGCTGCGGGACCCGCCCGTGGCCTCGATCGCGGTGGCTACCAGCGGCTGGGTGGCCATGTGCCTAGCGGCAGATGCCCACCGGCGGCCGGTCGGACGCCGGTGGGCTCACCCTGGCTACGAGTTGACGTTCACGTTGACGGTCGGGTTGTCGAACCAGTGCAGGAATCCCACCCCATAGATGAGGAACAGGATCACCAGGAGGATGATCAGCAACACGGCGATCGCCGCGGCCGGGCTCCCTCCCGAGTGCTCCTCCACGACCACGCCACCACCGACCGGCGGCCCGCCGTAATAGGACCTGTAGACGTAGCCTCCGCCGCCCAGGAGGGCGAGGAGGAAGATCACGATCAGGACGATGAGAAGGATTGTGCCCATGTGGTTTGGGTACCTCCGATGAGAACGGCCCCGGACCGGGACCGCGACGGGAGTTGCTTGGCATCCCCCTAAACGTGATAACTAGAGTATCACATTTAGTGTGCGTGCTTAGGGGCGGAGACCCCTTTGCACGAAGGCGATGGCGGCCTCCTCGGTCTCCTCGGTGAGCTCATCGTCCCAGAGCAGGAAACGCAGGGCCACGAAGTGGCCAACCCCGAGCATGCAGTAGGCGAGCACCTCGGGGTCCGACGCGGCGATCTCGCCGCGCGACAGGGCCGCGGCGTTGGCCCGGTGGTAGGTCTCCGCCAGGTCGGCGTAGAAGCGGCGGAACGTGACCGGGTCGACGCGGTCGCACTCCTGCACGATGCGGTAGATGTGGCGATGGCCCCGCGCGAAGCCGAAGAAGGCCTTGAAGCCCAGGCGTTCGGCCTCCGCGTAGGTCTGAGCCCGGGAGCTGGCCTCCAGCGTCGCCGCGCGAAGGGCGCGACCAAGGCTGTCGACGAGGTCCAGGAATATCTCCTTCTTGCCTCGGAAGTAGAGGTAGAAGGTGCCCTGGGCCACGCCCGCCGCGCGCGTGATCTCGGTCACGCTGGCGCCGTGGTAGCCCTTCTCCCCAAACACGTGCTCCGCCGACTCCAGCACCTTCTGCCGCGTGGCCTCCCCGCGCGGGGTGCTGGGGGCAAGTGACCGGGCCGTCATATTGGGCATTCTAGAGGCGGCGCGCAGCGGCCGTCGGCGCGGTCGGCCGGCCCTCGCTCAGAGCCCGGAAGGGAACTCGAAGCCCGGCGGAGGGCCCTGGCTGCCCAGCTCGAGCACCACCTGGGTGTGGTTGACCAGCTGGACGTCGCGGGGGTCGCCATCGAACTGCTTGCCGTCGACAAAGGTCGTCAGGTTGCCGCCCGGGACCTGGTAGAAGCCCACCTGGGTGCGGTTGAGCGGCGTGCCCCAGATGTCGAACACCTGCCCAAGCGTGTAGAAGGCCTGGCCGGGGGACTCGATGTGGATGATGCCGCTGGTGTCGTGGGTGTGGAGGTAGTAGTAGCACTTCGGCGCCAGGGGCCCACCCGGGATACCGATCTGCGAGGCGACGGTCTGCGCGGCCCCGTCCAGGACGATGTAGAGATGGGCGTGCACGTGGTACGCGAGCACCTCGTGGCTCTCGCACTTGATGCTGCCGATGTCCTGGCCCTGGCCACCGCTGGCGGTGTCGCCGACCGGGACGGAGGCGGTGGGGTTGGGCGTCGGTCCGATGTTGTTGCCCAGCGGGCCCCGGTTGTTGAGCAGCACCACGGCGACCGTCCCAAAGGCCAGCAGCGCCACCAGCCCCGCGATCGGCAGCCCGTACCGGCGCCAGGGGGCCTCGCCGCCGGCGACCGCCACCGGCGGCCGGGGGCCGGCGCCGCCAGGCCGGCGCCCCTCGGCGCGTTTCCGCTTGGCCTGCTTCTGGCTCAGGCCAGGGTGCCTCCATCGACCATCACCACGGTGCCGGTCACATAGGACGCCGCCGGGCTTGCGAGGTACACCGCGGTGCCCGCCACCTCGTTCCACTCCCCGACCCGGCCGAGGGCGCTCTCGGCCTCGGCCTTCTGGCGAATCGAGTCCGTCTCATAGAGGACCTTCGAGAACTGGGTCTTGATCACCGCCGGGGCGATGCCGTTGACCCTGATGTTGAACGGCCCCAGCTCGCGGGCCATCACCTTGGTCAGCATCATCAGCCCGGCCTTGCTCACGTTGTACGCGGACATCATCGCCTCGGCCTTGAAGCTGGCCACCGAGCAGAGGTTGATGATCACCCCGCCGGTCTTCTCCATCGTCCTGTTGACCACCGCCTGGCTCATCAGGAACGGCCCCCGCAGGTTGAGCTCCAGGGTCTTGTCGAAGGCTTTGACGTCGAGGTCCTTCATCGGCGCCATGGCGATGTTGGTGGCCGCGTTGTTGACCAGGATGTCGACCTGGCCGTGGCTGCTTACGACCTGGTCGACGAGCTCCGTGATCGCCTCGTCGCGGCCGGCGTGGGACGCGATGGCGACGACGTCGGCGCCCGCCCCGCGCATCTCTGAGGCGGTTTGGTCCAGCTCCTCCTGCTTGCGTGCCGTGATGACCACGCGGGCACCGCGCGCGGCGAAGGCCTCCGCGATGGAGCGGCCGATGCCACGGCTGCCGCCGGTGATCAGGGCGACCTTACCGGTCAGGTCGAAAATGTCCTCGCTCAATCAGATCCCTCCTGGAACGCGACCGACTCTACAGGCTTCCTGCGGCGCGCACCCGGCCACGGCATAAAGGCCCGCGCCGTGGGGTTGAATGGAAGGGCCATGGAAAAGATCAGGATCTACTACGCGCCCTGGTGCGGCGAGTGCCGGCTGGCGCGCCGGATCTTCGAGGAGCACAACCTCGAGTACGAGCTGATCGACATCGACAACAACCCCGAGGCCCAGCGCGTCGTCCAGGAGATCAACAACGGCTACAAGAGCGTGCCGACGATCCTCTTTCCCAGTGGCGGCGTGGTGGTCGAGCCCAATGCCCCGGAGCTGATCTCAGCGCTGCGCCGCGAGGGCCTCATCGCCGCCCAGGCCTAACCCGCCCGATCACCGACTGCGGCTGGATCCGAAGCCAGACATGCAACAGCACCAGCGCCCACATCCGAAATGGCCTCCAGGCCTCGGCGTGGCGCAACACCTCGGCGCGGTCCGGCCGGGCGGGCAGCTCATAGGCGAGCTCGATCGCGCGCGGCGTGAGGTCGTCATCGGTGATGGTGTCGACCAGACCCGCCCCGCGGGCCAGGATGCCGGAGGCAAAGAAGGGCCCGACCCCGGGTAGCGTGCGCAGCTCGGCCAGTGCCTCCTCCTCGGGCATCGAACGCAGGCGCTGGCGATCGAGGCGACCTTCCAGCGCTCTCACAGCGACGGCCTGCAGCCGCTCCATCTTGGCCGCGCTGAGGCCGGTGAAGGTTTCGATGCCAGCGAGGACCGCCGGGGCCGGGAAGGCGTGGAAGACGCGGGCGTCGATGGTGATCGGGGCGCCGGTCGCCTCGGCCATCCGGGCGCGGATCCTGCGGCCCTGGGCGATCGACAGCCGGTGGCCGATGATGAAGGCCGCCGCCGCCTCGTACGCGGAGTGGAACAGGACGGGACGGAGCAGGCCGTCCTCGCGCCACAGGCGCCCGACGACGGGGTCGCGCTCGGCCACGTCCGCGAACCCGCGGCCGTCGATGTCGAGCGAGAGCACCGCCAGCGCCTGGCGCCAGGCTGCCTCGGGGTCGGCGTCGCCGTGGACCTCGCCGGTGATGGCGTCGCCCTGCTGCCGCATCACCACGGCGGCCGACCCGCCGGCGCCGTCGACCGGGAACGCCATCACGATGTCGCCATCGAGCTCAGGCCAGCCACCGAAGTAGCGCCCTGCAGCGTCGAGGCTGAACGGGCCGAGCGGGACCAGGTCGAAGGTGGTGGCGGCCAAATGGCTGTCGGTGGCCGGCCTCGCCTTACGGGGCGAGCACTCGGTCGAACAGCACGTCCGCGGCGGCCTGGGCGTCGGGGTACCAGCCGTGGTCGCCGTCCTCCATCAGGCTGACGAAGTCGCTGCTGCCGTACATCTTGTGTACGCGCTTCAGCTCCTTGGCCACCACCGGGTGGGGTGCGACCGCCGTGGGGGTCCAGATGGTGTCCGCCATCGCTGTCTGGACGAGGTGCGGCGTCGGCGCCGCCAGCGCCATCAGCTGGAGCATGTCGATGGGCAGCGCATCGCGGTTGACCAGGTAGTTAGCCATCCGCGGGAGGTAGGCGCTCTGGGTGCCGGCCCAGCGATCGAAGAAGCCGTCGAGCCGGAAGATGCCATAGCCGCAGGAGGCCACCCCGACCTTGAACCGCGGCTCCAGCCCGAGGATCCCGTTGGTCAGGATCCCGCCCTGGGAGTGGCCCATCACGCCGACCCGAGAGGCGTCGACCTCAGGACGGGTCTCAAGGAAGTCCACCGCCCGGGTGATGTCCAGGAGCATCAGGCCGAGCAGCGTCATGTCCGGCCGGTCCTTCAGGATCGACCATGCGTCGGACAGCTCGTAGCCGGTGTCGGCATAGCAGCCGGACGTCCGCTCCCCATAGCCGATGGCGTCGGGTGCGAGGGTGACGTAGCCGCGGCGCGCGTAATGGTCGGCGAACGCGTACCAGGGCAGGCTGGCGTTGACGCCGGCGGGCTCGTCCTTACCCTGGGGGATCGTCTGGTGGAGGGTGACGATGGCGGGGCGCGGGGTCGAGAAGCCCTTGGGCACCAGCAGCCAGGCCTTGATGGTCGATGCGAAGGAGTCTCCGGAGAGGGTCTGGTACGCGACCTTGTAGCGCACGTACGCGCCCATGTCCTCGGCCGAGAGCACCTGCGGCTGCAGCGCCGGCGTCGCCGGCCAGGCGCCGATCAGCTCGCGCCACGCGGCCAGGTACTTCTGGCGCTCGCCGCGCCAGGCGTCGAGCGTGCGCGCCTTTATCGGGATGAGCGGTTTATTGGACTGCGGCGTGACCGTGGTGAGCGGGCCGCTGTTGGGGTAGTCAGAGGGCTTGAACCCTGGCGGCCAGGCGCACGCGGCGCCGGCGGCAGCCGACGGCAGCGCTGGTATCCCCAACATCGCGCTGGCCGCGACGGCGCCCACGCCCAGGCGCAGGAAGTCACGCCTGCCCAGGCCGGCGCGCGATGCCATCTCCGCCGCTGTCACCCCCCCTTTTACCTCGGACTAGGGCCGGCCGCGCCTCCGCCGGACCCCGGCGTTGCCCACCAGGATGGCGATCGACAGGAGCCCCGCCATGCCCACCAGGGCGGGCGGCAGCCAGTCGGTTGGCGCCCGGTACAGGTTGCGGGTGTTGGGCAGCTGGCCGGTGCCGCTGTCCGTCGCGGTGGTGGCGGGCGGGAAGGTCACGGCGCCGCACAGCCGCGGGCCGGCGTCCTGGGTGGCCACGTAGGTCCCCCCGGTGTCGTCGGCACCGGGCGGCGCGCCGCCACCGGGGCCCTTCACCGGCCAGGTCACCTGCAGGCTGCAGTCGCTACGCATCGTCAGGCCCCAGACGTCGGTCGACCGGTCGCAGACAAAGCCGTTGGCGGGGCCGGCGCCGCAGGCACCCATCATCTCGGCGGCGGTGTAGTGGTAGGTGGGCACGTCGGAGACCTGCTGCTTTTCGATCGTGGGGTTGTCCGAGAGCCCGTCCTGCGTCTCCGCCGTCCAGAGGTACCAGAGGGCAGAGCCGTTGCCGTCGTCAAAACCCTGGAACCACGCCATGCCCAGCCTGCCAGGGTCGCCCGCGACGATGTGCGTGAGCAGGCCGCCGCCCATGTTCGTCCCGGCGGGGACCACGGTCACCGGCGCCGACCAGGTGGCCATGTCAGGCCCGGCGTGGACGTATTTCACCGCCGAGCCGTCGTACCCGGGATAGGCGCCGGGCGACTCAGGGTAGAGGATGTAGACGTTGCCGGCGTTGTCCAGCGTGCCTGGCGCGAGCTGCATGCCGACGATCTGGTTGGTGGCGCTGTCGTCCACCGCCAGCGACTGGGTCCAGCCCCCGGGCAGCAGCGCGCTCTCCGGGGTGGCGGTGGCCACCCACACGCGGGTGGCGGCGACGATGTTGACCTCGAACGGCCCGACGACCGAGGCGCCGCAGCCGCCCAGGACCGAGGAGCGGGTGCCGAAGACGGCGTAGACCTGGCCGGTGACCTGGTTGACCATGATGTTCGAGGGACCGCCGGAGTCGGCGCACTGGAGGTCGAGGTAGGCCTGGTCAGGCGGCAGTGTCACGGGGATCGGCGGCCCGAAGGTGGCGCCGTCGTCGGTGGAGGTCTGGACGAACATGTTGTGGTTGGCGACCCCGCCACCGAGGTTGTGATAGAGGTGGTAGACCCGGGGCAGGTGGGTGCCGGCGTCATCCGGCCCGGAGGCCAGCCAGTTGCGGTCCTGGTCCGCGAGGTTGGTCCCGCCGACGGGGTCGACGATCACCGGCGAGGAGCCCCCGGAGGGATGCCACGTGGCGCCGCGGTCGTCGGTGTAGGCGGTGACGATCGAGAGGCCGGTGGTGTCCAGCTCATTGGCGATGACGCGCCCCGTCCGGGTGACGATGATGTCGACGTCGATCGTGGGCAGGCTCTGGCCCGGGATCTGGCCCGCGGTCGGCGTCCACGTGACCTTGTCGGTCGACGCGTAGACGACCGCGTTGCCGTTGATGTTGCTGATCAGCCAGCTGGTGCCGTCGGGGCCGACGGCCACGCGCGGCTCGGTGCCGCCGTCGGCATCCGGGAGCCGGATGGCGGGCCCCATCGTGAACGGCGCGTCGGCGTGGGCGTCCCGCGCCGGCAGCGACCACGCGAACGCCGCGACCGCGATCGGTACCGCCAGGACAGCCAGGGCCCGCGACCAGCGCTGCCCCCGCGGCATGGTCAGAACAGAATTGATAAACCGCCTCCCGGAGCCCGCGCCCGCATGGCGCGTTGAACTCACTTCAACACTCTATCCCACCCCGCCCGCGGGGCAGAAGAGCCTGTTACACCGCCGGTCACCCGGCGCGCCGCTACGCGGCTGGGCGGCTTCGCGCCTAGGCGGTCTGGAGGGCCGAGTCGATCTTGCTCTTGAGAGAGGGCTTGGGCTGGAAGCCGACCATCCGCTGCACGGCCTTCCCGTCCTTGAAGAGGATGATCGTCGGGATGCTCATCACGCCCAGCTGGGCGGAGATGATCGGCGACGCGTCAACGTCGAGCTTGCCCACCTTGATCTCGCCGTCGTAATCGGCGTTGATCGCCTCGACCACCGGCGCGACCATGCGGCACGGGGCGCACCACTCGGCCCAGAAGTCGACCAGCACAGGGGTCTCAGACTTCAGCACCTCGGCTTCGAAGTTCTGATCGGTGAGGTGCAGTAGTTCGGGCATGTTTTCCTCCAAGCTCTCTGTCTATGCCCCGTCGCGGCGGGGCCAACCAGCTAGCTGCATTATCAGCTATGTATTTCAGAACTCGGCAGGATGCGCCCAAATTCCCCCGCCGGGCGCCGGTAGCGCGCTACGCCGGCTTCTTCGTCGGCTTGGCGTCCGCCTTCGCGGCCGGCTTGGAGTCGCCCTTGGCGGGCTTGGGGTCGGCCTTCTTGACCTCGGCCTTGTCCCCGCTCGCGGACCTGTCCTCCCCAGCCGGGATGCCGGAGCCCGAGCCGCCGCGGCTGTCGGTCTTGTAGAAGCCCGGTCCCTTGAACACAATGCCCACGGGGTAGAAGATGCGCCGCACGGGCGCGCCGCACTCTGTGCACTTCTTCAGCGGCGCTTCGGTGATGCCCTGCAGGACCTCGAACTCGTGGCCCTTGTCGCACCTGTAACCGTAGGTCGGCATTGCGGACGGATTTTACCCGTCGCCCCTGGCGCCCAACCCTCGCCGGGTCAGCGCGTCAGCTCGATGATTGCGGAGTGGTTGAGCTTCTGGAGGAGCTCGCCGACGTCCTTGTACACGGCGAGCGCGCCGACCTCCTCCAGCTCGGCCCGGCTCCAGCCGCCGCCGGTGAGCACGCCGATGCACGGCAGGCCGGCGCCCCGCGCGGCCTCCACGTCCCACCAGGTGTCGCCCACGACCAGCGTGCGGCGGGGATCCAGCCCC
>JAXDLV010000198.1:0-12347 GCA_034666445.1 Chloroflexota bacterium | reverse complement strand
CGGCTGCGGTGTCGGAGGCGGCGGCGGGGGAGGCGGCGGGTCGACGGTCGGCCCGTTGATGAAGATCTCGGTGTACAGGATCACGCCGGCGTACTGGGTCCCGGAACCGCCGTTCCAGGGGCCGGGGGCCATGTAGGCGCCGATGCCCACCTGGTTGAAGTTGCCGAGGATGTTCGCCCGGTGGCCGCTGCTGTTCATGAAGGAGGTGTTGGCGCGGTCCACGCTGGTGGTCTGTGGCGAGTAGTTGTTCCACCCGATGTTCTCGCCGGCGCCGTTGAAGCTGATGCCCGCGGCCGACAGGGCCGACCAGACGTACTGGTTGCAGGGCGGCACCTGGTGGTTGAAGTAGTTGCGCTCGGCCATGTCCTGGGAGCGGCCGTGGACGGTGGTGCCGCACATCGAGATGTCGCTGCCCCGTGCGACCTGGCTGAGCCTGGCGCTGAAGGTCAGCGGCCCGAGACCGTTCTGGGCGCGATCCTGGTTGATCAGGTTGGCCATCTGCTGCTCGGCGGCGGAGGGGTCGAAGCCGGCCGCGCTGGCGGGCACGGCCTGCGCGACCGAGATGGGCATGGCGACGGCGAACGCCAGGAGGGCGCCAACCAGGGCCCGGGCGGGGGTGCGGGGGGTTCGCGAGAGTTCAGCTGTCATGGCCTGGTGACCACGCTAGCGGGCCGGTATGACGACCCCGACAAGGCCGCGTCACCATCGTGCGGCGGGGGTGTCACAGTCCGGTCACCGACCCCCGCCTGAACGTCCGCCCGCGGGCTTTGACTTGCCGAGCGGCCGTGGATATAATCTGCCGACCCTCAGCGGGGTCAATCCGAATCAGGCGTCCCGGGACTGCGATCGAGGCGGCCCGGGCGCTGTCTTTTTTCAGGTGAAAATGCTCCAGGACAAGCCCGTTCCCATCACCAAGAAGGGGCTGCAGAAGCTGCAGGCCGAGCTTGATGAGCTGCGCACGGTGAAGCGGCGCGAGGTGGCGGACCGCATTCGCTCGGCCAAGGAGTTTGGCGACATCTCGGAGAACTCCGAGTACGACGACGCCAAGAACGACCAGGGCTGGATCGAGGGCCGCATCCTCACGCTGGAGAAGACGATCCGCAACGCCGAGATCATCAAGGAGCCGTCGAAGAAGGCCGCCGGGACCGTCCAGCTGGGCTCCAAGGTGACCGTCAAGGACGAGTTCGGCGAGGAGCACTTCACGATCGTCGGCCCGGTCGAGGCGGACCCCAAGAAGGGGCTGATCTCGCTCGAGAGCCCGGTGGGCAAGGCGCTGCTGGGCAAGGCCAAGGGCGACAAGGTCAAGGTCGCCACGCCCGGCGGCTCCAGCACCCTCAACGTCCTCGACGTCAAGTAGGCCCGCCGCCGCCGGGCGGCGGTGGCGATCCGGCTAGTCTTCTCCGCCATGGACTCGGATGCAGGCGCACCCCCGGCGGACGCGGCCGGCGGGCCGGCGGCGGGGGGTGAGGAGCTCCGGCGCCAGCGGGTCCGCAAGGTCGAGGCCCTCCGCGCGGCGGGCATCGAGCCGTTCGCGCTGCGCTTCGACCGCACCCACGCCGCCGCCGAGGCGATCGACCGCTTCCTCGAGGCCGAGAAGGCCGCGACCGGCGACGCCGGGGGCGCGGCCGGCGGGAGCGACACCCGGGTCGGCCCCCTCAGCCTGGCCGGCCGTATCACCCGCCACCGGGCCCAGGGCAAGGTCGGCTTTGCCGACATCACCGACGGCGGCGTCCGCATCCAGCTGTACGTCCAGGCGGAGGTGCTGGGCGACGCGATGGCGATCTTCGACGGCCTCGACCTGGGCGACATCGTCGGCGTCGAGGGCGACGTGTTCCGCACCCGCCGCGGCGAGGTGAGCCTCGACGTCAGCCGCATCACGCTGCTGACCAAGGCGCTCCGGCCGCTGCCTGACAAGTGGCACGGCCTCAAGGACCCCGAGCTGCGCTTCCGTCAGCGCCACCTCGACCTGGTCGTCAACCCCCAGGTGCGCGGGGTGCTCACGCTGCGCAGCCGGCTCATCAGCGCCCTCCGCGAGGCGCTGGAGGCGCGCGGCTTCATCGAGGTGGAGACACCGGTGCTGCACGCGATCGCAGGCGGCGCCGCCGCCCGGCCGTTCACCACCCACCACAACGCGCTGGACATCGATCTCAACCTCCGGATCGCGCTTGAGCTCCACCTCAAGCGCCTGGTGGTCGGCGGCATGGACCGCGTCTACGAGGTGGGCCGCGTGTTCCGCAACGAGGGCATCGACAGGCGCCACAACCCCGAGTTCACGCTGCTCGAGCTCTACCAGGCGTACACCGACCTGGACGGGATGATCGAGCTCACCGAGGTGCTGCTGCGCACCGCCGCCGAGAAGGTGCTCGGCACGATGGTGGTCCGCCGTGGGGAGATCGAGGTGGACCTGGCGGAGCCGTGGGACCGGGTGGAGATGCTGGACGCCGTCCGCGCCGCCAACCCCGACGTCGACATCGACGACCTTGAGCAGCTGCGCCGCCGCGTCGGCGACACCGGCGCCGTCCGCTACGAGGCGATGGACTGGGGCGAGCTTGTCTTCGAGCTGTTCGAGCGCACCGTCGAGGCGAGCCTGGAGCGGCCGACCTTCGTCACCGGCTTCCCGCTGTCGGTGTCGCCCCTCGCCCGACGCCGCGTCGACGACGAGCGCCTGGTGGAGCGCTTCGAGCTGTACATCGCCGGCCAGGAGCTGGTCAACGCCTTTGCCGAGCTGACCGACCCCCTCGACCAGCGCGCCCGCTTCGAGCAGCAGCTGGCGATGCGCCAGGCCGGGGACGAGGAGGCGCACCCGATGGACGAGGAGTTCATCGCCGCGCTGGAGCAGGGGATGCCCCCGACCGGGGGGCTCGGCATCGGCATCGACCGCCTGGTGATGCTGCTGGCCGGCGTCGACAACATCCGCGAGGTGATCGCCTTCCCCCTGCTGCGACCCGCCGACGGCGGCGACGAGGCGGACTGACCTGCTGCCGCTGCAGCTCATCCGCGACGAGCCCGACCGGGTCCGCGAGGCGGCGCGCAACAAGGGCGAGGACGCCCCGGTCGACGACATCCTGCGCCTCGACGAGGACCGCCGGGCGCACATCAAGCAGCTCGAGGACGGCCGCGCGGAGCAGAACAGCGTCAGCAAGCAGGTGGGCCCGCTGATCGGCGCGGCCCGCAAGGAGGGTCGCTCCACGGACGACATCCCTGAGCTGGCGCGGCTCGATTCCCTCAAGGAGGCGATCAGGGTGACCGAGCAGGACCTGGCCCGGGTCGAGTCCCAGCTCAACGACCTGCTCCTGCTGGTGCCCAACGTCCACGCGCCGGAGGTCCCAATCGGCACCGATGAGTCCGCCAACCAGGAGCTGCGGACCTGGGGCGAGAAGCCGGCGTTCGACTTCGACGTGAGGCCGCACTACGAGGTCGGCGAGGCGCTGGGGATCATGGACTTCGAGCGCGCCGCCAAGGTCACCGGCTCCCGCTTCGCGTTCCTGGTCGGCGCCGGGGCGCGGCTGGAACGGGCCCTGATCCAGTACATGCTGGACACCCACACGCGTCGCCACGGCTATGTCGAGGTGCAGCCCCCGTTCCTGGTCAACAGCGACTCCATGACCGGCACCGCCAACCTGCCCAAGTTCGCGGGTGACGCGTTCAGGGTCGCCGACCGCGACCTCTGGCTGATCCCCACCGCCGAGGTGCCCGTGACCAACATGTACCGCGACGAGATCCTCGACGGCGCGCGCCTGCCGATCAAGCACGTCGCGTACTCGCCGTCGTTCCGTTCCGAGGCGGGCGCCGCCGGCAAGGACACCCGCGGCTACGTCCGGCTGCACCAGTTCAACAAGGTGGAGATGGTGAAGTTCACGGCGCCCGCGACCTCGGCGGCCGAGCTGGACGGGCTCACCGCTGACGCCGAGGTCATCCTCCAGGAGCTGGGCCTGCACTACCGGGTGCTGCTGATGTGCACCGGCGACATGGGCTTCGCCCAGTACAAGAAGTACGACATCGAGGCCTGGGCGCCGGGCCTCGGCCGCTACCTGGAGGTCAGCTCCTGCTCCCTGTTCCAGGACTTCCAGGCGCGCCGGGCCAACATCCGGTTCCGCCCCGAGCCGGGGGCCAAGCCGCAGTTCGTCCACACCATTAACGGCAGCGGCCTGGCGCTGGTGCGCACGGTGTCGGCGATCCTCGAGACGTACCAGCGCGCGGACGGCAGCGTCAGCGTCCCGGAGGTCCTCCGCCCGTACATGGACGGGCTCGAGGTGATCGGCGGCTGAAGCCGGGTTGGGAATGCGCCCCGGTGGGTATCAAGTTCTGGTGATCGTGAACACCACCGGGACAGCCCCCGCGTCCCAGGATTGAGGAACTCCCACTTGCCTGAATTGAAGCCCGAGCTACTTCCCGTACTGCCACTGGACGACGTCGTCGTGCTGCCCCACATGACCGCGACGATCGGCGTCGAGGGTGAGGCCCAGCGCGCCGCGATCGAGGCCGCCCGCCAGGGCAGCCACGAGGTGCTGCTGGTCCCCCGCATCGATGGAAAGTTCGCCAGCGTCGGCACCGTCGCCCGGCTCCAGGACTCGGGCCAGCTGCCCACCGGCGCCGAGGTCTCGATGCTGCGCGGCGAGCACCGCGCTCGCCTGGGCAGCGGCCAGGCCGACGTCGGCGGCGCCCTCTGGGTCCAGGTTGAGCCCGTGCCCGACGGCGAGCCGACCGAGAAGGCGCTCGAGCTGGCGCGCGAGTACCGCGCCATGATCGAGACCCTGCTCGAGGCGCGCGGCGCCGGCGGGGTCATCCAGTTCGTCCGCCAGGCCCGCACCCCCGGGCACCTGGCCGACCTCGCCGGCTACTCGCCGGACCTGAGCGTCGAGCAGAAGGTCGAGGTCCTGGAGACCATCGACGTCGAGGCCCGTCTTGCGCGGCTGATCGAGTGGACCCGCGACATCCTCGCCGAGGCGTCGCTGAAGGAGCAGATCCGCAGCGAGGTCCAGGAGGGGATGGACAAGTCGCAGCGCGAGTTCCTGCTGCGGCAGCAGATGGAGGCGATCAAGAAGCAGCTCGGCGAGGGCAGTGGTGACGTCGTGTCGACCTACCGCACCCGCGTGGCCGACGCCGACATGCCGGAGAAGGTGAAGGCCGAGGTCGACCGCGAGCTCGACCGGCTGGAGCGCACCCCCGAGCAGAGCCCGGAGTATGGCTGGATCCGCACCTACCTCGACTGGATGCTCGACATCCCCTGGAGCGTGCGCTCGGACGACAACTTCGACCTGGCCGAGGCCCGCCGCATCCTCGACGAGGACCACACCGGCCTCGACGACGTCAAGGACCGGATCATCGAGTTCCTCGCCGTGCGCAAGCTTCGCCAGGAGCGTGGCCTGGAGACCCTCGGCGGCCGCGGCTCCGGCGCGATCATCACCCTCGTCGGCCCGCCCGGCGTGGGCAAGACCTCGCTTGGCGAGTCCGTGGCGCGTGCCCTGGGGCGCAAGTTCGCCCGGGTTTCGCTGGGCGGCATCCACGACGAGGCCGATATCCGAGGCCACCGCCGCACCTACGTGGGCGCCCTCCCGGGCCGCATTGTGCGCGCCCTCAAGGACGCCGGCACCAAGAACCCCGTGATCATGCTGGACGAGATCGACAAGGTCGGCAGCGACTGGCGCGGCGACCCGTCATCGGCGCTGCTCGAGGTGCTCGACCCCGCCCAGAACAACACCTTCCGCGACCACTACCTGGAGGTCGACCTCGACCTCTCCGAGGTGCTGTTCATCCCCACCGCCAACGTCTGGGAGACGATCCCGCCGCCGCTGCTCGACCGCATGGAGCTGATCCGCCTCGACGGCTACACCGAGGAGGAGAAGGTGGCGATCGCCCGCGACCACCTCCTGCCGCGGCAGGTCTCCCAGGCGGGGCTGAAGCCCAAGGAGATCACCGTCAGCGACGACGCCGTCCTCCACGTGATCAGCGACCACACGCGCGAGGCGGGCGTCCGCAACCTCGAGCGCGAGCTGGGCAAGATGACCCGCAAGGTGGCCACCAGGGTCGCCACCAAGTCGATCAAGCCGCCGGTGAAGATCACCCCGGAGCTGGTCCGCGAGTTCCTGGGCAAGCCGAAGTTCGACAACGAGGTCGCCGAGCGCACCTCGGTGGCGGGCGTGGCCACCGGCCTCGCCGTCACCGGTACCGGCGGCGACGTGCTGTTCGTCGAGGCCACGGCCACCCCCGGCGACGGCGGCCTGACGCTGACCGGCCAGCTGGGCGACGTCATGAAGGAGTCCGCCCAGATCGCGCTGTCCTACGTCCGCTCCCACGCCGAGGAACTCGGCGTCGACATCCCCAGGGAGCGCACCTTCCACGTCCACGTCCCGGCCGGCGCGGTGCCCAAGGACGGCCCATCGGCGGGCGTCACCATGACCACCGCCATCGTCAGCCTGCTCAGCGGGCGCCCGGTGCGGAGCACCGTCGGGATGACCGGCGAGGTGACGCTGCAGGGCCTGGTCCTGCCGATCGGTGGCGTCAAGCAGAAGGTTCTCGCCGCCCACCGGATGGGTCTCAAGGAGGTCATCCTCCCGAGCCGTAACGAGAAGGACCTGGACGACGTGCCAGAGAGCGTGCGCGACGCCATGACCTTCCACCTCGCCAAGCGGGTGGAGGACGTCCTGGCGGTGGCGCTCGAGCCGGCCGCCGGCGCCCAGGAGGGGCGCGCGGCCTAAGGCTCAGACGCCGGCGGGCTGACCCCCGCTGGCGGCGGCGGCAACCGCGAGGATCGCTGCCGGTTCGCGCTCCGACAGGACACGGACAACCAGGGTGTCCAGCGCGTCGTATTCCGCCAGCGCCTGCCTGAGAGCGGTCTCGTCCGCGGCCGCCACGCCGATGGTGCGCGGCTCGACGCCGCTGGCTTCGAAGTGCCGGGCGTAATGGGGCATCTGGGTGTAGAAGCCGGCCTCGTTCGCCAGTCGATCCGCCGCGTCCGTGCCCATGGCGACGCGGACGTAGCCGTGCACGGTGACCTCGCCCGGGTCGCGCCCGGACTCCTCGGCGCCTCCCTTGACCAGCCCGCGCGCCAGCCGGGCCCGGTCGGGCGTCATCCAGTTCAGCAGCGCCGCGTCCGCCACCTCGCCCGCGAGGGCGCACATCTTCGGCCCCATCGCGGCCACCACCAGGCGGACGCCGGGAAGCCGCTCGCGCAGCGCGGCGACACCTTCGCGCACGGCGCCCAGCGGGCCGGCGTTGAAGCCCGCGCCCAACCCCAGGAGCAGCCGGTCGGCGGCCAGCCCCAGCTCCGTCACCCTCCCGGCGATGGCCTCGGGCGTGTGCCGGTCGAGGGCCATCACCCCAACGCCTAGGTCCACCACCGTCGAGCTCCCCGCCCACGCAGCCAGCATGGCGAGGCCCTCGCCGGCGGGGCTGTCGTTGCTCCAGATCGAGGTGTAGCCGAGCGTCTCGGCTTCGGCGGCGAGCGTGGCAAAGCGGTCGGGGTCCGGCCCGGCGGCGATGCCCAATCCCAGCTGCATCCCGACTAGCTTATGTGGGTGGCTGGCTATCCTGTGGGGGCCCAGGGAGAGGTGTCCGAGTGGTTTAAGGTGACGCTCTTGAAAAGCGTTGTGGGGAGACCCACCGTGGGTTCGAATCCCACCCTCTCCGCCAACCTGGGTCCGCCGGCCGGTCCCGGGCGAGGGGCATGAACCTCCCGCTGCGCGGGGCGGCGGTCCTGCTCTGGTTTGATGCGCTGGGCTTTGGGATCCCGTGCGTCATGGCGATCCGCAGCCTGCTCAGCGGCCAGGGTATCCCGATGCTCATGGGCTTCCCCGCCTACGGCGGCGGCCCGTTCGAGAGTCATGGGATCCAGACCACCGTCCCGCTGGTGGTCGCCTTCCTCGTGGTCTGCGTGCTGGAGGGGGTCGCGGGGTGGCTGCTCTGGGGCGGCCACCGCGAGGGCGCCATCCTGGCGTTTGCCCTCCTCCCCTTCGGCGCGCTGTTCTGGTGGGGCTTCGCGCTGCCGATCCCGCCCCTCTTCGCGATCGTGCGCAGCCTCCTCATCCTCCTCGACTGGCGGAGCCTGCACTAGCGGCAGCGAGGCGGACGCCTCGCTATCCTGAGGTGGGGGACAGGCGTGGGACAAGGGTTTTCGAAGGAGGAAGCGATGGGTGTGCGTAGAAGGTTCGGAATCGTGGCGGCGCTTGGCGCTGCCGCCTGGCTCGCGATAACCGGGGTCGTACCGGCGGCCGCCTTCGGGGGCGACAGCCGCGTGAGCAACGGCAGCCCGGCTGCGCCGTTCTCGCAGAACAAGCAGAACGAGCCCGCGCTGGCCGTGGACGCTCACATGCCCAACGTGATGGCCGCCGGCGCCAACGAAGAGATCGACATGGAGGGCTGTAACGCCGGCGACGACACCACGTGCCCGTTCACGCCTGGCGTTGGGACATCAGGGATCTACTTCTCGTTCGACTCCGGAACCACGTGGACCCAGCCGACGTATCGCGGTTGGAGCGCGCGGAATTGCACCGGCGCGCCGGGTCCCGACGCTGACTGCCAGCCGGTTGCGGGTGGCCCGATCGGCACCGTGCCCGGTTACTACGAGAAGGGACTGGTTTCCGACGGCGACCCGGCGGTCGCCTTTGGGCCGCGGCGCGGTGCCAACGGCTTCAGCTGGGATAACGGCTCGAGGCTGTACTACGCCAACCTGACCGCAAACTTCGGCGCCACCCGCAGCGAGGCCACGTTCAAGGGCTTCGAGGCGATCGCGGTCTCACGCACCGACGACGTGCAGGCCGCCGCCGCCGGCAGCAACAGCGCGTGGAAGGCGCCGGTGGTCATTTCCAAGCAGTCCTCCACCACCTTCTCGGACAAGGAGCAGATCTGGGCCGACAACGCGTCGAACAGCCGGTTCTTCGGAACCGTCTACGTCTGCTGGGCCTCGTTCCGGGGCCAGGAGAAGGGCAACGCGGCCCCCGCGCCACTGGTGGTGGCGGTCTCCCGCGACGGCGGTGACACCTGGACGGAGCACCAGGTCAGCGCGGCGGCCAACAACGGCCAGCGGAACCCACTCGACGGCTGCACCGTGCGCACCGACAGCACGGGCAACGCCTACGTGTTCGGTGTTGGCACCCAGTCCTCGTCGGGCCACGGCGCATATGAGTTCATGTCGCGGTCGACCGACGGCGGGGCCAGCTGGTCGAGGCCCACGACTGTTGCGGGGCCCGTTACCCAGCCGGGGATCTTCGACCCCGTGCAGGGCCGGCCCGAGATCGACGGCATCACCGGGGCGCGGTCCGACCTCGCCCCCGCGCCGAGCGTTGACATCGCGAACGGTGCCCCCACGGGTGCCGACGCCTCCAACCGCATCGTCATGAGCTACGTGAGTGGCAGCATCGGCGCGCCCCACGTGTACTTCACGGAGTCAACCAACGGCGGCGGGTTGTGGACAGCACCCCGCGAAGTGGAGCGACCGGGAGACCGCGGCCTGTACGCCGCGCCCGCCATCTCCCCGAACGGCCGCGACGTCTACCTTGTCTACAACGCGTTCACCACTCCGTACCGCGACAACACCACCGATCCGCGCTCACTGGTTGGCGTTGTGCTGCACGCGGATGTACCGGCTGGCAACGGCGCAGCCGGGGCGTTCAGCCAGCTCCATCGCGGGCAGCCCGGTGACCCCCGGGGCTCCAGCGCCAACGCGCTTACCGATGAGTTCCTGGGCGACTACGTCTATGCGGTCGCCACGCGCACCTACGGCGCTGCCGTCTGGAACGACGCCCGCAACGCCGTCGACTGCGCGGCGATCGATGCCTGGCGCATGAGCCTGGTGACGGGAGCGGACGTGCCCCGCCCTGCCCCCGACCAGGACTGCCCGGCCGGCTTTGGCAACTCCGACATATATGGGGGCTCATTCGCCGACCCGACCCCCTGACGCCCTGCGGGGGGCCGTGGCCGCGGCCCCCCGCGCCTCTCCCGGCAGAGATCCTGTCGGCGGCGCTAGAGTGACTCGAACATCACCAAAGCGCATCAGCATGGGAGGTATGTGGATGCCGTCTATTCCCCGACGTCTCTCTCGAGTGGTGGCTGGGCTCGCCCTGGCCGCCACCCCCTGGGTGAATGCCATCGCCGGCACGCCCGGGGCGGTCCTGCCGGCCGCCCATCCGATGGCCGCCGACGCCCAGTACCTCAGCGCCGACCCGGGGCCGCCGACCGAGGCGCAGTGCAACACCGCCAACGCCTCGACCGGGGGCCGTCGCTGCTTCTTCCCGGCGGGCATCCGGAACTCCTACAACATGGGCCCGCTCTACGCCCAGCACCTCGACGGTCGCGGCGTGACCATCGCGGTCGTTGACTCCTTTGGGGCCCAGACGGCGGCCCACGACCTGCACATCTTCGACAGCGCCTTCGGCCTGCAGCCGATGTGCGGCGAGGAGGGCGTCGCCTGCGCGCCGGGTATGCCGACGTTCAAGCAGCTGCACGTCCAGGGCAACCCCGAGGCCAAGCCCACGGGCCAGAACGGCACCGGCCAGGAGGACCACTCGCTGTGGGCCCTGGAGGTCGCGCTGGACATCGAGTGGGCCCACGTGGTCGCCCCGATGGCCAACATCCTGCTGGTCACCACCCCCACCGCCGAGACCCTCGGCGTGCAGGGCTTCCCGCAGATGATGAAGGCGGAGAAGTACGTCATCGACAACCACCTCGCGGACGTCATCTCGCAGAGCTTTGGCTCGGGCGAGGAGGCATTCTCGAGCAAGCAGGCCCTTGAGAACCTGCGCTACGCGTTCAAGGCCGCGCCCGCTGCGGGTGTGACCGTGCTGGCATCGTCAGGTGACGGCGGTGCGGAGAACAGCTACAAGCAGCCGGTGAAGAATCCCCGCACCATCCCCAACGCCAGCGTGATCTGGCCCGCGTCGGACCCCCTGGTCACGGCGGTGGGTGGTACTTACCTATGCACCAACCCGGAGGTTGGCAGCCAGGCAGCTGACGACAGCCAGCCGCCCGCCACCTGCACAGACACCTTCCCGGGTGAGCGCGAGCCTGCCTGGATCGGGTCGGGTGGTGGCTTCAGCCACGTGTTCAGCCGGCCTGCCTACCAGGCGACGCTGCCCGCCGGCAGCACGTCGATCCCCGCGAGCCAGCGAGGGGTCCCGGACGTGGCCCTGGAGGCCAGCTCCAGGACCGGTGTGCTGATCTACTCGTCGGAGCCCGGACAGGGCCTGAGCAGCACCTGCGCCCAGCCCAACACCGACTGCGTCGGCTGGTGGGTGATCGGTGGTACCAGCGCCAGCGCGCCCATGTGGGCGGGGCTGGTGGCGATCGCCGACCAGGTCAACGGTGGCGGTCTCGGCCTCATCAACCCCGCGCTGTACCGCATCGGGGCCAACCCGGCGCGCTACGCGCATGACTTCTACGACGTCAGGGTCGGTACCCAGGCGCCGGCGCCCGACGGCGTCGCCTACAGCGCCTCCACGGGCTGGGACCCGGTCACCGGCTTGGGGACTCCCAACGCCGCGGTGTTCGTACCCGACCTGGTGGCGGCGGCGCACGGCCACTGAGGTAGGGAACCAAAAAAAGGGGGCCGGCTCGCGCCGGCCCCCTTTTGACTCAGTTCGCTACGGCGAGGCCGACGCCGAAGGACTCGGCGAAGGCGACGGGGCCGGGCCCTCGCAGTTCACCCAGAAGGTCTTGTGCTTCTGGGGGTCCTGCGACAGCTGCACCTTGAAGTGCAGGCCCTGCTTGTTGACCGCGGCGTCGCCGTTGGCGGTCGCGTTGGCCACAAGCTGCTGGACGTTGATGACGGCGATGACCTGGGAGCCGCCGGTCGCCTGGTTGTAGGTCCAGGCGGCGGTTCCCTGCGTGGTCGCGGTGCCAGGCCAGGCCTGGTTCCCCGACCCGGAGCCACTGGGGCTCCAGCCGTCGATCGTGAACGTACCCGCGGGGTCGGCCATCTTGTCGCCCCAAAGGTTGATGTCGGCACAGGCGAGGTGCGGGTCCTGCTCGTGGCCGGGGCCCGGGGGCTGGCCGACATTGTCGGTCCACACGTCACCCTTGTTGTTGTCGCCCTTCGGTGCGCCCATCGACGTCACCGTGGTAAGGGCCATGAGGCAGACGACGGCCAGCAACGCAGCCAGCCGGTACCCGCCTCTTAAGGCAAATCGCATCAATCAATCCCTCCACTGATGCCCTGTTGAGTGACGGAAGTGTAACCAATAACGAAAGCGTCACCGCGGGGGTCGGTGGCGGCGCGGTCCCGAGGGCCGTGGCTACTGGGGGATTGACCCCGCAATCAGTGCCGCGTAGGCCGCGGCGCCCTCGGGGCGGAGGTGGGTGCCATCCGACCAGAACCACTCCGCGTGGCCCTCGCTGTAGCCGTACCAGTCCAC
>JAXDLV010000197.1:0-4249 GCA_034666445.1 Chloroflexota bacterium | reverse complement strand
GGCGTCAGGCGCGCTCAAACCAGCGCCCGCGGTCCTTATGCATCACAACGTGGCCGGCCCAGGCGTCGACCGCCTCCGGATGGTCCTCGCGGTGGTGGGCGCCGCGCGACTCCTCGCGCAGCCAGGCCGCCTCGCAGAGGAGCCGAGCGACGAGGTGCTGAGGCGATGCCGACCCATCGCCCAGCCGCTCGAGCGCGGTGGTCAGCCCCGCCTGGTCCCGGACCAGCCCGGCCTCCTGCCACATCAGCTCCGGCAGCGCCTCGTTCGACACCGGCGCGGCGGTCGGCGACGGAGCCGGGATGCTGAGCCCGCGGGAGGCGGTGCCCCCGTGGTACGTCCACGCGGCCTCGGGCTGCCCGGCGCCGACGGCGACCCCGGCCGCGGCGTAGCGGATGGCGGCCCGGGCCGCGCGGCGGGAGAACACGACCGACTCCAGCAGGCTGTTGCTGGCCAGCCGGTTGGCGCCGTGGACGCCGGAGCAGGCGGCCTCGCCGCAGGCGTACAGGCCGGGCACCGACGTGGCCCCGTCGAGGTCTGTCCGCGGCCCCCCCATCATGTAGTGCGCCGCCGGGGCAACCGGGATCAGGTCGGTGGTGATGTCGATGCCAAAGCGGAGGCAGGTCGCGTAGATCTGGGGGAACCGGCTGCGCACCAGGTCGGGCTCCAGCGACCGCAGGTCGAGGTAGACGCAGTCATTGGGCTCGCGCGCCATCTCGCTCCAGATGGCGCGGGCCACGACGTCGCGCGGCGCCAGCTCCGCGTCGGGGTGCTGTCCGACCATGAATCGCTCGCCCGCGGTGTTGCGCAGCACCCCGCCCTCGCCGCGCACCGCCTCGCTGACCAGGAAGCTGGGGGCGCCGTCCTTGCGGAGGGCGGTGGGGTGGAACTGGAAGAACTCCATGTCGGCCACCTCGGCGCCCGCCTCGTAGGCGAGAGCGGCTGCGGCGCCGTCGGCGGTGGGTGGGTTGGTGGTATGGCTGAACAGCCGCCCGCCACCACCCGCGGCGAGGATGACGGCGTCCGCCTCGTAGGTCAGCCGCTCGCCACCGGCCTCGGCCACCACCCCGCGGCAGGCACCGCCGTCAACCAGCAGCTCGCGCACGAGGTGGCCCTCACGGGCGTCGATGCCGGCGAGTCGTGCTCCCCCACCGCCGCGGCGATGCCACCCTGGGCGAAGAAGGAGTTGCTCTCCTCCATCTGGGTCTTGGTCAGCAGCAGGACCTCGCCGCTGCGCGAGGCGTGGAGTGCGGCGAACGACCCCGCGATGCCGCTGCCGACGACCAGGAAGCGGCGCGGTCGGCGCCCCGGGCGGGTGTCCGCCAATCAGACCCCCGCGGGGACCATTGCGCGGTTCTCGGCGTCCACCCGCACGGCGGTCGGATGGAACCCGGCCAGCTCATCGGTGCTCACGTTGGCGTAGCTGATGATGATCACGATATCGCCCCGGCTGCCCTTGTGGGCGGCGGCGCCGTTGAGGCAGACCTGGCCCGTGTCACCCTCGATGGCGTAGGTGACCAGGCGCTCGCCGTTGGTGACGTTGACAACGTGCACCTGCTCGTACGGCAGGATGTCCGCCGCGCGCATCAGCTCGCGGTCGATGGTGATGCTGCCCTCGTAGTCGAGGTTGGCGTCGGTCACCGTGGCGCGGTGGATCTTGGACTTGAACATCAGGCGTTCCACTACGAGGCTCCTTGCGAAATTGGTCTCTCGGGTAATTCATCGGGGATTGTCGACACGAACGGCAGCAGCTCCTCGCCGTCCACGGCGGCGTTGTCGATCAGGCGCACCCCCCCGAGCGTGCCCGCGATCACCGCCAGGTCACCGGGGCGCGCCGTGGGCGCCGGCAGGAACGTGGTGGGGTCCACCAGCGAGGCGTACTCGACCTCGACGCCCATCTCCCAGAGGACCCCCGACATGCGGCGGGCCAGCTCCTCGGCGTCGCGCACACCCGCCGCGAAGGCGGACTGCGCCAGGCCCAGTGCCCGGGCGAGCGCCACCGCGCGTTCGCGGTCGGCGGCGGCCAGCAGGACGTTGCGCGAGCTCATCGCCAGGCCGTCGGCCTCGCGGATCGTGGGGCAGGCGACGATTTCGACCTCGTACTCCAGGTCGCGGGCCAGGGCACGGACCACGGCCACCTGCTGGGCGTCCTTCTGGCCGAAGAACGCCTTGTCAGGCAGGGCGGCGTCGAAGAGCCGGGAGACGATGGTGGCGACACCATCGAAGTGGCCGGGCCGCCCGGCCCCCTCCAGGGGCTGGGCCACGGTCGACGCGGTTACCCACGTCGCCTCCGACTCCGGCGGGTACATCTCCTCCGCCGTCGGGTGGAACAGGGCATCGGCCCCAAGCGCGGCGAGCTTCTCGCTGTCGGCCTCGAAGGTGCGCGGGTAGGAGGCAAGGTCGATGGGGCTGCTGAACTGGGTGGGGTTGACGAAGATGCTGACCGTCACCCGGCCCTCGGGGCCCACCGCCTCACGCGCGGCGCGAACCAGGCTGAGGTGGCCTTCGTGGAGGGCGCCCATCGTGGGCACCAGCGCGAGGCTGCGGCCCTCGGCCTTCCAGCCACCGGCCATCTCCTGGAGCGCCGCGACGCTCGTGACCACCTGCAATCGATCAGCCCTTGTCGGCCGCGCCGTAGATGGCGGCCTCTGCGGGCGCCGGGCTGGGGGCCGCGCCGGTGCCGTAGGAGTGCTCCGGGCCCGGGAAGGTGCCGCCCTCGACCTCGGCCATGAAGTCCCCCACGGCGGTGGTCATCGCGCCGCGCAGGTCGGCGAAGCGCTTCACGAACTTGGGCACCCGCTCGCCGCTGAGACCGAGCATGTCCTGGATCACCAGCACCTGGGCGTCGGTGTCGGGCCCCGCGCCGATGCCGATGGTGGGGATGTCGAGACGCCGGCTGATGAGCCCGCCCAGCGACGCCGGGATACCCTCCAGGACCATGCTGAACGCACCGGCCTCCTGCAGCGCCAGCGCGTCGCGCTGGATCCGCTCGGCGGCCTCGTCGGACCTGCCCTGGACCTTGAAGCCGCCCATCTGGTTGACGAACTGCGGCGTCAGGCCAAGGTGGGCCATCACCGGGATGCCCATCGCGGTGAGCCGCTCGGTCAGCTCGACCACGCGGCCGGCGCCCTCCAGCTTGACCGCGTTGGCGCCCCCGTCCTGGAGGAAGCGACCCGCGTTGCGAATCGCGTCCTCGGCGCTGGCGTGGTAGCTCATGAACGGCATGTCGCCCACCAGGAGGGCGTTCTTCAGGCCCCGCCGCACCGCGCGGGTGTGGTGCAGCATCTCCTCCATCGTCACGGGCAGGGTCGTGTCGTAGCCGAGCATCGTGTTGCCCAGCGAGTCGCCGACCAGGATCACGGGCACCCCCGCCTCGTCGAGGATGCGCGCGGTGGTGAAGTCGTAGGCGGTCAGCATCGCGAAGCGCCGCCCCTCTCGCTTGTAGGCCTGAAGGTCCTTGATCGTGACGCTCACTTGTCATCCTCCAGCAGCCGCGCCATGGCGGCGGCAAGGTCGGGTGTGGGGCGGCCTTCGCGCTGGGCCTGGCGCAGTGCCAGGCGGGAGACGGCGCGGTAGGCGTCGAGAAGATCGGGGTCGCCGTGCAGCACATCGAGGTGCGCGCGGACGGTGTCGGTGTCCCCCCGGACCACCGGCCCGGTCAGGGCGCCGGGGAGGCCCCTGTCCAGGGATGCCTCGAGCCCGCCCCGCTGCAGCCCGGCCAGCCCGCTGAGCGCCTCGGCGCGGTCGAGGCCGGCGGCCGCCATCAGGTCGACGGCCTCTGCGAGCAGGGTCATGCCCAGGTTGGCCGCCAGCACAGCGGCGGCGTGGTAGGCGGGCCGGGCGCCGGCCGGCAGCTCCAGCTCGATGCCGTTCAGGTCCCGGACGGCACGGCCGATCAAGGTCAGGGCGGCGTCCGAGCCCTCCACCGCGAAGCGCGTACCGGGCGGGATGCGCCAGCCCGAGAGCACCTGCAGCGGATGCATCGCGGCGACGTCGTAGCCGGCCGCCGCGAGCGGGGCCAGCACCTCCGTCCCAAGGCTGCCCGAGAGGTGGACGACCACCTGCCCGGCCCCCGGCGCGGCGGTCCTGGCAAGCTCGGCCGCGAGCGGCCCGATGCGGCCGTCGGGCACGGCCAGGATCGTCAGGTCGGCGCCGGCGACCACGTCGACAGCGGGCATCTCGATGGCCCCCAGCCGGGCGCCAAGCTCCGCCGACGATTGGCCACGGGTGGCCACCAGCAGCCGGTTGCCGC
>JAXDLV010000196.1:0-3413 GCA_034666445.1 Chloroflexota bacterium | reverse complement strand
CGCCTGGCAGCGACACTAAGACCGGCCAGCAGGACCACCAGCACCACCGCCGCGGCAGCGACCAGGGGGATCGCGGCGCCCGACAGCCCGTAGCCCTGCTCCGCCACGGCCGGCGGTGCGAGCGGCTCGCCTGACGGTGACGTGGTTGCGGCCGGCGATGTTGCCGCCGCGGGGGTCGCGTTGCTGTTGCCCTCCACCAACGCGGCCGACGCGACCTCGTCGTCGTGGGGGCCGAGGTATCGATAGACCAGCAACCCCTGGTTGATGTCCGCGACGTAGACCAGGCCCCGTGAGAGCACTGGGTAGCTCCAGGTCAGGCTGGGGCTGGGGCCCAGCTGGGGGTCACGCCGGCTCGGGGTAACAGCGCCAGGGCGCACCTGGGCGACCACCACGGGATGCGCGGCATCAGCGATGTCGAACACCTGCAGGCCGGCCGCGTACCAGCTGACCAGCGCGAGGTTGGGAGTGGTGGTCACGTTATGGCTGGTCCAGGCGGCAAGCGGGTCCTCGCCGCATGCGCCCGGTGCGTTCTCGTGGACCCCGAGGCTCGCCAGCCGGGCCGGCGCGGCCGGTTGGGCGACGTCGTACACGGCGGCCGACCCGTAGGGGCAACCCGGCCCGTACGGCGGCGGGAAGCGCTCGTCGGTGACCACCAGCAGCGCCCGGCCGGGAACCGGCACCGCGCTGTGAACGTTCCCGGGCGGCGCCGGCCGGGCCACGGGCGCGGGCGTGACGAGGCGCATACGCGGCGCCGGCCTACCGGCGGTGAAATCGCTGACGTCGGCCACCAGCAGCCCGCCGGTCCAGAGCGAGAGGTACGCGGTGCGGCCGTCCGCGGTGACGTCGACAGAGTGCAGCGGAGAGGCCGCGTAAGCCCAGCCCCCGGCGGCAACCGGGCGGGCCGGGTCGGAGAGGTCGACCACGTCAAGGGCGTTGCCGGGGGCGCCGAACATGGCGACGAAGAGCAGCACCCGTCCCGGCGCCGCCGGGTCCTCCCATAGGTAGAACTCATGCGGCCGCCGGGTGCCCATGTCGAACGCCGTCAGCGGGACGGGGTGGCGGCAGTCGATGTCCCAGCGGTAGATGTCGAAGCCGTTGAAGGCGCCCTCGTCCATCACCACCAGGAGGTGCTGCGTGGGCACCGCGCGGACCTCGCGGGTTGACGTGGCGGCGTGGGCCGACAACTCGCCGGCCGGCTGCGGGCGAGCCGGGTCGGCGACGTCCACGATCGCCACCCCCGGGCCGTCGCGGCTGCCCACGAAGGCGCAGTCGCCGGCGACGGCAAGGCCGGCGTTCATGCCACGACGGCCGAGGTCCGTACCGCCGACCTCCTGGAGACCCGCGAACCGCTCGGCTGCGACCGGGAGCACCGTGGTCGGTGTGCCAGACAGCGCAAGTGCGGCCAGCAACGCCGCTGCGCGGCCGCTAGGTCGTCGCGCCGTGCCCGAGGACGAGGCTGAATTCGATGACGGGATCGCCCTTTACCGTAGCCGACTGGACCTGCGGCTTCCGCACCCCGAAGTCGCCCCAGGTGAATCCATAGGAACCCACCACGTCCACCTTGTCGCCGTCGCGGCGGACCTTGAGGTCGATCGAGGCGGGCTTGACCTGGCCGTGGATCTCCCACTGGCCGGCGACCGTGATGGTGCCCTCGGCGCCATCGATGACGGCCTTCGGAACGGTCACAGGGTCGCCCCCGGTGAAGACGGCATTGGGATAGCGGTCCGTCTCCAGGGTGTCGCGTGACACGAAGCCGTCGCGTCGCCGGGAGTCGCTCTGCAGCTGGGCCAGGTCGGCCTGCACCTTGACGTTGGCGGCGGAGCCGCTGCCGTCGCCGTTGAGCGTGAGGGTGAATCCACCGGTGACGCCCGTGGTCCGGCCCACCGCGTCGCAGGGGGCAGTCCGCGTGGCAAGCTGCTCGCGGACCCGGTACCCGGCGAAGGACCCCGCTGTCACCGTCCACTGCCCGCCGACCTGGCCGGTGGGTGGCGCGGCGCTGGCACTGGGCAGCGCCACGGCGTCGGTGGACGCGGCCGGCTGTCCCAGCCTGGGTTGGTAGATGAAGAGATAGCCGGCCGCGCCGACGATCAGCATCCCCACCAGGACAGCGGCGGCGATCCCAACCCGGGCTCCGTTGCTCGCGGGCATCGCCGTCAGCGGTTAGTAGAGGGCGGCCTGGGTGACCGCCCCGTCGTGGTCACACCCGTCCGGCGGCGCGCCTTCGGCACCAGGGGCGTCAGCGGCGGCCGGCGCGGCGTCACCGGCGGCCGGCGTGTCGGGGGCCGAGAGCATGGTGGCGTAGGTCGTCGGAGCCGCCAGCGCCGCGGGCGTCGCGACCGTCGCGGCGGTGGCGACGATGTAGCCGCCGACGCCGCCACCGGTCACCAAACCGATGGCCAGCAGGGACGCGGCGCCGGCCCGGCCGAGGCCACGGAAGGAGCGCGGCGGCTCCACGGCGAGGGGCAGGGTGGCAGGACGGTGGCGGTCATCCATCGCTCAACCCTGCGCGGGCGTTCCTGTCGGTTGTATGACGGGCGAACCCGCGGCGCCCGCCGGGGCGTGGCCCTGGCGCGGAAATGCCGGCGGCCAGCTGACCGCCATGCTCGCGCCCCCCGAGGCGGAGTCGCCGATCTCCCAGGTGCCGCCCGTGGCCCGGACGATGGCGTTGGCGATCGACAGGCCCAGGCCGGAGCCGCCAGGGCTGTCCGAGGCGCGGTGGAAGCGCTCGAAGATGCGGCTCCGCGCCTCCGCGGGGATGCCCGGGCCGGAGTCGTCGACCGTCAGCCGAACCCGGACGTCGTCGCCACGAACCGAGACCGTGATGGCGCCTCCGTCCGGGGCATAGCGGCAGGCGTTGTCGATCAGGACACCGGCGAGGTGGTCCAGCCAGTCCGCCGGGGCGCGGACGACGTTGGAGGCGCCGCCAACCTCCAGCCCCAGCCGCTGCCGCCGCGTCTCCGCGATGGCGACAAAGCGGTCGACCGCCTGCTGGGCGAGCAGCCCGATGTCGACCGGCTCGGATTCGGGCTGGGCCCGGCCGGCGTCAAAGCGGGCGAGCCAGAGGAGGTCGTCGACGAGGCGGCGCATCCGCTTGCTCTCGGTGCTGACGCGCCCGAAGGCGGCCCGGTACCAGCCCACGTCGCGGTCGCCGCTGAGCGCCAGGCTGGCCTGCGCCTCGATCACCGACAGCGGCGTTCGCAGCTCGTGCGAGGCGTTGCCGGTGAACTCCAGCTGCCGCTGCCGCGCCAGCTCGATCGGGGTGGCCACCCGGCGCCCGATCGTGAAGGCGCCGGCAAACACGATCACCAGCAGCGCCGGGCCGACCAGCAGCTCGGCGAGCATGAGGTTGTTGCGCGCCTGGACGACGCTCGCCATCGTCTGCCCGACGATCACGTGGACGCTGCCGAGCTGGG
>JAXDLV010000195.1:0-3986 GCA_034666445.1 Chloroflexota bacterium | reverse complement strand
AGCTGGCGGCGGGGGCGTTCGCGTCGGCGATGGGCGTGCTGGTGTTGGATGCGACCGCGCGGGCGCTTGAGCGTTCGCAGCTGGGCGCAGAGCCTAACGCCCGCGGGAAGGCCATCAGCCGCCTGCTCGACGACGGCTCCGAGACGGCGATGAAGGCCGCCCGGCTGATCGTCGAATCCTTTGAGGGCGAAATCAAGGTGCCCGTGTGAGGCTGGTGCGGCTGCGACTTCGCGGCTATCGCCGGCTGCGCGACCTGGAGCTGGACCTCGATCACCCCCGGCTGCTCATCGTCGGCCCCAACGAGGCGGGCAAGTCGACGCTGATGGAGTCCCTGATGACGGGCCTCTACGGCCTGGCACCCGGCAAGCGCGGCAGCGGCCACACCGCGGCGCTCAAGGACGTCGCGCCGTGGTCCGGCCAGGCGGCCGGCCTGAGCCTCGAGTACCGGCTGGACGGCGGCCGCGTGGTGGAGGCGGACTGGGACCTCACCGGGGAGACCACCCGTGTGATCGACCACCAGGCCGGTGAGGACATCACCGCCACGTTCGAGGGCGGAACCCACGGGTGGGTCGATGTCGGCTACCAGCTGCTGGGTCTGCCGGGGACGGTGTTTCAGCAGTTCACCTGCGTGGGCGAGGGCGAGCTGGCCGCCCTCCGCGACGACAGCGAGATTCGCAGCAGCCTGCTGCGGCTGTCGGACTCCGGCGCCGACGTGCTGGTGGAGCAGGCGATCCACCGCCTCGAGGAGGCCGTGCGCCAGTCGACGATCCCCAAGGTCAACGCGGCCACCCGGCGCAACGGCCTGGCTCGCGACCTGGCCGAGACCGAGGGCAAGCTGAACGATGCGCGCCGTGCCCGGGACGAGCTGGAGAACGAGATCGGGACGATCGAGTCCACCGAGCGCGAGCTCGAGCAGCTGCGTGACGACCTCGCCGCGATGCTGGCGGAGGAGGAGCGCCGGCAGGGCGAGCGCCGCAGGATCAGCAGCGAGATCGACCGGGCCCGGGGCCGCCTGGCCGAGGCCGAGCTGCGGTTCGCGTCGCTGAGCTCCGACAGCCGCGACGGCGCGCCCGCCGCGCAGGACCCCGACTGGAGCGAGGAGGAGATGGAGCGCGCCCGCCAGCTGCTGATCGCCCCCGAGGGCACGGGCAAGCGGAGCGCGGGCACGCTGGCGACAGCCGGCATCCTTTGCGTCGCCGGCGTATTCCTGCTGGCGGCGGGGATCTACCTCGGTGAGCCCTTCCTCGATGCCGCCGGCCTCCTGGTGGCGGCCATCGGCGTCCTGGCCGGGACTCGTGGCGGGCTGGCGCCGGGCGAGGACCTCAAGGTCGGCCCGATCCGCTTCGCCAACCGGCAGGCCCTGATGGTGGCGCTCGACGGCCAGCGCGCGCGGCGCGACCTCCGCGACCAGGCGGCGTCGGTCGAGCAGCTCAACGCCCAGCTCCAGGGCCTGCTGACGGAGTCGCTGGGCCTCGCCCCCGAGGGGGAGTGGGCGGAGGGGACCCCGCTGCTGGGCATCCCCGACGTGCAGCTGGAGAAGCGCGTGGCCTGGATCCGCGGCCGCCACCTGGAGCTTTCGGCCAAGCTGGAGCGGCAGCGGGGGTCACTGGAACGCGGCTCGAGCCTGATCGCCGAGGTCGCCCCCCTGGAGGAACGGGCGGCGACGCTCCGGGCGTCGATCGAGACACTGGAGGCGTTCGGCGCGGCCGCTCGGATGGCGGCCGAGCACCTGGGCACGGCGTCCGAGGAGATCCGCCGCGCGTACGCGCCGCGGCTGGAGAAGTACCTCAGCCGCGACCTCCCCCGCATCACAGGCGGCCGGTACGGCGAGGCGGTGGTCAACGAGCGCTTCGAGGTGATGCTGCGGGCGCCGGAGACGGGCTCGATGGTGGAGATGGGCCGGCTCAGCCGCGGCACGCAGCAACAGGTCTACCTGCTGCTCCGCCTGGGGCTGCTCGACCTCGTGGCCCGGAGCGGCGAGAGCCTGCCCCTCCTGCTCGACGACGCGCTGGCGCTGAGCGACGACACTCGGCGCGCCGAGATCCTGCGGGTGCTCGAAGAGGAGGAGCGACAGGTCATCTACTTCACCGCCCGGGAGAGCACCGCGGCGATGTCCTTCGGCCCCGTCTGGCACCGCGTGGAGCTGCCCGCGCCGCAGGGGGCCCAGGCCGAGGTGCCCCGGCTGGAAGTCCTGGAGTCCCCGGTCTAGAGCTCGAGGATCCCCAGGCGGGGGAGGGGGTCGCCATCCACCGGCCAGCGCGACCCCGGCGCCCGCGACAGCCACTCGAGGCCGCCGTCCGCGACCAGGAACGTGTCCTCGGACTTGGCGCCGGGCACCGTCGGGTTCCAGGCGACCGCCATCCCGGCCTGCAGGACGTGGTCCGCGCCCTGGGTGGCGAACACCTCGCGCCCCGCGTACCCGGTGGTGCCCCCCTGGTGGTGCTCCTTCCAGTCGTCGTAGAAGCCACCGGCGGCGTATGCCTGCTCGCCGGCGGCGAAGGCCTGGCCCAGGGTCATGCCCGGCCGCGTCGCGCGCAGGTAGGCGCGCTCCACGGCGACGACCACCGCGTGCTTCTCGGCGGTGTCGGTGGGCACGGGCCCGAAGGACAGGCATCGGGTCGTGGAGACGTGCAGCCCGTGGCGCACGGCGGTGACCGACGCCACCAGGCCGCCCGTCACCAGGGCGGCGGTGGGCACCAGGTGGCGAAACCGCTCGGCGCGCCCGCGTCCGCCAACCAGGATCACGGTCGCCTCGATGTCGAGGGTCTTCAGTGCCGCCGCCACCGCGCCCGCGACGTCGAGCTCGGTCCAGTCCGGCGCCACCTCCAGCAATGCCGTCTCCAGCGCTCGGGCGGCGTCGGCCCCCAGCGCCCGGTAGCGGGCGGCGTCGGCGGCGCCGAGGACCTGCCGCAGCGAGGCCAACAGCGGGCCGGCGTCGGCGGCGCCCTCAGCGCCCACGTCGGCGGCCCACCTGGCCCCCGGGGGTAGCTGGGCGGCTGCCGTTCGCCACAGCGGCAGGCTGTCCCAGGAGCGGACCAGCACCGGCAGCGGCAGGCCCGCGAAAGCCTCCGACCGCACGCGCGCCTCCTCGTTGTTGGGGGCGAGGACCCACGCCTGGTTCGCTCCCACGAGCATGGCGCACAGGCCGAGCGGGGAGTCCAGCACCACGCGGTTGCCGCGCCCGCCGGACAGCCAGGCGACGTTGGCCCAGCCCTCCAGGTAGACGGCGTCAAGGTCGGCCGCGGCCATCGCCTCACGCAGCCGTCCGAGCTTCTCCCGCGTCTCCGCCTGCTCGCCCGGCTCGGCGTCGGCCACGCCCGGCTCCAGCACCTCCCACGCCTCCATCGCCCGAATGGTAGGTGCTCTCAGCCTCCTCTCAGGCGGGCCTCAACGGTTGGCGCGATATTGACTGTGAGGCTCAGGGGGTAGCCCGGCGGCCCGCGCGCCGGTTCATCGAGCTCAAGACAAAGGAGAAGGCCGGATGTTCAAGTCAACCGCCGCCAGGGCCACAGCAGTCGTAGTGGTGGTCGCCGCCCTCGGTGGCACCACCGCGCTGGCCGCCAGCCGCGCCACCCCCAGCCCGGGCACCTCCCAGAAGCCGGGGGGTCAGCCGGGACAGTCCCAGGCCAAGCGCGAAGGAAACCGTGTCGGCGGCCAGGTCACCGCGGTGACCGAGACCGAGCTGACCATCGACCACAAGACCCGGCCGCGCGGCCCCCGCCCGGGCGGCCAGCCCGCCGGCAGCATCACGTTCGTGATGGACGGCGACACCAAGGTCTACCTCGCCGGTGACCGCGACACCGACATCGGGCGCGGCGCCATCCACGTGGACGACCGCGTGGGCGTGAAGTTCACCGAGGCCGGGGACAAGAAGCTGGCCAAGGTGGTCGTGGTCCTGCCGGACGGCCACGCGGGCCGGGTCGAGAGCAAGGACGCCGACGGCCACAGCTTCACGATCAAGACCCGCGACGGCGACACCATCAAGG
>JAXDLV010000194.1:0-12594 GCA_034666445.1 Chloroflexota bacterium | reverse complement strand
TCCTGCTGGTGGTGGGCGTCGGCGGTTACCTCATGACACGCGGGGGCAACGGTGTCGGCCCAATAGGCGGCCTCCCGCTGGGGAACTCACCCGCAGCGGCCGAGTTCGGGACCCCGTGGACGCCCGGCCCGAAGATGACCCAGGGCACCCAGTCGCCGCGTGGTCCGTTGGCGGGCGCCGCCAAGCTGAGCGGTGACGCATCGGACTTCGAGGCGCCCACCATCACGGGCGACGAGTCGGCCGTGAAGCTCGAGGCCGGCCAGGGCTACTACGACGTCGCCATCGTCAAGCCCGACGGCCACGTGCGCTTCGCCGCAGTTGGCGAACCGCACGACCACTATGTCATCGAGACCGAGCTGGCAATCCGGCCGGGTTCGCATTTCACCGCCCGCTGGATCTACCGACGCGGCGACGGCACCCAGGGTGACCAGGTCGTCGCCCTCGACTCCGATCGCGGCGCCGCCGTGCTCCAGTACATCCTTCCCCCGGCGATGACCCCGGAGGGCCAGGACGTGGAGGAGAATGCCGAGCTGTTCAAGGGCAATGTGTTCGTCCTGACGGCGGAGACCGCCGCCGACGGCAACACCAACGTCTACGTCAACCAGGTTCAGATCGCCAACTTCACCGATGACCGGGGCACCGACCTCTCGGGCCCCGCCTTCGAGGTCTTCGGCCAGGCTGGGGAGCTCAGGATCCTCGGGCTGCGGGGCTACAGCCCGGCCTGACCCGCGGGCTCAGACGGCCTCGCACTCCGCCGTGTTGGCCGGGACGCGACGCGCCAGGGCGGCCTTGATGGACCCCGCGCTGACGATCAGCGCCACGGCGAGGATGATCACCGCGCCACCCACCAGCGTCCGTGGCGTCACCGGCTCGCCCGCGATGCCCCACCCCAGGAACACCGCGATCGCGGGGTTCACGTAGGCATAGGTCCCGGCGACCGACGCCCGCGTCGTTTTGAGCAGCCAGACGTAGCAGCTGAAGGCGAGGATGGAGCCGAAGATCGCCAGGTAGGCCACGGCCAGCGCCGAGGCGAGCGAGACCTGGTCGAGGTGCAGCCGGCCTAGCTCGCCGGTGGCGACGGCCAGCACCGCGAGCACCGCGCCTCCGCCAAGCATCTCCATCCCAGTGGTCACCAGCGGGCGCTTCGGCAGGGGGGCGCGGCGGGCGTAGATCGAGCCCGAGGCCCAAAGCACGGCGGCCAGCAGGACCGCACCTATGCCTACCAGGTGGTTGGCGCCGCCCAGCGACGGGTCGACGAGCAGCGCCACGCCGCCGAGGCCGATCGCCAGGCCCAGGCCCACCGGCCAGCTGAGGCGCTCCTGGCCAGTGAAGTGGGAGATCAGCACCATCCACAGCGGAACGGTGGCCACCAGCAGCGCCGCCAGCCCGGACGAGATGAACTGCTCGCCCCAGCTGACCCCGCCGTTGCCGCCGGCCAGCAGCAGGGCCCCCACGACCAGCGTCGCCAGCCACTGGCGGCGCCCGGGGCGGTCACCCGCGCGGTCGCCACGGCGCACCGCAAAGGCGTACAGGAGCGCGCCGGCGACCAGGAACCGGATCGAGGCCATCAGGAAGGGCGGCAGTGTCTCGATCGCGACGCGGATGGCCAGGTAGGTGGAGCCCCACACGACGTACAGGGCCAGCAGTGGCGCCACCAGGCGGAGCAGGATGCCGGGGCCGGCGGCCGGGGGACCCGCCGGGGTTTCCGCCATCACCATCCACTGCCTCCTGCCATGTCGCCCTGCTTGTAACTGCCCATAAGTCTATACTGGTTACGGTAACTAGTCAAATGCCTACGCGAGTTTCACGATGCGACACCAACCTGTAACCGCCAACCCCGATATGCTGGCGTCGATGAGCGCCATCGAGGCCCCCGTCAGGCCGGTCGCGCCAGGCCGCCTGCGGCTGGTCCAGCTGTTCGTCAACACCCTCGACGTCGAGCCTCGCAAGGAGATGCTCGACACTCCCGCGGCGCTGCGGGCCTGGCTTGCCGAGCAGGACCTCGCCGCGGCCCGCACCAGCGTCAGCGCCGCCGACCTGGAGCTGGCCCGGGAGCTGCGCGAGGCGCTGCGAGCGCTGCTGCTCGCCAACAACGGCGCCGACCTCGACGCCGGCGCGCTGGCCGTCCTCAACCGGGTCGGCGACCAGGCCGGGCTGCGCATCTCGTTCGACGCCGAGGGCTCCCCGCACCTCCACCCCGGAACCCGCGGCGTCCTCGGCGCGATGGGCTTCCTGGTGGCCGCCGTCTTCGTGTCGATGACCGACGGGACCTTCCCCAACCTCAAGGCCTGCGCCGAGGAGACCTGCACCTGGGCGTTCTACGACAGCTCCCGCAACCACTCGCGCACCTGGTGCGACATGGCGGTCTGCGGCAACCGCGTCAAGGTGCGGGCCTTCCGCCGGCGCCAGGGGGAGAAGCCGGCCGGTCGCCGCTAGCCCCGCCGGTCAGGGGACCAGCCGGGCCACAACGTACTGCGGCTGCATGTCCCCGGCCGCGGGCGCATAGGGGCGGCCGTCGCCGCCACCGGAACGACCCAGGATGCGGAAGCCCTGCCGCTCGAGCAGCAGCTCAAGCTCGCGGGGAAAGACATACGCGATCTCCAGCTCGTCCTCCCACTCGGCCAGCACCGCCCCGCCCTCGGCCGCGCCGGCCACCCGGTAGCGGAACCTCGAGCGCGTCCGCTGGCGTCCGTAGTCCACCTCTCGCCGCATCCAGCGGGTCACCCGCACCGGCCCCTCGCCGCCGGGGTCCTCGCCCTCGTGGTCGATGTCCACCGCCCAGTCGGCCTGCGGCACCAGCCGCTCGGGGTCGGGGGTGAACACCTCCAGCGCGAAGGCGCCGCTGGGCGCCAGGTGCTCGCGGACGTGCTCGAGGGCGCGGTAGCGCTCGTGGGGCTCGACCAGCATGAGCAGTGTGTTGAACGGCAGGTAGATGAAGCGATACAGCCGGTCCAGCTGGAGGGCGCGGATGTCCCCCTCCACCACCTCGACCAGGCGCGACACCTCCGCCGGTTCGCCGTCCAGCCGGCGGCGAAGGCCCGCCAGCATCTCCGTGGAGCTGTCCACCGCCGTGACGTGGAACCCCGCTCGCGCCATCGGGAGGGTGACCCGGCCCTCGCCGGCGGCCAGCTCCAGCACCGCGCCGCCCGGGCCCGCATGGCGCTCGGCCTCACGCAGGTAGAAGGGGATGTCCTCGTCGCGCCAGCCGTAGGCGGCGCCGTACCAGCGCGCCGCCGGTCCCTGGAAGTACGCGCCCGGGTCTGCCGGCGCGCGGTCCTCGGTCAGGCTACGGAGAAGAGGCGGGTGACGCGGTTGAGGGTGTCGATGCGCCACATACCGCCGATCTTCAGCTTCCCGCTGAGCAGCGCCCGCACCACGTTGCGGCCGTTCTCGTCGAAGTAGTTGGGCATGCCCAGCGGCCCCTCCTTGAGGAGGTTGAGGGCCATCACCACCTCCGACTGGGCCGTGATGCTGACCGCCGGTCGGCCCCGGCGACCGTTGCGGACGACCAGGTCGTTGCCCGCAAAGGTCAGCGTCAGCGCCTCCTCGATGTCGGGGACCTCGATGGAGACGCTGGTGCCGCTCAGCTTGTGGAAGTCGTCCCAGCGCTCGGGGTGCTGCTCGACGTTGGCTGTGATCAGCCCCGCGAGCATGGCGGCCATCGGGCTGGCCTCGTCCTCCCCGTCGGGATAGACGACCGCCGGGACCTCAGCCATCAGGATTCCTCCCGCCAGGGCCTAGGCGGGGACCTCGTCGGGGTACTCGACCTCGACGCGGGTGGTGCACTCGGTCATCTCCTGGCTGGCCTTGGTGTAGCGCACGATGGTCGGCAGGTCGCCCTTGAGCTTGAGCTTGCCCTGCATCATCGCCTTGGTGGAGTCGAGCTCCTTCTGGGCCACCTGCTTCCAGCGGGTGTAGGGGCCACGGATGACGAAGTCGGCCTTCTCGGCCTCCGCCTCATTGACCACCTTGATGTCGCGGGCCTCGCCGTGCCAGAGGTCCATCCAGATGCCCTTGGTCTCGGGGAAGTTCTTCTCCGGCTCCGCCTCGACGATCAGGGCGACGACGCCCTCCCAGCCCGCGGCGGCCTGCTTGTACACCGCGCTGTTGTTGATCTCGTTCTTGTAGGCGTCCGCCCACTCGTCACTGAATGCCTTGTAAGCCATCCGCCTTGTCCTCCTCGACCTGTTTCCGATCCCGAATTGGCGGAGCCAAGCATAGTCGATCCCCGGCCCCGACCCCGGGGCCCTACTCGGCCGCCACCCGGACCACGCGGACCTGGCCATCGATGCCCTTCAGGCTCTTGGCGCCGGCGTCGTGGACCACCAGCTCGCGCGCCTTCCAGTCGGCCGCCCGGGTGCCGCGGCCCGGCTTCAGCACGTAGATCGTCCCCGCCGGCGCCACCTCGCACAGCCGCGAGGCGATGTTCACCGTCCGGCCGAAGAAGTCGGCGTAGGCACGCAGCATCGGGCCGTAGGCGATGCCGACGTGCAGCGGCGGCAGGTCCGTGTCGGCGGCGCGGTCCATGAGGTCGGCGGCGGCGCGCCCGGCGGTGACAGGGTCCGGCGCGACGAACATGACGGCGTCGCCGATCGACTTGACGATCCGCACCCCCAGCGGCACGAACGCCTCCTCGGCAGTGTGGAGAAGCCGCTCCGCCATCTGCGACACCTCCAGCGCCGAGAGCCGCGCCGACAGCGCGGTGAAGCCCACCAGGTCGGCGAAGCCCACCGCCTGCTCCACCTGGCCGTCCATCGATGTGCCCTGCCGCTCCAGCTGGGCGATCGTCTCGGCGCGCGCGCTGGACTCCAGCTGGCGCCGCAGCACCAGCTCCAGCACTGGCCCGGTGGTTGGGACCGTGAGGTCCACGAGCGTGGCCAGCCGCAGCATCATCTCCAGCTCGCTCGCGCCGGCGTCGATGAAGGGTGCCGCGAAGCGCCGCCGGAACAGCTCCAGCGCAGCCTCGGCGATCTCGTGGGTGGCGCGCCCCAGCACAGAGGCCACCTCGACGATGTCGTCGTCGGAGTAGACCGACCGGAGCGCCCCCACGAGGCGCAGCACCTCGACGTCCCGGGCGCTGTACACCGTCTCGTCGTCGTCGCCCGTCGCCGTCCCCAGCGCCCGCGTCAGGCGGGCCAGCAGCTCATCGCTGAGGCCGGCCTCCTTCGCCACCTGCGCCCGCGTCATCCCCCCCGGCGTGCCCAGCGCCCGGCGCAGGACGAGCAGCGCCAGCTGGTTGGTATCGCCCGTGCCGCGGACCTCCTCGGCGGCGACACCGCGACGTAGGAGGTAGTCGACCAGGCGGGCGCGCTCGAGGGCCTGGCGGCCCCAGCGGTTGCCCCGCGATGTTTTGACGGGGTCCCCGAGCAGCTTTGCCCTGGCCCACTCCTGCACCGTGGACCGCGGCCGGTCGAGGCGCTCAGCGATCTCCTGCAGGGTCATCTCGTCCTTCACCGGCCGCGCCGCCGCGGGCGGCTGCGCCAGCAGCTCGAGGGAACGCGCCAGCAGCGCCGCGCTGGTATGGGTCACGCCGCTGAAGCGCGTCAGCGGCGCCCCCACCGACGCCACCTCGCGCACCACCTCGCCCGGCAGGCGCTCGATGAAGGCGTCGATGGCGGCGCGGGTCAGCAGCCGTCCCGCGCGGCGCGCGGAGCCCGCGGGGCGGAGGCGCTTGCCGGTCAGGCTGAGGCCCTCCCCCGGCGACGGCTTGGAGGGCGCTTTGTCGGGTGACTTCTTCGGCGAAGCCCTTCCCCCGGATGCCTTCTTTGGGGACGCGTTCTTAGGGGGCGCGGTCTTCGGGGGCGCCTTCTTCGGGGGCGCCTTGCGGGGTGCGGCCACTCAGCCCCGGGCGGCGCTGATCGCGTCGACCGCGGCGGGGCTCTCCAGCGACGTCAGGTCCCCGGCGTCCTGGCCGAGGTACGCAGCGCGGATGACGCGTCGCATGATCTTGCCGTTGCGGGTCCTCGGCAGGTCCGCCACCGGGTGGACCGCCTTCGGCTTCAGGGACTTGCCCAGCGCGGCGGCGACGGTGGCCTTCAGCTCATCACGCAGCTCGGGAGTGTCGTCCGCGCCGGGGCGGAGGATGACAAAGCCCACCAGCGCCTCGCCCTTTATGTCGTCGGGGACGCCGATCGCGGCCGCCTCCTGGACCGCCGCGTGCGCCACCAGGGCCGACTCCACCTCGGCCGGGCCAACCCGCTTGCCCGCCACCTTGATGGTGTCGTCGGAGCGCCCGAAGATGTACCAGAGGCCGTCGTCGGCAACCTCGGCGAAGTCGCCGTGATACCAGGTCCCCGGCCAGCGCGCCCAGTACGTCTCGATGTAGCGATCGGGGTCATGCCAGAAGCCGCGCGTCATCCCCGGCCACGGCTGGCGCAGCACCAGCTCTCCCACCTCGCCGCGGACCGGGTTGCCCTCGGCGTCCACGACGTCCACCGCCATCCCGGGCACCGGGCCGCTGAAGGCGCACGGCTTGCACACGGTGTGGAAGTTGCCGCCGACGATCCCGCCCGAGATCTCGGTCCCGCCGGAGTAGTTGAGCAGCGGCACGCGTCCGCCGCCGACATTCTCGAAGCACCACACCCAGGGGTCGGGGTTCCAGGGCTCGCCGGTGGAGCCGATCATCCGAAGGCTCGACATGTCGTGGGCCTGCACGGGGTCGACGCCGAACTTCATCAGCGCCCGGATGGCCGTCGGCGACACCCCCAGGTGGGTCACGCCATGCCGCTCGACGATGTCCCAGAGGCGGTCGGGGCCGGGGTGGTCGGGGCTGCCCTCGTACGTGACCATGCTGCCGCCGAGTGCCAGGGTGCCCATGATCTCCCAGGGCCCCATCATCCAGCCGATGTCGGTGAACCAGAACATGCGGTCGTCGGCGCCGAAATCCATCGCGTGGGCCATGTCCTGGGCGCCCTTGATCGGGAAGCCGCAGTGGACGTGGACGCAGCCCTTGGGCTTGCCGGTGGTGCCCGAGGTGTAGATCAGCATGCAGGGGTCCTCAGCGTCCATGACCTCCGTGTCGACGGCATCGGGCATCCCCGCCACCGCATCGTCGAACCAGAGGTCCCGACCCTCGGTCCAGGGCACGTCCCGGCCCAGCCGGCGGACCACCAGCGTGTGGGCCACCGAGGGCGCGTCGGCCAGCGCCGCGTCCGCGGTCTCCTTCATCGGCACCGGGTTGCCGCGGCGCAGGAAGCCGTCGGCGGTGACCAGCAGCTTCGCCTCGCAGTCGCGGAGGCGGACGGACACCGCGTCGGGGCCGTAGCCGCTGAACAGTGGGATGAACACCGCGCCGATCTTGGCGGTGGCCAGGAGACTGAACACCACCTCTGGGATCATCGGCAGGAACAGGCCGACGGCGTCGCCCCGGCCGACGCCCGCCGCGCGCATCGCCCCGGCGAGGCGACTGACCTCGCGGTCCAGCTCGGCGAAGGTGTAGGTGCGCACGCCGCCGTCCTCGTACTCCGACACCAGCGCCACCCGGTCGGGCGTGTCGCGGACCCACTTGTCGAGGCAGTTGTGCACCAGGTTCATCCGCCCCCCGGTGAACCACGTGGTCCATTCGATGCCGCGGCTGGAGTCGCGGACGGCCGTGTAGGGCTCGTACCACTCGATCCCGATGTCCTCCACCGCCGCGCCCCAGAAGCGGTCGACGTCCTCGGCGCCGATGCGAACCAGGTCGGCGTAGTCGGCGGCCCCCAGCCGGCGCATCAGCGAGGCCATCCGGGTCCTCTCCATGGCCTCCGGGTCCGGCCGCCAGTAGACGTCGTCGACGCGGGCCTCCACGTCAGAGAGCACCACCTCGCCCGGGGGCGCCATCCCCTCAGCCACGCAGGCACTCCAGCAGCACCGTGCAATTGTGCCCCAAGGCCAGGGAGGCGAGCGGGGCGGCCGGGCCGCCCCGCGCGGTTCTCCGGCTAGGCGCCCACCGGGAGGGTGAGGGCCATCGGCTGGGTCGGGTCCAACTTGATCGTCAGCGCGTGCGAAGCACGGGAGCCGATATATGACGCGTCGCTCGTGGCCAGCACCAGCTGCAGCCGGTGGCCGTCGGCATAGCGATGCACCATGCCCGGCAGGTTGAGGTGAACGGGTTTGGTCGTGTCCATCACCCGGATCGGGGCGACCAGCCCGCGCACCAGGGTGCGGCTGCCATTGGGGGCGACGTCGTACAGCTTGCCGAACAGGACCAGCGCGGCCTCCGGGGTGAGGTTGGCGGCCGCGTTGGCGTCCGTGATCGAGAAGTCGACCGTCGGGATCCCCGCAGAGTCCAGGTTGGCCGCGAGCGGCGCGCTGGTGAAGGACCCGAAGGTGCCCTCAGGGTCCGTGGGCTCCACGAAGGTCACCGAGTCGTTGTAGTTGGCGACCTCCGAGTAGCCGGCCTGCCCGCCGGGGATGCTGGCGAACTCGACCTTGCCCTTCACGACCTGGCCGGGGCTGGATACCAGCTTGCCGGCCGTGCTGCCGAGGCCGCCCGACGAGAGGTAGAAGGCCTGGGTGCCGCCCACCGGCCAGGCCGGGGCGGTGCCATAGGCCGGCTGCGCCGAGCCGGTGTGGTCATAGATGACCCAGTCCTTGAAGTACTCGACCTCAGGACCGGTGGCCACAGCGGTGCCCTTGAGGTAGTGGTCGAACCAGTTCAGCTCGAGCCTGGTGAGGTAGCCCTTGTGGGGGTTGCTGCTGTACTCGCCTGCTGCGTCGAGCCCACTGTGGCCCCCGAACCTGAGGACGAGCTTGGCGTCGCCGCCGCAGGCCTTGGTCGCGTTGTAGTTGGCGACCGCCTCGTTGACCAGGAAGAGGGTGTCAGTCTCGCCCTGGGTGAGGAGCGTGGGCGGGTAGTGCCCGGCCTTGCAGCTGTCGAAGTAGGTGTACTGGGCCGACACGGCGTGCAGGGTGTCGATTGTGCTGTGCTTGGGGAAGCCCCAGGTCGCGCTGTTGGTGAAAGCCGCGCAGTCCTCCGGGTGGAAGCCGGGGCAGGCGGGGTTGAAGGTCCCGGTGCTGGGCCGGCCGTCCCTGTTGTCGGTCCAGCCACTGCGGCCCTGGTGCAACACCGGCTCGGCGTTGCCGAGGGCGAAGAACAGGCTGGTCCACTGCTCTTTGTAGACGCCGGGGTTGTCGTAGCCGTCGTAGACCAGGCTCGCCGAGTAGTTGTTCGGGGCGAAAGAGTAGCTGAGGTCGTTCCAGGTGATGTCGGGGACCATCGCGTCGACGCGGTGGTCGACGGAGGCCAGCGCGAACTGGAAGCCGCCGCCGTACGAGCCGCCCGCGGTGCCGATGCGGGGGTCATAAAGGGAGTCCTTCAGAACCTCGGGCCGGGAGGCGAGGAAGCTGACGAGCTCGGAGGCGGCGCGGCCGTCCCACTCGGGGGAGTCAAGGCCGATCTGGCAGCTGGAGCCGCCGAAGCCGAGGCCGGAGTAGGACAGGACCACGTAGCCATTCGACGCCCACAGCTGGGCGTTGTCCTTCTGGTCGTCCTTGCTACCGCCGAAGCCGTTGGTGGTGAGGATCGCGGGCGCCGGCGACGTCGCCGTGGCGCTCGTGGGGACGTAGAGGTCGTAGGCGATGTCGCAGACATGGCTGGCGTCAGGACCGAGGCCGGTCGCGTGGAAGCTGCTGGTGGTCCTGCTGAACGGGGGGCCCGCCGCGACGGCGGTCATGGCCGAGGCCCCAATTACCAGACATCCAATGGTCGCAAGCGCGACCGCCATTCGTAGAAATTTCATGCCCTTACTCCCCCCGCCGGGGAGCAGGCGGAACGGCCTACAGCTGGCCCGCAACCCCTGGTCCGCGCGATCATATCCGACCCCTCAGTCAGCGACGCAGCGGGGCGGCCGGAGCCGCCCCGCGCGGTAGTCCTGGCTAGGCGCCCACCGGCATGGTGAGGGCCATCGGCTTCGCCGGGTCCAGCTTCATCGTCAGCGCGTGCGACGCACGGGAGCCGACGTACGAGGCGTCGCTGGTGGCCAGCACCAGCTGTAGCTGGTGGCCGGCGGCGTAGTGATGGACCACGCCCGGCAGGTTGAGGTGGACCGGCTTGGTCGTGTCCATCACCCGGATCGGGGCGATGAGCCGGTGCACCAGGGTCCTGCTGCCGTCGGGGGCGACGTCGTACAGCTTGCCGAACAGCACCAGCGCCGCCTCGGCGCTGAGGTTGCCCGCCGCGTTGGCGTCGGTGATCGAGAAGTCAACCGTCGGGATCCCCGCCGAGTCCAGGTCGGCCGCCAGCGGGGCGCTGGTGAACGACCCGAACGTGCCGGCCGGGTCTGTCGGTGGCAGGAAGGTCACCGAGCTGTTGAAGCTCGCGGTCTCCGAGTAGCCGGACTCGCCGCCGGGGGTGCTGGCAAACGCCACCTTGCCCTTGACGACCTGGCCGGGGCTCGCCACCAGCGTGCCGGTCGAGCTGCCGAGGCCACCCGACGACAGGTAGAAGGCCTGGGTGCCGCCCACCGGCCACGCCGGGGCGGTGCCGTAGGCCGGCTGGGCCGAGCCAGCTGTGTCGTAGCTGACCCAGTCCTTGAAGTACTCAACGGCGGGGCCGGTGGCAACGCCGGTGCCCTTCAGGTAGTGGTCGAACCAGTTCAGCTCGAGCTGGGTGACGTAGCCCTTGTCGGGGTTGGTGTTGTTGTACTCGCCGGCCGCCGCGGGGCCACTGTGGCCACCGAGCTTGAGGACGAGCTTGGCGTCACCACCGCAGGCCTTGGTCGCGTTGTAGTTGGCCACGGCCTCGTTGACCAGGAAGAGGGTGTCGGTCTGGCCCTGGGCCAGCAGGGTCGGCGGGTAGTGCCCAGCCTTGCAGTTCTCGAAGTACGTGTACTGCGCGGAGGCGCCGTGGAGGGTGTCGATCGTTGAGCGCTTGGGGAAGCCGTACGCGGCGCTGTTGGCATACGAGGTGCAGGCGCCCGGCTGGAAGCCGGGGCAGGCGGGGTTGAACGTGCCGCTGCTCGGCTGGCCGTCAACGTTGTCGGTCCAGCCGCTGATGCCCTGGTGGAGCGCCGGCTGGGCGTTGCCGAGGGCGAAGAACAGGCTGGTCCACTGCTCCTTGAACACGCCGGGGTTGGTGTAGCCGTCGTAGACCAGGTTGGAGCTGTAGTTGTTCGGCGCCAGCGAGTAGCTCAGGTCGTTCCAGGTGATCTCCGGGACCATCGCGTCGACGCGCTGGTCGACCGACGCCAGGGCGAACTGGAAGCCGCCGCCATAGGAGCCGCCCCAGGTGCCGATGCGGGGGTCACCCGCGGCGTCCTTGAGGACCTCCGGCCGGGCGGCGAGGAAACTCACCAGCTGGGAGGCGGCCAGGCCGTCCCACTCGGGGGAGTCCAGGCCGATCGGGCAACCCGAACCACCGAACCCGAGGCCGGAGTAGGAGAGGACCTCGTAGCCGTTGGACGCCCACAGCCCGGCGTTGCCGGCCTGGTCATCCTTGCTGCCGCCAAAGCCGTTGGTGGTCAGGATCGCGGGCGCCGGCGAGGTCGCCGTGGCCGTGGCCGGGACGTACAGGTCGTAGGCGATGTCACAGGCGTGGTTGGCGGTCGGGCCGAGGCCCGTCGCGTGGAAGCTGCTGGTGGTCTTGGTGTACGGGCTGCCGGCCGCGGTCGCGGTCATCGCCGAGGCCCCGCCGACAAGACAGCCGACGGTCGCGAGCGCGACCGACATTCGAAGAAACTTCATTCCTACTCCTCCCGCCCGGGAGTACACGGAACGGCCCACAGCCTGGACCCCGCGCCCCTGGTTCGGGCCATCATATCTGACACCCCGGTCAGGTACGCAACCTTCTGTTACAAGGTCGCGGCACCGGGCGCCGAGGAGGCCGCCGCTATACTCCGCGCAGCACCCTCACAACTCCATAAGTCGCGTCAGCCTCCAGTTCGCCCCGGGACCAACGGTCCGCGGGTGCATGACAAGGAGGCACAAGACACTTATTGCCAGACAGCAATAGCAAAGTCGCTTTATTTATCGACTTCGACAACATCCGCATCGGGATCCGTCAGCATTTTGGTGGCGAGCTTCATCCCCAGAAGCTGATGAACAAGGCCAGCAAGTACGGTCGCGTGACCGTGGCCAAGGCCTACGCAGATTTCACCGGGCATCCAAGGGAATTCCAGGACAAGCTCCTGTTCGGCGCCAACATCGAGCCGGTGCATGCACCGAGCAAGATCAGCGGCGGGCGGCGGCAGAGCTCGGCGGATATGCACATGGTGATCGACATGTTCCTGGAGGCCATCGACCACCCGGACATCGACACCTTCATCCTGATGACCGGTGACGCCGACTTCGTCCGCATGGTCGCCACCCTGCGTCGCCGTTTCGGCCGCAAGGTGATCGTCAGCGGGGTTCAGAGCACCAGCACGTCGCTGGACCTGATGAACGCAGCCGACGCCCGGGATCCCATCACACGGCAGGACGTGGACATGACCGGGGAGCTGGGTCGTATGACCCGGCCGCTGGTCACGCGGGCCGACCTCGACGCCCAGGCTTCGGCCGAGGCGGAGGAGACGGCCCGGCCCAAGGGACTGGGCGGCATCTTCGGTGGCCTCTTCCGCAAGAAGGGACCCGAGACGACCACCCGCCCCAGCGCGCCTGCCGCAACCGCCAGCCCCATCG